>JAFSTK010000006.1 GCA_017450535.1 Treponema sp.
CTCAGGTTCTGGCTCAGGTTCTGGCTCAGGCTCCGGTTCGGGTTCTGGCTCTGGAGGAATCAGCGTAGGGTCAATCTCATCGTCAACAACAGCGGACTCGTCATCACTTGGCACGCGATCCTCACGCTCAGAAATCGGAATCGGGTCGGAGTGCTGTTCCGTCGTATTTTCGCTTTGACCCGTTCCATCGTTTTTGTTATCAGGCTGAAATGTTTCCGTCTGTTCCGCAGACAGCGCATTTGACGGCTCCAACTGAACGGAACAGGCGGTCAGCGCAAAAATCAACGCCGCCGCTAAAAGAACTGAATGCAAGAGATTTTTTTTCATTCGTTGGCCTCCCTCACCGCATACATACCAAACGGGTCTTTCCATGAAGAGCCATCCGCATACACGATTTCCCGCAGATACAAAAAGTCCATCTCAAACGGCTCATCGGGCACAAATGAAATGAACGAGTCAAGATTTACGATGAAAGTCTCTTCTTGCTGCGGTCCAATAGGAGCGTTGCATTTCGCCACCACACAGTTTGTGCCCGTAAACGGAACATTGCCGTCGCTGTCATATAACATGAATGAGACCGTATAGTTCTGAATCGTTTTTTTGGAGTCGTTGTAAACCGTCAAATACGCGCCCGCATACTTGTGGTAAGTGTATTTTTGTCCGATTTCCACGTGCGGATTATCTATGACATAGGGGCAGTCCAGATTTTCCAGCGTGGAGCAACCTTGCATCAATCCAAAGCACACGGACACGCTTATCATCAGCAAAAAACGGCGCATAAAAAAGAATGCCTTACAATTCATACTTCGTTTCCTCCATTACTTTTTCAGAGATTTTTCGCATTTTTCGGTCTGAAGGCGAGCGGCAATAGTCAATCACCTGTTGATAAAACTGATACAATTTTGACTCTGCGTTGGAGACCTTTTCTTTTTTCAGCAGGGAATCAGCCTCGTCGAACAAACCTGACCGCAGCAAAGACTCCACGCGCTGATACACGGCTGAAATCGGCTCGACTTGCACGCAAACAATGCTCCGCCTGTCGATAAAGGACACTTCTTTTTCAACTGATGTCCAGCCCGTTCCTTTTCCCTTGAGCGTATATGTTCCGGCGCGAATTTCAGGTATCAAAAACATGCCGTTTTTTCCCGTCACCGCACAATGCCCCAAACAAAATGAGACCTGATAATTTTCAACTGGCTCGCCATGCAGTCCGCAGACACGTCCGACGCATGCCGCCGTACCTTCATATTTTGTTGACGCGCAGGAAGTCAGCAGCAATAACATTGCCGCACAGACAATACCGCGCTTTACCACAGATTTTCTTGTTCTGTACATTTCTATTTTCCTCCTGTCACTGCGCCCGCTCACAGACAATGCTTCCGTCGTGGAGTCGGTAATAAGAAAAGATTTCGCCATTTATTCGCTTTATTTCTCCAATTTTTTCTCTGCTGACAACCATCTCTTCAGCACGTCTGTTTCGCGGAACAATTTTTTCTTCTTGTTGTTTCGGGACAAATACAGATGCGTAAGTCGCAATCACTTGAAACGGCGATAACTCCTCATAAAATCGTGCGCCCGCAGAAAAACTCAACCGTATGTCACAACCGCTGTCATTGCTTTGCAGCTGAATCGCCCGCTCATGCCATTGATGTAAATCGCTTTGTTCCGCACATATTTTCAAAGCGTCCGAAACGCGCTCATGCTTGCAGAACATTTGGATGCTCACATCCTTCGCACCAGCCTCTTCTCGAAGAATAACGATTCCACTTTTGAGGAGCTGATTTCTTACATGCGGAAGAAACTGATTGTCGCCGCCCGCAAGCAAGGCATTGGTATAAGCGACCGGCATTTTTAACTCAAAGCGCGGCTCATTATGCGCATAAGAGACAGCACAAGCGGTATCGGGCGCAATGTCTTCTGGGTGACAGCCTGTAACCGAAAAGGTACAGTTTCCTGCCTGCCATTTAAGTGCCGTAACACAACCACCCTTTCTGCTGATACAAGACAAAATCGATGCCAATAATTTTTCCGGTGTAAGAAGCACCGCGGCAGCAGCAACGGCAACCGGCTCTTCGGTAACAGTTTGTTCCTGCTGCGGTTTCATATACTTCCAGCCGAACAGCGCGCACACTCCTGCCACAGCCATGAAAATTGCTTTTCCTAAGTTTCCATGACGACGCGCAAATACAGCACGGTCGGGCTTTCCTTCCAAAAAAAGTCGTTTATCAGGGAATCTCTTCCTGTATTCTGCCAACCGCAACGTGTCCATCACAGCGACTTCTGCCATCAGTTTTCCCCGTCTGAACAAATATTTTGTATCAGCGCAGCATTTTTCCGAAAACTGCGGATGTCGTCTTTCAAGTTCACGCCGCACAAACACCGACCGCTTTCGCCGACGAATAACGGAAAGTGGCAGGCGCATCGTATAAAAATCGTAATCACAAGTCTGAACCACTGTTTTTTTCATATGCCCTCCATTTTTTTAGTCTTGAGCCGCAAGCACTTGTTGCGTTCCTTGCAGAGTGTTCCACGTACAGGAAAAAATGCGTTTGCCGTCCGTAGAAAATCCCGCCTGCGAGACAGAAACCATCGCTTTTGGGTACAATCCGTTGCAGAGGTGGCACCAGTCTTCAATTTGCGTCCTGCTGACCGTCCCCTCGCACAAGTGACGAAAACTGTCCGCTATGAATCTGTCGCGAGAAAGATTCCAGGACGCGCGCTCACTCTCACGCACCAGTCTTTCCACCGGACGCGCCGCCGAAGCGCATATTCCCGTAAAAAATGTAAGCAAAAGCGCAGAGCACGCCACTTCAATCAACCGCATGTACCGCCTCCCCAAAGCCCGCGCGTTGCAGTTCATCGCTCCATTTCTCATTTTCTTGCTCAAGAGCCGCATAAAAATGGTGCGCGCTACGGAGAACAAAATCATGATGCAATTTGACTGCGGACAAAGCGGATGTACAGACAAACGAGAGAGCCAGAAGCACCCAGAGCGTACAGAAAAGCGAGAATCCTTCGTCTGCCCTGCCAAGCCGTATGCCAAGCCTTTTGCAGACTCGTCTTCCAAGCTGATTATTTTGAGACCGTTTTTTATTCCCATGAAATAATGTCTTTGTCATGTCCATTTCCTCCTTCTTTTTTGTCCGCACCCAATGAATAAATGACAAAAGGCAGCCCGTCCGGTGTTCCTGGCGGCAAAGCGGGACTTCCTGAAACAACATAGCGATATGCCATGCCCCACGGGTCTTTAGGAACAGCCTTGTCGGTGTATGGACCATCCCAGTTTTCGGGCACAGGCTCCAACAACGGCTTTTCCCATAAGGCCTGCAAGCCCTGCTCTTCCGTGGGAAATGAGCCGCAATCCACATAATAGGACTGCAATGCGACACGAAAACTCTCAATTTGAGTTCGTGTGCCCGCCACCCGCGACCGTTGCATCAGCGCATGAGATGCCACCGTCACCTGACTTGCCAGCACAGCCGTCACCGCAAGCACCGCCAATGTCTCTACATAAGTAAAACCTGCATCGACAGCATTCGCACGAACGCGACTTTTGCAAAAGAAATGTATTCTGCGCTTTCTGAAAAACTTTTTTCCAGTGCGCAGCATTTTTCGTTTTTTCATATCCCCGTTCCTCCGCCAATCAGATAGGGCATCAGCGTATTTTTGAGCAGAATCACCATGTAGACTGCGGCACAGCACAAAAGAACTGGCTGCTCACACGAAAGCACAGAAGCGCGCAATTTCTCCGCTTTTTGCGTCAATGTTTTTGCAGTCCGCTCGAACACATTGCTTTCGCTATCCGACTGCGCAAATGCAACATGGGAAGCAATGATTTTTGCCGCAGAACCGAAGCCCGCGTATTCCAACTGCTCGGAAAAAGCCTTTTCCACTGGCTCGCCCTGCAGCAATCGTTCTCTGATTTCCAGCACCGCATCACAGAGCCGTTCATTTTTCTCCACGACGGGCACAGCGCATTCCAATGACTCGCGCAAAGATGTTCCGTTCCCCGTCAAAAATCCCAGAACATGCATCAGCGATACGCAGGGATTCGGTTGCGTCACCAATTTGAGCACAAGTACCGAAAAGAACACGGCGCACAGCAAAAATACTCCGCTCAAAAAGAATGAGCCTGCCGCGCCGTTCTCATATGTAAGGCTGTCATTGGCAAAATAAGCGGGATACATGCACACCGCCCACACCGAAGCCACAAAACAGAGCACCATCACCACAGCGGGATACACCAATGCGCTGACAAATGACGAGAAAGCCTTGTGCCGCGTCCGCATAGTCTCAGACAAAAATGAAAATGTCTCGCCCACGCAGCCACTTTGTTCCGCCGCGCCCACAAATGCCGTGTACCAGCGTGGAAAACTGACCGTCGCACAAGAAGCGAGCACCGAAGACAATGTGCGCCCTTCTTCAAGCCCCCTGCCAATTTCCGCGCACAAGGACTGCATTTTTTGCCCCGCCATGCACGCCGAGCCGATATCCCGCACCGCCTTACGGACGGGAACTCCATGCGCCATCAATTCCGACAAACGGCTTGTAAAGCCCAACTGTACTGCCGATTCCGTCATATCACTGCCTCCTGCATTAAGTTTTGTATGTCCTGTGATTTTTCTGCGCTGCACAACGACCATGAAATCTGTTCGTTGATGCGCAGAACTTGTGCGTGCAAGCTGATTTTTTTGCCGTCGCTTTCCAATTCCTGCACGATAATGCCCCTCAAAACCGTGGAGATTTCTTTTGTGTCCGTGCCCAATTGTCCGAGCCGCACCACTGTCTCGTAAAAGCCGCCCGTATGCATCGTCGCGAACACCAAGTGCCCCGTCACCGCCGCCTGCACCGCTGTCCGCGCCGTCTGTTCATCGCGGATTTCTCCGATAAAAATCACATCGGGGTCCTGACGGAACACCAGCCGTAGCGCGTCTGAAAAATTCATTCCAAAACGGCTGTCCACCGCAATCTGTGTGACTCCGCCAAGCACATATTCCGGCGGCTCTTCAATCGTGATGATTTTTCGTCGCCCGTCTTTTGAAATCGCCGTAAGCAATGCCGCCGCCGTGGTGGACTTTCCAGAACCAGTCGCGCCACAAAGTAAAACCAAGCCGTTTTTAAGCGCGGCAAATTGTTTTAAAAGCGCGCATTGTTCCGGTAAAAATCCCAACGCGGCAAAATCAAGCGGAACTCGCGCAGGGTCAAGCAGACGAAGCACAACGCTCTCCGCCATGCCTTCATCTGTGCCGCTCAAAACAGGAATAATGGAGACGCGCACAAAAAGTTGTCCGCCGTCAGCAATTTTCTTTCCTGCCGTCACCTGTTTGGTCACCACAAACTGCCCGTCCTGTCCTTTCTGTGAATTCAGCACATCCAGTTTGGCAAGCATTTTTATCCGCCGTACCAATTCGCGGCTGCGCTCAGGAGCAAGACTACACACCTGCGTCAACACACCTTGCAAACGGAACCGAACTCGATTTTCTTCTATATGAATATCAGTCGCACCGTTCTTACATGCCTCGTCCAAAAGCGAATCAAAAAGCAAAACCGCCGCATGATAACTGCTGTCCTTGTCTTGTCCGCGCGTCGTTTTTGCTTTTTTGTCATCTGAAGTCAATCCGTACTGCATTGACGCTATGCGCTCAAATTCTTCGCGAGTAATGCCAACAAATTCGCAAGTGCCCTCTTTTCCGCTTCCCCGAAAAAAATTCGCCGCTGACTTTGCGAGCCGTTCCTTCAATTCCTCGTTCGTGCAATCCAAAAGCCCGAACACAATAGAATCGTCTCTGCTTGTGAGCACCACGGTCTCGTTGTATAAGGAAAATGGCGTAGAAAGTACAAATTCTTTTTCGCTCATAGCACAAACTCCTTGTACAGGCGCATCATCTCCTGTTTTTCAAAATCAGCAGTCTCTTTTTCCGTCTTTTTGAATCCTGACTCCGAACTGGGAACCAGATAAATCACCAGCTCAGTTTTTTCCGCTGACGTATTCTTCGCCTTGAACAGCAAGCCCAAAAGCGGAATCTTTGACAAAAATGGCACACGCGACTCAGACTCAATCTCTTCATTTTGAATCAAGCCGCTCAGCACGACAGGCTCCCCGCTCCGCGCACGCACTTCGGTGGTAATCACCTTTTCGCTGGTGGGCGGCGGATTTCCCGTCGTAGAAGAAGTGTCTGTTCCCTGCCGCGACATAGATGCGGTGATTTTGCTCGTAATCATGCCGTCGCCAGTCACCGTTCCCGTCACTTCCAGTTTCAAGCCCGAAGCGATTTCCTTTGTGATTCCCGAATAAACCGGCTTTCCCGTCTCAGGGTCAAGATTGTTGTCACGATAGCGGTACGTGTTCGTGTTCTGAAAGGAAATCGTGCTGCCACTTACGCCATTCAATGTGGTGTCCGCAAACACCCGCGCCTTAGAATCATTGATTGCCGCCTGTAGTTCCGCCGCAAAATGAAGTCCGAACACACCCACCACATCCAGACTCAAATCCATTACGCTGCCCAGCACCGCAGAAGCCGTGTTCATGTCGCCCAATTTGAGTCTGTTCGCCGAAAGATGCGCCGACCAGTCAGTTTCCTTTGACTTCTGATACTGCATAATCAGCAAATCGTACGAAATCCGCGCTACAGGCTTATCAAGCACCTTCAATTCTTTGAGCAGACGCTGATACACAGTTTCCGAGCCCATAAAATAGAAACTGTCTCCGTGTCCGCTGTCCGTTATCTGACTTTTTTCAACAAAAGGCGGAAGATGCGCCATAAAATCTGCGGTACGAAGAAACTGCAGCTGCACCAAATGCACTGGAAGCGCAACATCCGTGTTCAACGCAAACGCCGCCATTTCTGCCTGCTCCGCTTCATCGGCGCGGTACAGCACATCGCCTTGCTCATTCACCGCAATCAGTTCCGTTCCGGGGAATCGTTTTGCCGCAAGCGAAATAAATTCCTGCGGCTTACGGTGCGAAAGTTTGAGCCACTTCCATTCTTTTCCCGCGCCCGTCATTTTTTCCCGCGCATTCTTTGAGGCGAACACATAGTACACACCGTCATGCAACACTGCCTCCGCGCCTCCCTGCAAACAAAGCACCGTAAGCGTGTCAAAAAAATGCTTTCCGTCAAAGTCCGCGCGCACAATTTTCCCCTCGCCACCCGACACAATGCAAAATCGTTTTTCTGCCAGCTTGCATAATTTTTCCAGCGCAAAGCCAAGCGGGGCATTCTGCACATCACACAAAAAAGTTCCGTCATCATTCAGCGTAAAATCCGCACGCCCCGCCGTCTGATTCGCGCCAATGGTCTGTCCGCTTCCCACGCGCACAATGCGATAGAACCCCGTCTTTTCAGCGACCGCCTCAAAACCAGCGCACAAAAGTGCAAGTCTATGCACCAATTCATGTTCCGAACAAAACCCCGTGTGGACGCTCTGTTTTACCTGCGGAAGATTCTCACCCACAATGCAGATACCACATTCCGTACCGACCCGCTCAAAAATCCGTTCCGGGCTCACATCCATGGCATCCACTGAAAATTCATCGTTTCGCCGCTGGATAAAGATTTTGCTCACAGTCCACTGAGTTTCAGTCTTTGTCACATACAGGCGGTTCTTTTTCAAAAAAGATTCAAACGCTGTATCAAAGTCTTCACCCGCACACCGAAAATCCGCCGTTCCAAACACCGTGTCATCAGCCGTCACTGGGAAGCCCTCATATTGAGACACTGCGAACAAAATCTCACCAATGTCCCGCGACGTAAAATCGTAGGACACCACCGTTTTTGAAATTGTTTTTTGCGAGACTCCTGATTCCGCCGGCAGTCCTGCTCGCATTACAAGCAAAAATAATGCCGACAAAACACCGATTCTCTGTTTCATACTTCACCTCTCAAATCAGCACACGCTTTTGGCGCGCTGACACTTATATATAGGCTTCAAAACGCAAAATCGGTCATTTTTTACAATAAAGGTCAGAATATTTCAAAAGGTGGACTGTATAATTCAAATCTCCATTGCATAAGCGGAGTAAAATTATCCGATGGTTTATCTTTGGCAACAGGACGATGGCGTATTTGTCCGCAAGGAACAAGAAGAACTCGACTCACAAGAGCGCGTCTGGGTGGACGCTCGTAACGTCACGTCCGATGAAATGCGCGAGCTGGAAGAGACTTACAAGATTGATCATGAGCAGATGCTCGATATTCTCGACCCCGATGAGCTTGCCCGTATTGAGAAGGAAGATAATTACGTGCTGGCAATTCTCCGTCTGCCCGTATTCCAGCCAAAAGCACCTCTCCAGTATTTTACGGCTCCCGTGGGCATCATCATGGTTCCCGATAAAATCATCACGATTTGCTGGACAAACTGCGAAGTCTTAAAAGACATATCCGCAAACCGCATCAAAGATTTGACCCTCACCGATTTTCCTGCGTTTATCATCAGAATCATGAGCCGCGCGGACACGATGTTTTTGCGCTACCTGAAAGAAATCAACCGACGCACAAACAGCATCCAACAGGAATTGCAGGAGTCCATCGCAAACAGCGAATTGATTCAGCTTCTGAACATGGAAAAATCACTGACCACATTTGCGACTTCGCTGCGTAGTAATCAGCAGTTGCTTGAAAAAATCCGCAAGACCCGCATCCTCACACTTGACGAAGATGACCGCGAATGGCTGGACGACGTAGAAATTGACAGCCGTCAGGCTATGGAAATGGCGGACACCTACAGCACGATTACGGCAGGCACGATGGATACTTTCGCTTCCGTTATCAGCAACAACATGAACATGGTCATGAAACGGCTCACCGTGTTTTCTATCGCTCTCGCCATTCCAACGATTATCACGAGTTTTATGGGCATGAATATCCGCTTGCCGTGGGGTGCAGAGACTACATGGGAAGGCGTTATCGCTATAACCTTTTTGTGTATAACGACTTTTATTATTGCCTATATTTTGATGGAAATTTCACCACTCAAGAGAAAAAAAGGCCGATGGAGTCTCAAATGGAGAAAAAAGAAGTAAAAGCTGGCACATTCGCACAGCAGAAAAATGCACTGAAAAAATGTATCGCAGGCGCACTGTTTTTGCTTGCCGCCGCGACAGTTTCCGCACAAGACAATTTTAACCCGCTCGACACGGTTCGTTTAGGTCCCACCGACGGCGCAGAATACGATGTGTTTGTGATTGGAGATGGAAGCCAGTCTTATACGGCAAAACGCTGGGTCACACCATTTTTGATGAACCGCTATGAGACCACCTATGCGCTCTGGTACATCGTCCGCACCGCCGCAGAAAAAAAAGGCTATCATTTTGCCCGACCCGGTCAGGAAGGCTCCATGGGTAAACGTGGCGCAAAACCGACCACACTGGGACTGCACCAGCCTGTCACGATGATTTCTTGGTATGACGCAGTTGTATGGTGCAACGCTTACAGCGAATACTGCGGATTTACCCCCTGCTACACATACAAAGGCGAAATTCTCAAAGATTCCGAGGACACCGCAAAACTTGATTTGGCAGACTGCAATTGGAACGCAAGAGGCTGGAGACTTCCCACCGAAGCCGAATGGGAATATGCCGCACGCAAAACCAAAAGCGGATGGCAGAGCGGCGGAACCGTAAGCGGTCAAGTTGATAAAGACGGATTTAACGACCCGTCAATTCCTGAAGAAGAAGTAAGCTGGACGGCAAACAATGCGGAGGGCACACATCTCGTAGGCACCGCCGGCACACCGTTCACCGATGATGCGCCACCCGCCGCAGGAAGCGGAAATCCCAATGCAATGGGACTGTTCGACATGGGCGGCAATGTCCTTGAATTCTGCTGGGATTGGTACGGCACTTACATCGACATTGAGCCGGGCTTACGTGCCATCGGAGCCGCATACGGACATCAGCGTGTCAGCCGCGGCGGAAGCTGGAGCCAATACACGCCCTTCCCCTACGCCGGCGACCGTTACAAATACGACCCCAACGAATACTACGATTACATGGGCTTCCGTGTGTGCCGTACAACGAGATAACGATTCACAACCAGACCGCATTTTTACGTTATCACAGAAGAATGCGGTCAGTATGAATTACTATTTTTGCTGACAAAGCTCTGCTTTCGTCACAGTCCATGTGCCCGTGCTATTTTTTTCTACTTCAAGCCAAGCGTATTTTCCTTCTGCGAGGGAGCCGGGATTTATCACCGTCGTGTCACCAATTTTGTCGATTCCCGCGCTCTCATGGATGTGTCCTGTAATCACCGCAAGCGGAGCGGTCTTTTCGATAAAGGCGCGCAATTTTTCGCTTCCCACGTGCACGCCGTTCGGAATCATATCGCATTTGGTGTCTTTCGGCGGATTGTGCATAATTAAAATCAGATTGTTCCAGTGACCGTTTTCGTCGGCACCTTCTTTTGCGTTCGCCACCACATCAAAATCGCCGGTCAGCTCTTCTTCCGTGCGCTCGTAGGGTGTCGTGCCCGTAAACTTTGAGCCGCCACCACTTCCGGCAAACGCAAGTCCGTCATGGTAAACAAGGCTTCCTTGCACGCTGATATCTTTTCCTTCGATTTTTTCCAAAAAGTCAGGCTCATCGCAGTTACCCAGCACAGAAAAAATCGTCTCATGCTTTGCGCAAAGTTTTTCCAGCACCGGGGCGGCAGTCTCCGTATGCTCAAATTTCGCAAAATCGCCGCCAAAAAGCACCACATCCGCCGCCTTAAACTGCTCGTCCAACTTGTCCAGCGCATCCGTATCGCCGTGAATATCCGACAAAACCAAAAATTTCATATAGTTTTCTGCCTCCTACAGATTATCCATCACCCGTTTTAATTCGTTCATCTGCTCATGCGTACCAATTGTGATACGCAGGAATTCTTCAATGCCTGGCGTGGAAAAATGGCGCACAAGAATGCCAGCCTGTTTGATTTTACGATAAGTCTCTTCCGCGCGCACGCCATCTTTTTTGACAAAGATAAAATTGGTCTGGCTCGGAATGACAAACCAGCCGCGCTCACGCAAAAAGTCGCAGAATCTGTCGCGCTCAACGGCAACCAGTTTTGCACAATGCGCATAGTAGCCCGCATCTTTACACGCGGCGATTCCACCCTGCTGCGAAAGAAAATCAATCGGAAAGTGGTTCAGCGAATTTTTTACCGTCGTAATATGATTTACCAGCTCAGGACTGGCGACCACGTAGCCCAGACGCATACCTGCGCCACACAAACTTTTGCTGAACGTGCGCACAATCACCAGATTGCTGAACTCTGCGAGCAAAGGAATGCAACTCTCACCGCCAAAATCCACATATGCCTCGTCCACCACAAAAACACGGTCTTTTGGCGCAGCCTGAATCATCTTGCGCACCTCGTCGCGGCTCAGGGCAATTCCCGTGGGCGCATTCGGATTCGCAAAAATGATGCTCGTGTCGTGTGCGTTCGCATCGGATAGCATTTTTTCCTTGTCCAGCGTCCAATCCGCCTTGAGCGGCACTTGGTCGAGCGGAACATTGTAAAAGCCCGCGTACACCGGATAAAAACTGTAGGTAAAATTGGGCAGCACCAGCGGACGGTCGCCGTCAAAAAATGCGTAGAACACAAAGCTCAGCACCTCATCGCTGCCGTTTCCGCAGTAAATCATATCGGGCGTAACAGAAAACGGAATTTTGTCCGTAGCGGAAGGAGTACATGCTGCGCCGCTTCCTGATTTTTTTCCGCCTTTCAGCTCAGTACGGCACAGAACGCCACCCGTCTTATTCAGCATGTCGGCAATCGCAGCCTTCAACTCATTGGAATCGGGGTCTGGGTACAATGCCATTTTTGCAGCATATTTTTTTGCCGCCTTTGCCACAGTTTTGCTTACCAGTGGTGACGGCGGATACGGATTTTCGTTTGCGTTCAGTTTTATGTAATCTCTGTCTTTTGGCTGCTCTCCCGGAACATAGGGATGCAGATTTTTCATTCGACTTGCTATCATATCGTCTCCATTTTTTTATTGACTTTCATTTTCTTCGGTTATTCGCGTAAACACCAGCGGTTTTTCTTCGGTCACATAATAACCGTCCGGACGTACAATCACATGATGAAAAAACACGGTATTCGTGTCATCAACCATTTTCTTTATCATGCGACGACCAGATTTTTCTTCTCTCTCAACCTTCTGATACTCAAAAATATAGTTTTCCTGGAAATACGGCCGACTGCTGTCAGAACGAAACTGAACCACCGGAGTGCCGGAAATAATCAGTTTCATAAATCTTCCTGTATCAGACACATATGTTCCAGACACCTTGTACATATCATCAGAAAAAGAAAGTTCTGTACCGTCTGAAATTTTCCACTTTCCGCTGAACACTGACTCAAAGGAATCTTTTTTTGCGCTGACTTTTACACCGTCTTTTTGAATGGACATCTTTTTGTAAGAGCCGTCCCACAAAGTGCTTTCGCTGATGAGCATACGAACGTCATCCTGCAGACGAATGCGTATCTCATCGAGTCCTGTCAAAGAAATATCCACTCGCCGCTGCAAATTTTCAATCGATGTGTTCACCGCAGTAAAATACATGCCGCCACGACGTAAATTGCTGTTCAGCCACGAATACACTTCCTCACTGTCACCGTTCTCAAAAATGATTTCATGCGCAAAAGAGTCAAAGAAAATATACCGTATAGTGCTGGAAGTGTTCTCCGTCTTATACCACAATCCGTCCAAAAAGCGGGAAAAAGTCTCCACCGTACCGTCTTGAATACGCGCCAGCTCTTTTGCCGCAATACTGCTTCCCGGCACTCTTGTCTGGCTGACCATCACATACTTCCGCTCTTTTTCACTCCAGTTGTATTCAGTCTGAATCTGGTCAGTACGTGTTGACCCCGCCTGCGTCTCAGAACTGTATACCCACACCGGAAAACTCATGCCACGTGCCTGTGAAAGCGCATATGATTCGTCACGGTCAAGCTGCTGGATAAACACTGTGCCGTCCGTATCAAAATCACCGATACAATCAATCAGAAAGTGTTTTTGCTTGTCGCGAGAACCAACATACATGCGAAGCACGGAATGTCCCGTCGGGCTGATACCTTGATAGACCAACGCATTGTGATGGTCGCCAATCACATCAAGAGACGTACAGGCAAAGGTACGCACCTGAGAAACCACGGTCGCAAGCGATGCGGAACGCTCATATTTTGCGGATTCAGGATTATACAGCGCGACAACCAGAACGATAAACTGACTCGTTGCCGTTTTTATCACGTTAATCTGGTCGTCATAGCCATCGCCGTCAATATCCATCGTCACAGTCGAAAGCAATGTCTCATCTTGGGCAAGCGTTATAAACGAGGTCTCCACATAATTATCTGTGTCTTTAGTATCTGTCTTGACTGTTGAATCCACGGAATCCACCTGCGGAGTTACCACACGAGCCCGCTGCACAATCGTACGCTCCACAAAGAAACGCCGTATCAAAAGGAAACATGCCAGAAGAGCGGCGACAATAATGAAAATCGCGGGAATAATTCGTTTCATACAAACAGTATAGCGTGAAAAGCGGAAATAATCTATGCCTATGTATTACCACCTGTTCCGCTCGCGCACGCCTTCGCGGCACAGCCGCTCGGAGACTGTCGGTCAGTAAACTGACCTTACCGAGTTTTCTTTCAGAAAACTCGCGCCAGTCCACCGGACTGTTTTTGCCCTGCTTCGCAGTGCCGCTCGCTACTTGTTAGACTTTTCACTTCGTGATAAAATAAATGTATGGCAACAAGTGCAAATATTCTCGTGCTGCTGAAATTCTTTGCGAGTAAGCAAGGGAGCGCAGTAATCGATTACACAGCTTTCTGCTCTTATCTGAAAAAATATGCAGAACATCATCTTGCCGATCAACCTGCATTAGTCGATTACGTTTCCGATCCCGTTCCACCGCTCCAGCGTGAGATTGACAAATTACAGGCAACACGACAAGTTCTTGTTGTCAATACTACTCCCACAAAACAGGCAATTGTCGTCATTCCTTTTTTCAACGACCTGTTTGCGGATCGATACAAAGACTTGCTTGCGAATCCAGGGCAAGCTTTTCCATCAGAATTGGATTTACCAAAAAACATTCCGCCAGATATTTTGAACCGGCAAAATGCTACCGAGCTGATTTTCAGACTGCTGAACAAGCCCGAAAAAGTGGAGAAAACTTTGTACGGCCTGGTCATGCCAAATGACATGCCCACCATTGTGCTTCCGTCCATCGTTCCCGCAGAAACCCTTATTTCAGCTAGCCTTGCAAAAATTCGTCTGTTGCTTTCAAAAGGAGACCATCACGATTACTTCCTCAAAAAAATGACCATATCAAATCCGGGTCGTGAAGTCTCGGCAAAGAATTTCTTTCTTGCTTTTGCGGACAAACCTGATGCCGGACTGGACATGCTGAAAAATTCAGGCGACCTCTTTTATCTGTGGAATCAGCTTTGCTATTTTATCCGCCAGGATTACGAAAAAATCAAAGAGTACACCACTGAAGATGTTTCTCGTTTGCAGGCAGTGCAGATTATCGAAATAGCCGCAAGTTACTACAAGGATGTGGCGCAAGAACATCAAAAAAAGCATCAGGCGATGATGGCACTCGAAGAACAGTTAAAACGTCCGCCCTATTATTATACGCTTGACGCTATCTGCAAATTCACTGACCAAAAAGGCGACTCGTTGTTAGGTCAATATAGCGAAGAAGAATTAAAAAACTATCTTCACACAAAATCTACGGAATCCATCGGTGGAAGTCTCCCCGAACTGCTCATCTTTAAGGCACAGGACAGCGAACAACGGTATTTTATCAGAAAAGACAAAGTGATGAATCTGGTGGTACGCCTCAGTTCAGACGCACGTTCCGTTATCCGTGAGACCATCACAAAACATTGGAACCAGGTTTTGTTGCAGTACGACGCGCTCCCCGAAATGAAAGATCAGACAGCATTTGAGCGTCGGCTTGAACAGGAAGTGAAAATTCAGGAGCCCATTCTGTATGCGCTGCTGAACGCCACATTCCTGCCCGTCATCGATTCAGAGAGTTCAGAAAGCGTTGAAGGTCACATTCCCTTCTTCTACAACGGCATGCTCATTCCTTACAGTGAGATTCTGTTGATGAACCGCAACGAATTATACACCGATGCCCGCATCATTCTGCCATTCTGGTATACGGCACCTCTTATTTCATGGATTGCAAAACTTCTTTTCCGTCCGGCAAAAGACAAGCGAGAAAAGACTCCAAAAAATTCTGCCGAATTGTACCGCGAAGAAGAAGAGAATAAACGCCGAGAAGAAAATCTTGAAGCGGAAATCTCAAAAAATCCGAACATAAACAAAAAGGTCGCCTTACGTGAGGCCGCCCGCATCGCCGAGCAAGAATTAGTTCCTCAGTCATCAACACTTGACCGTGAGCTGGAATCTTATCGCCGGCAGTGGAACCATCTTTTGGGAAAAATCGAAAACCAAAACCTCACCGAAGACGTGAACTCTTTGATTCGTGACTATCTCCGCAAATGTATGCGCACGTTCAAAACGACCTCTCTCACCCTTTCCCGCATCAAGAGTATCGCCGAGACGCTGGTTAAAGCACCGGGGATGCAGAAGATAAAAGACTCAGATGCCTTGAACATGTACATTCAGCTCTATCTCATAAAATTGATAAAAAACGTGCCGATGTAGGTTATTCCGAACAAAAACACATTTTTTTCAATTTTTTTTCTGCGTTTTTTGTATATTTTTGTTTTTTAAAGCCTATATATAAGTGTAAGTCAAAAAGATGACTTGCACTTATTTTTTTTGTTCTGGCCAGAACGAAATGGAGAAAAGCGTATGAATGGAATGAACCAAGTAATTTTGGAAGGCAACATCGTCAGAGTACCAGTGGCAAAAGACACGCCGCATGGCACCCGCCTTTGTAACATGCCCATCGCGGTAAACCGCATCTACAAGGACAAAGGTGGAAATGATGTTGATGAGGTAGGCTACTACGATATTGAGGCATGGGGCGAAAAACTGGCTTCTATCATCGAAAAATGTGGCTTTAAAGGACGCGGCGTGCGTGTTGTAGGCCGACTCAAGCAAAACCGCTGGAAAACAACCGATGGTAAATCGATGGCAAAAATTGTCGTTGTCGCAGAGCACGTGGACTTTAAGCCCATGTTCCGCAAAAAAAACGATGACAATCCCGCCGAAGAAGCAGAACCGATTCCTAATGACGAGGGCATAGAAAGCGAAGAAGAATTTGAAAATCTCGCAGAAGCCGCCGCAGGAATCCGTGCGGAACAGGAGGCAGGCGAAACGGTCTTCTAACGTAACATCAGAAAAGCGCGCTACCTTGGCTTGCGGGAAGACTTTGTTTTTCGCTGTCGCGGATTGGGCGCGCGATTTTTGCCGCCGGCATGTCCGTACTGCTGGGCTTTGCGGGCTTCGGCGGCGCGCTCATTGGATGCCTTGTACTCTTCCATGCGCTCAGGATTGTAAAAGCCGTCCTTCCAGTTGAAACGAGATGTCTCAGGAACGGGGAGTTTTTTGAGCATGGCGTTCTTTACCAACTTGAGCTCGCCTTTGCTCACCTTGGTCTTGGAGAAGTCAACAAGCACGCGATGGAATCCTTCGTGGTCGAGAGCTTCAATTTTGTCCACGATGGAGAACGGCGCCTCAGGCATGACAAATGAGCCGTCGGGCGTGGCGTTCACTTTAAATTCCATGCCCTCTTTGTCAGTAAAATATGTGAAGTCATATGATGACGGAAGCTTAAAGCGCATTCTGAACAGCGTGGGATAGGCATATGTTGTCACCATCACGCGGTCGCGCACATTTTTCTCAAATGTCGCCTGCAAATTGGCATAGGAATTTTCAATCGGGGTGATAAACGCGCCGATGTTCTGATTTTCCAGCCAGCTGACAGCCCAGCGGTTAAATGTGTACAAATACGGGCCGCCAATGATGTTCGCTTTTTTCTCACGGAGCATGGCAATATGCGCCACGTTATTCGCAACAAATGTGGTAAAGCCGTCCGCGATGAACTGGTCAAGATTTGCGGAAAGCTCGTCTTCAGTTGCCGCAGGGCAGTACGGGTCAAGCGAAATGATAATCTGCTTTTTGGAGAACGGAAGCGTCGTTTTGTGCGCGAGCAAATCCGCCTTTGTCTCAAAATTTAATTCAAGAATGACTCGGACAGGATGCTGTGACTGCACGGCAAACATATCGCTGATTGTAGAGACCTGCATGTACAAGCCTTCTGGGAAATATGAGAGCTCATTCTTTGCGATTGGAGTCAAATCAAGCACAGGCAGTTTTTCTGCGCCCGGCTGCTGGCGGAACCGACCGATATCATTGGGAAGCACGCGGTTGTAGCGTTTTGACATCGCCTTTGTCTGCAAAAGATACACGGAATCTCCGCGCGTAAAGCCTGTCGGAATATCAATCCAGCGGTTACCCTTCTCGTCTGTCTGCACCGTGCGCACTTTATGGCTCACTCGGCCTGTATCGTCTTTTTTGTGCAAGCGGATTGAATCGCCGGGATCAGGGTCGTACGAGCCGCCTTTGAGACAAGCCATCTGCACCTGCCATGTGGACGGGTCTGCGTCGGGAGCGGCATTTTCTTGTGCACGGCGACGAGTCTCTTCGTCCGCGCTCTGCAGTTTGTCTATCACGCCGAGGTAAATGCCAGTGCCGCCCGCCTGTTTCGGATTCAAAATCGCATCGCCGGCTTTTTCAACGCCCTCTTCATTCGTCTTAAAATTATACCAGTAGGTCGTCTTGCTGCGGGCAAAGTCTGTGGCGAGCATACGTTTTGCGGCGGCAATCGCGCCCTTTTTGTCTTCCTGCCAGTGATCCATCAGATAGCGGTAGGCGGCGACAACTGAACCGACATACTCCGCGCTTTTCATGCGGCCTTCAATCTTAAACGACTCTACGCCAATCTGCATCAAGTCCGGGATATGGTCAATCAGTTGTAAGTCTGACGGAGAAAAATAGTAGCCCTGCTCTGTGCCCTCGCCCATCTCTGCGGTGTAACAACGGCGGCATGCGTGCGTACACATGCCACGGTTCGCGCTCTTTCCGCCCAAAAAACTTGAGAACAAGCACAAACCGCTTTCACTCACACAAAGCGCGCCATGCACAAAGATTTCCAGCTCAGTTTTTGTCCGTGCCTTGATTTTTTTGATTTCGTCCAAACCAAGCTCACGGGCAACCACGACGCGCTGCAAACCTTCTTTTGCCAAAAGATTTACGCCTGCCGCGCTCTCCACGTTCATCTGCGTAGAGCCATGCAACTCAAGGTTCGGAAAGAATTCCTGGCACATGCGCACCACACCAAAATCCTGCACGATAAGACCGTCAGGGCCGATTTTACTCAAATATGAAAGGAAGCGGTACAAACGCTCAGTCTCGCGCTCCTCACTTACAGTATTAACGGTGACATAGATTTTTTTGCCCTGACGATGCAAAGACTGCACCGCGCCTTCAAATTGATTCCACGCAAAGTTAGACGAGCGCAAGCGCGCGTTAAAACTTTTGAGACCGAGATAAACTGCGTCTGCGCCTTCGCCAATCGCGGCGTCCAAGGCTTCCGGATTTCCGGCGGGTGCTAATAATTCTGCCATTCGTACAGTATACCATAGAATGGCAGCACTGACTAGTTCCCATATGCCTCGCTACTGTTTGGTAAGCCGGGAGTCGCGCATGAAGTGTTCACCACAATCCAGTCCGCCGCGCTCGTGGGAATAATTGCACCTCGCTCATAAGCTTTTGTCGCCAGCACAGAAATGTTCTGTCGGCAGAGCGTGCGTGTAGAAGTCGCTCCGGCATTGCTTGCGGCATCGGCTATGGCTGCGCTCTTCCAAATTCCCTTGCTGACCGCTTTTGCCGCAAACTCTTTGGACAGAGTTTTCTGCCAGTCGGTTTTTGTGCCGTCGCTGTAGAGCACCGCATCGAGCACGGAATTTCCGCCGTCCGCACTGAGCATCAGGACATCTGTTTTTTGCAGGCGGGCAGAATCATCTTCATTTTCAGCCCACAAATCTCGCGCCGTATCACAATTGTTGTTGTTCGCGGCAACGGTCGCAAGCGTCAAATCTTTTCCGGTCTCATCAACGCAGTTTTCCGGCGTATCAGTGTCATGGCGGAAATGAATCGTAATATACTCATCAGTCTTCACTTCCATTTTGGGGAACGAATACTTTTTCTCCTTGCCATCGTATCCGCCAATCAGTTCCAGCCCAGCCGTGTTGCCGCCTTCCAGCACATACAATTCGACAAACTCCGGCGTCTTTCCCGTTCCTTCGGTGCGAATCTCACTGAAAACGATAACGGGCAGGCAATCGTTGTAGCCGGCAAACGGCAGACTGAACGTAAGCGTATTGCCGTTCAAATCTTCCACAATGCCCGTCAGATTGTATCGAACACCGATTTCCGTTGGGTCAGATAGAGTCAGCTCGGCAATGGTCTTCTTTTCGTTATAGGAAATAGTCACCGCATTAGCCGCCGCATTCTCATCATCAGCCTTCTTGAACAATACGTCCTTCATCGTCATCGGCTCAGAGCATACAATCTCCAGCATACTGCGCTGCTTAAAGTCAAATGATAAAATCTGCGGAACGACTTTATCCACCGTCACAATCTCCACACCTTCTTCTGTAAGTTTACAGGAGACAGGCGCAGCCAGAAAAAGAATGCCGCCGCAAATCCCGGCACACACCAGCGCATAGCGGAACATAGAGAACATTGATTTTTGAATAGTTCGCTTCTTCATCTTAAAACCTCCACCTTATATATAGGCTTTAAAATGCAAAAAACTACAAAAAATTTTTTAAAAAACTGAAAAAAAAAATGAATTTTTACTGTGCAGAGACAAAAAATCCCGCGACCAGCGCGGGATTCTCGTTACAATCGGATTGTCTCAACCATGTATCGGATGGATGTACCGTTTTTATCTTCAACTCGCTTTTCAATCACGAACACCAGATTTCTGCCGCTCTTATCGGAAAAGATTCGGTCAATTTTATAAGAAGAAACTCCCTTTCGTTTGATAGAAGGATTTCCGACTATGTTATGGCTCAAAAGCTCACCGTTTTCATTTTTCTTCTCAAGGCTGATAGAAAAGGATGACTTCACATTTGTGCCCGTTCCTTCCAGCACCGGTGTCAGTTTGATATGATAAAACACGCTTTGTTCAGTTGAAGAACCTTCAAAGTCCTTGAAGACAATTTCAGTTCCATCATTCACACGCTCATCGCGAATATACAGCAGATTCTCAGGGAGAGCCGGCTTACACTCATACTTTCTGACCGTCCAGCCAGCCTTTGCAAGCAGCTCGTCATAGACTGTTTTTCCGCTTTTTGAAGCCGTGGCAGCAGAAGGTAAGGTCTTGAACACACCGCCTGTCACAAAATCATTCTTTGCAATATCCACGGTGTAGATTTCCGCATACCCTTGAAAATCATTATCGGTGCGACCATACTCACCAAAAATATACGTTTTTCCGTCTGAAGAGATTCCTATGTCCACAAAGGCAGCCGCATCACCAGCAAAAGCGCACAAGGATGCCGCAAGAAAAATAATTCCGCCTAATACCTTTTTCATAATGCCTCCACTGTTTTATTTTCGGCTTCTTTTTGACAAGTCTTTACATATTTTGCTGTTAAGATTATGATTTTCACATGACCTTAAAAACAAGAAATACGCTTACGAAATATCTTTTTTTCGCTTCCTTGCTGATAACCGCAATGCTCATAACTCTTTTTATTATAGCCATCTTTACACAATCTGTCACGCCTCCAACGACGCTCCGACTGGTACATTTACCCGACACCTTAGTCCTTACCCAATATAATTTTATCGCAACCATGATTACAGCCGCTGTGCTGGTGCTTTATGTGCCCGCCATGTTATTCATCGTGCTGCGTTTTTTTGAGAACACACAGTCTGTTGAAGTCATTTTTTTCTGCGGCGTTCTGCTGGGCTGTCTTTGCGAGGGAGCAAGAACCTTGATTCCCTTGTTCGGAATCTGGCAGTCCTACTCTCTTCTGCTTTTTTTCGTGAGCAGAATTATTTTTGCGGGCCGGCTGATGGTGCCACTTTTCTTTTTCGCCACGGCAGCACTCAGTGACACGGAACAAAGGCAGGAAGTCGAGCGAAATTTTTTCATCATGCTGGCTTTGGCAACCGTTATCGCCACCGCCATGCCGATGAACACCGCCCAGACCACAACCACATGTACGGTCATCGCCGGGTTTTCATCCATTGCTACCGTCATTCGTCTGCTGATTTTTATAATCACAGGCGGAACTTTTTACATCAATGCGCGAAAGCATGATATCCCCGAACTGAAAAGAATCACGATTTTCTACAGCATACTGACCATAGGCTATCTGCTGCTGACTATTGCGGATAATTTTCTTTTGATGGGAATAGGAACGATTTTTCTCGTCCTCGGAACATTGCAGTTTTTGCGCAACCTGCACCGATTATACATGTGGAAGTAAATACTGCGCTATGCCGCCCAAAAGAATCGGAATCACCACGTTGTCCAAATCTTTGAGAGGAAGCACTTCCACCGCCATGCCGCACAGCGCGACAATCAGCGATACCAGACAGTTTTGAGACACACAGAAAGTCGTAAAGAAAATCGCGCCGAAACAAGTAAGGCTTCCAGCGGCAGTTTTTCCGAACGTAAACGGTATTCTGATTTTTCCAAACGCTTTTCCCATGAGACTTGCCAATCCGTCGCCAAATGCCAGCGCAAGAATACCGATTGCCGCCGCCTGCTCATTCCACAATAAAGCCGCGCTGATAACGCCCGCCACCAAAGTGACCGGTCCCAGCACAAATTTATGTTCGTCACGTTTGCGCGCAGCGGCCGCAGTAATATCAGAAATGAGCGGAATCTCCCTGCCGCCGACACGCATTTTTTCTGCGACGATATATGCCATACCCGCCGCCGCCAGAGCGATAACCGTAAAATGATAAAAGAAATGCAGCATCAGAGGCACAAATGCCGTCCCCATATGGATAATCTTGCGGAACAATTCCTTCTGCAAGTCATAGAGGTGCCGTTTTACATCGATGCCTGCCTGAGCACAAAACACTTTTATCATTCGAGCGTCGCCTCTCCGTCCAAGGTTTTGGGAATATCCGTGTAAATCGCAGGCTCAAAATCAGGATACGGATGCGTGATATATTTTGAGTTCTGAGAAGCAAGGTTTGAACCTTCCAGACGTTTCATTGTCTCCGGGTTACGGGTGTAAGCGTCCCAAGCGCGCATTGAGTCGGAGAGACGCACCAACGCTTCCGCATTCTTCGCGCTGTCCCCTGTCTGACGGGCCAAACGGTACAAAGTGACGCCCAAATTGTTGTTCGCCTTTACAAACATGTCCAAAAGCGCGTTGTCATCGTCATCGTGGTGAGGATTGAAAATCACACGGCGCGCACGGTCATTGTTCAAGCGCGTAATCAAATCTGAATAATATCCCTGTGCGGCAAAATTATCGCCACGAAGCGAAAGTGTATTTCCCAACGAGAGAAGCAGGCTTGAATCTGAGCCCCGTGTCTCAGATGTCTTGATAAATGAGCCGAGCGCCTTGTCGTAATCCTTTTTGTTGTAATGAATTGCGCCAACACGATAATTGAGCGACGGAGTATCGTTTTTCATGCCGATTGCCGTCTGATAATTTGAGAGCGCGGCATCCATATCGCCTGTGATAAAATAATCCAAGTCTCCCATGTCGGCATAAAGTTTTCCGGTGTTCTCATCACCTTCAAGTCCAGTTTTGTCATGCTCTTCGGTGTACACATTGATACCCTTTGTGTATGACTCCTGCGCCTTGATGTACTCGCGGTCACGGGCAAAAAGCTCGCCCAAAACACGGTTGCCGTTAATTTCGCGATAGGTATTTTTGCGTGTGCGGACGGGTGCCCTCTCAAACAAATCCAGCGCAATCTTCATTTCACGGCGAGCTGAGACATCGTTATTGTTGTGCAAGAAGTAGCGGGAAAGATTATACCGCGCCACCGGATTTACAGGGTCCAGTTTGACGGCAGTTTCAAGCATATCCAGCACATCTTCAATAGAAGAGCGCAACGATTCTTCGGTCTTGCTGAGTTTTCCGTAAAGCTTGTCCAGCAAATAGCCGCTCAATTCCGTCCAGTCTTCCGCACCAAGCGATTTTTTGTTGCTGTAGAACCGGGTTTTCAGACTCAGAACATTGGGCAAATTGTCCGTGCGGATAAAATAGCGCATCATGCGGGACATGTACAAATCAGTACCGCCATACAATTGGATGAGGTTCGAATATTCCAAACGCGCAAGCTCATATTTTTCCGGGTCAATTTCTGCCCATTCAAGGAAAATATCACCCAAAAGCAAAATGCCTGCGCTGTCGTTTATGTAATGGTCGAGCACGGAACGGCGGACAATTTCTTCCGCACGGGCATAATTCGCGCGCTCATACAATTCCATCCGTGCGTATTCAAGTCCCGCCTGCTTGTCATAATTGAACAGACCTAGAATATTGCGGTACATCTGTGCGGCGCGCTCAAACTGTTTGTGCTCACGGTAGCCTTTTGCATAACGGAAGAACCATTTTTTTACCGGCTTGTAGCTCACCGCCCGCTGGAACAATTCTTCTGACTGCGGAAATTCGTTATTTTCCAGCATGGTGTAGCCCTGATTGTACAGTCTGCTCGCCATCACCGGCTGATAGACAAAGCGTTTTCCTGCATGGAACAAGAAGAAGCCCACAATCGTCAGCATCACTCCAGCCACAGCCATCGGCAAAATGCGGTTTTTCAGCTGATACTGGAAAGACTGCTTGTATGCCTCATACTCGGCAACAGACCTGCGCTCAAAATCGCGGGGTACATCAATAGAAATGTCCAGCAGCTTTTCCAAATGGCCCGCCAGCTGACGAGCGGAAACCTTTTTGAGGACTTTTTCGACGACTTCAAAAATAACGTCGTCTTTGAATTCATCTTTTACGATAAAATCTTCTACCGCAATACGCAAGTTCAGCGGATAGCCGGCAAGATTTTTCTTGAATTTTTCGTATTCTTCTTCGCTCAGCGTGTTCGGCGGGCGGTCTGCATTCGCTTTTGAAAAATCAGGAGAATCCAGACGGAAACCGCCCTTTTTGTCATCGGGAGCGGAATCAGCATCGGAGAAGCCGGGAATCTCAAAATCATCGGTCAGCTCAAAATCATCGCCACCACCTTCGCCTGTAACAGGAAAATCAGTGTCAAATGGCAGAGCCGTACTACCAGATGAGCCTAAATCGTCTGAGGAGAAATCCAGCCCATCCATTTCCGAGGTGTCAAATATTTCCTGCGGCACGTCCATAGACACATCCGGCGCTTCGCCAGTTGGAGCCGAGCCCATGCCATCGGGAAAATCAAGTCCGGACGTATCGAACATGCTCGCAAGATCATCGATATCTCCGCCAAGCGAATCTGAAGCTGTGCCAGAGGTCTCTCCAGCCGGCTCCGAAGAAGTGCTGGTGTCCGCAGGCAGAGCGTCTGCAGTAGCGGTATCCATTGAGAAATCATCGCCAAGCGCATCCGAACCAGAGTCGGTTGTACCGAGCGAATCCGCCCCAGTGCTGCCCCCCAGAGAGTCAAAATCATCCAGCGGCGGCAGGGAATCCATGGAGAAATCATCAAGAGAAAGATTGTCCGAGGAACTTGCAGCCTCATCAGAAGCAGGCTCAGCAGAAGGCGCAGTTTTTTTAGACTGTGACGCAATAGCTTCTGGTGCGGGGGCTTCTGACCCCATATCGATTTCTTCACCCGTAAAACCAAAATCATCGGGTAAAGAAAGGTCATCAAGAGAAAGAGAAGAATCATCGGATGCCGAAGTCACATCTGGAGCCGTCACGTCATCAGAAACATCATTAGATATATCCTCAGAAACAGCCGCATCAGCAGAGACATCCGCAGTGTCAGAAGCAACAGACTCTTCGTTCGCATCAGAAACCGGCTCGGATTTTATCGGCTCATTCGGCTTATTAAACAGCGCGTCCAAAGCGGCCTGGTCAATCGCGATTGGATTCTCACCGTTTTCTTCGGGCAAAAGCTCGTCCATTGACGGTATGCCATCGGGAACTTCCAAATCTTCGTTTTCGCCAAATCCGTCGGGCAATGACAAGTCGTTGGGAAGTTCAACTGAATCAGAAGAAAGCGCATCTTCACCCTGGGCATCCGCATTTTCCTGAAGTCCTTCCTTAGAAGCATCCTCATCTGGCGGAGTCACAAGAGAAGAAAAATCTCCCATATCAGATAAATCGCCCAAGTCACCGAGGTCAGGCAAATCACCCATGCCGGACAATGCATCCGACGGCTCCGAATCAAGCGAAGTTTCTGCGGCAGACGAATCAAAAGCGGGAGTCTCCGCAAATGCATCGGGAGCCGGCTCTTCAGTGGCAGGTACATCTGGAACAGGTATGTCCGAAACAGGTACATCCGGAACAGAAGACGGCGCAGAAGAAACTGGCTCGTCCAAGAAATCAGACAAATCTGGCATCTCGACATCGGAAGCAGAAGATGTGTCCGCCACAGGACCTAAAATAGATGCGAGTTCGGGAGGAATATCAACGGGAGCTTCAGGGGCAGCCGGAGCAGAAGAATTTCCGCTATCAAAACCAGGAATGCCCAGGCTGGAGAGGTCAATATCTTCTGTCGCGCTCATGTCCACAGATGCTGTGGGAGCGGGCGCCTCATCTTTTTCGTTTGGATCGGGCAGACCGAGCATGAAGTCATTGGAATCATCTACGTCAGGCACATCGGGAACGGGCAGAAAAACAGGCTTCTCCCCCCTCATCCTGCGAATTTGAACTTCATCGCCGAGATTCTTGATATCTTCGCTGAATTGCCGTAATTGACTAAGCCCAGGCATCGCCTTTCATTCTACTCCACATTAAAAGATGATACAAGTGCAAAAAATTTCCACCCTTCATTTCTATGTCGGAAAAAACTGGGGCACGCTTTAGAATAGAATTTCTCTTTATTTTACTTTATGATTTTCCGATAATTTGAAGGTATGAAGCGGATTTTTTGTTTGATTTTGACAGCTCTCCTAGCAGTGACCGCATTCGCAAAAGAAGCGGCTCCGGAGCAAGATTTATTTGAGTTCAACAACCTCGTCTCAGAAATGCAGGGCGTCCGTGCGCCTTACCAGTACGGCAAATATGTTGTGTTCACCGCTCCCAATAACTCACGCTACGTAGGCATCGCCTTTGATTTTGAAGGGTACAAGCAAATTCATGCATACAAACTGCACAAAGCCTATGACTTTGAGGGCGAAGTGACCGACTCATGGTTCTTTTACGTCCTGAAAAAGCCGAAAGATGTGGAATCAATCTCATACCGAATCGTCATCGACGGACTATGGACGACTGACCCCACAAACACGAACACATTGTATGACACCAACACAAATCTGTGGCTCTCTCACGTAAACCTTCCCCGTGTCGAAACAAAAAACACGGAGACCGTGCCCGCAGGCTACACCCGCTTTGTCTGCTTTGCGCCCACAGGACAGAAAATTCGCGTCGGCGGAACATTTACCAACTGGGACTCATGGATTTATGAGCTGAAGGAAGTACAACGCGGAAAATACCAACTGGACATCCCCCTACCCTCCGGGACATACTACTACAACTACTATCGAGGCATCACAAGCTTTATTGACGAGACAAATCCCGAAAAAGGCTACACCGCCGACGGACGAATTGCGTCACGGATTGTAGTGAGATAGTTTCTATCTGAGTGCGCCCATCTGCTGCATCATTTTTGCCTGCATACCTTTGTTGCGGGCAAGTTTTTTCATTGTGAGTTTGGTCTTTTCAAACTGTTTAATCAATTTGTTCACTTCGGCGACACTCGTTCCGCTGCCTTTTGCAATTCTCTTGCGGCGGCTGGGACCGATAATCAAGTGATTGGCGCGCTCTTTTTTGGTCATGGAAAGAATAATCGCTTCCTGATGTTTCATGCCGTCCAAATCAACTTTGCTCTCGTCAATCTGACCTGACAATCCAGGAATCATTTCCATAATTGACTGCATACTGCCCATCTTTTTGACGCGCTGGAACTGCTCAAGCATGTCATCCAAGGTGAACTCATTGCGCGCCATCTTTTTTTCAAGACGCTGCGCTTCTTCAATTTCAACGGTTTCCTGCGCTTTTTCTACGAGGGAGACGATATCGCCCATGCCCAAGATGCGGCTTGCGATGCGGTCAGGATGGAACGGCTCAAAGTCCTCAGTTTTTTCGCCCGTACCGATGAACAAAATCGGCTTTTGAGTAATCGTTTTGAGCGAGAGAGCGGCACCACCACGCGCGTCTGAGTCAAATTTGGTCAGAATTACGCCCGTCAAGCCCAACTGTTCGTCAAAGCTCTTCGCAATGTCCACGGCGTTCTGACCGGTCATCGCGTCGGCAACCAAAATGGTCTCTACCGGGTCAACGGCTTTCTTTACGGCGACCAGTTCCGCCATCATCGTCTCGTCAATCTGCAAGCGACCGGCTGTATCCACGATAATTGTGTCCAAGCCGTTTTTGCGCGCGTAGTCCAGACCGTTCTTGGCGACCTTTACGGCATCTTTTGCGCCGTCTTCCGCGTACACGGGGACATTGATTTTTGTGCCGAGTTGCTTTAACTGCTCCACAGCGGCAGGACGAACCAAGTCACATGCCACCAACAGCGGACGGCGACCATTTTTTGCGAGGCGGGCAGCCAACTTATGCGCCGCCGTCGTTTTACCCGCGCCCTGCAAACCGAGCAAGAGCACCACGGACTGCACATCGGGATTTTTAAGCTGCAAATCGACCTTTTCATCGCCAAGCAATTTTACGATGCGGTCGTAAATGATTTTTACGAATTGCTGACCAGGATCGACGGCGCGCAGAACTTTTTCGCCCTTCGCTTCTTCCACCGTTGCGTTCACAAAGCGGCGCACAACGCGCAGGTTTACGTCCGCTTCAAGCAGAGCCATTTTTATCTGCTCAACGGTCTCCTCAATATTTTTTTCGGTAATCGTCGATTTTCCGCTGACAGTGCGGACAATGTCACTAAAAGTATTTGTCAGTTTTTCAAGCATTTGTGTTTCCTTGCAATAAATCGTGGAGGAAGTCCATCGGCGCAATCTCTTTGTTCAAGATGCGGTAGAGTCCCTCGCAAATCAAAAGATGCAGTCCGTGTTTTTCAGCAATCTGATGGACAAATTTACATGCCACCGCACCTTCTGAAAGATAACCCACCTCAGAAATGCGGGAAATCAAATCATCAAGATTCTTAAATCGGCTCAAAAGGTCAGTTTTGATGATGTCCTGACCAAAGCGGCGGTTGCGTCCGTATTTTGAGCGGCAAGTTACGTCCAAGTCGCCAACGCCCGCAATCGAAGTAAAGGTCTCCGCATGAGTCGCGCCCATGGCAAAGCCCAAAGCCTGAATTTCGTTCAAGCCGGCCGCGAGCAAAAGAGACTCCGCGTTATCACCAAAAATATCAGAATGTTCGGCAACGGCATCAAGGCTTCCGTACACAACGGCAATCACGTTCTTTGCCGCCGCACAAATCTGCACGCCCACTACATCCAAACTTGAATACGCCATCAGTCCAGGAACACGCAACAATTCACGGAAGCGGATAGAATTCTTGGGGTTCTCGCTCGCGGCAATCAGACCGGTAAGTTTTCCCATTGCGACTTCTTCCGCATGACTGGGACCAGAAATGTAAACCAGCGAACCTTTGTATGATGCAGGCAACGCCTCTTCCAACGTCTCCAGAATCAGTTTGGGACCTTCAGGAGAAGCGACAAATCCCTTGGTAAGAACGCCAATCGTCGTGCTTCCGTCCTGAATGGATGGCACATCAATAAACTGCTGCACCGTGCTCACAAGATAGAGCGAAGGACTTGCGAGAATTAAAAATTCTTTGTCAGAAGCGACATGGCGGATATCCGTAGAAGCCGTAAGATTTTCTGAAAGCGGAAATCCCGGCAGATAGCGTTTGTTCTCATGCTCATTGTTGATTGCGTCCACAACATCCTGTTCGCGCGCCCACACTTCAACTTTGTGTCCGCCACGAGCAAGCGCCTGAGCCAAACCAGACCCCCATGCACCAGCACCAATCACACCAACATTCTTTGAATGCATCGTTATCCCCTACCCTAACGAATTAGTACCAGAGCGAACTTTCGTCGTTCCAGTCGATAAGCTCTTCCTGTTTAAAGAACAGATTTATCTCTCTTTCCGCGCTCGCATCGCTGTCAGAAGCGTGAATAATGTTATGATTCGTGTGAGAGCAGAAATCCCCGCGGATTGTTCCGGGAGCAGCCTCGCTCGGTTTTGTCGCGCCAACAACTTTGCGCACCAACGTCACGCAGTCATCCCCCTGCCACACCATAGCGACAACAGGACCGCTCGTAATATATGAAACCAATGAATCGTAAAAGTCCTTGCCTTTGTGCTCGGCATAATGCTTTGCCGCCAGTTCCGGTGAAATCTGCATGAGTTTTAAGCCGACTAATTTCAGTCCCTTATTCTCCAGGCGCGTAATTACCTGACCGACCAATCTGCGGTTCAAAACGCCCGGCTTACACATTGTAAAACATCTCGTAGCCATTCAATAAGTATACCGTAGAAAACAGGATTTGACAACACAAGCTATCGCTGCAGCAGAATTTGAAGCGAAATATTTTAATGCTGGAGCGGGTCTTGTGGCGGCGGACTGCGATATGGTTTTGCATATTGATAAAACTTTGGCGCACGGTAGTCAACATGCCAGCCACCGTTAAAAAAACCGTTGTCATCTGCAGTCGGATTGATGAAAATCACTTTGGGCGCATGACTGGTATCGTAAGTGAACGTGTTTGAATACCATGTCCTTTTTTCCTGCGCCAAAATTCCCTGCTGATGTTCAACCGGCGTATACACTGAAATCAGATAGCGTCCCGGCTTCGTCAAAAGATGGACAATAACTCCGCCGGTAAAACAGCCTTCAAAATACGTATTCAACACTTTCGGCTCGCCACGCCAGTCACGCACCCGCAGCTCATAAAACCAGTTGTACGACAGATGTGTAATCGCCTGGGTCGCATCAATTCCTTCCATATTAGTAATGCGGATAAAACAGGGAACCTCATTCAACGCGCCCTTATTTTCTGGACGATACACCTGCAAAGAAAAAAGCGGCACGGAAAAGAGCAAGAGAAAAATCAGCAATCCAAAGCGAACAAAAGCTTTCATATTTTCTTGTATCAGTGTATCATATTGTTCTGCTGTCGTCTTGTGAAAAAGCGGAACAACGCAAAAAAAAAGGATTGTCTGCGCATATTGCAAACAACCCTTAAAAATTTCGCTCTCCCGATGCCAAACTTTTTATAATAGATACCGTTAGTTCTTTCTTACAATTGTATTATTTTTCAAGATTTCAAATTTGTCCACTCCCCAATCGGGTAGTTTTATCAACAAAATTTTCACTTTTTGCATTTTTTTTCACATTTTTTCATGACTTTTTGACAAAATAAAATTGCGCAAACACAATTACATGAGCTATACTGACCATACATTATGACTGCCCGCGCATCAGATAACGCAGAAATCCAAAACTATGTCATTCCAAAAGAGGCATGGAACATTCTCACTACCGCAAAAAAGGAATCTGTACCTGTATTCATTTTTGGTATGTCCGGTTATGGGAAAACCTCGCTGATACGCAATTTCTTCAAAAACAAAAATTATTATTATTGTGACGAGAACACGACGCTAAAAGAATACCTGAAAATCAGCACAGGAAAAAGAAAAACGCCGATTCCCGTCGTATTTGACGATATCCAATTAGTCGCTGACGAAAAAATCAGGGAGCAGATCCTCATTTTGACCGAAAGAAGCGACTTGTGGCCCATATACATTTCCCGCGCCCTGTATCTTTCATGGCTGCGTCCATCATATGCGGCAAGGAAATATGTTATCATACGAGAAAACATGCTCGCACTGTCTGACGCTCAGGCAAGAGATTTTCTTGAAGCACGAGACCTTCATTTTTCTACCGAACAAGTGAAAAAGCTTCAGTCATTTATTCAAGGAAACCCTTTTGCCCTGACCGCGGCGGCAAGCAGACTCCAACAAGAGCCGGACACAAAAAAACTGGCTCCTTTTCTGCAGGAAATCTTTGCCGGAAAAATGCAGCAAGAAATCAAAAAACATTGGGACCAAGACTTTAAGACTTTTTTCCTCATCATGAGCACGCCCAACAGTTTTACGCCGGAATTAGCAGAAAAACTGAGCGGAAGTCCGTTTGTAATGGCATATCTGGAAAAAGCACGCAACACAGGCTCATTTTTAGTCAAAGAAAACGACCATTATTTCATACGACCCATTCCGCTCGCCGCATTGCGTCATCAGGCAAACATCACTTTCGGAAGCGCAAAAATCAAAGAACTGGCCTTGCATTCAGCCCAATGGTATGAGCAGAATGACGATTTTGAAAACGCTATGGCTCTCTACCTCAAAGCGGAAAGAAAAGACTGCGTTATCGACTTGCTCATACAAAACGCCGCGCAAAATCCCAGCAACGGACATTATCTCGGTTTGAGCAAGTATTATTTTGAGCTTTCTGAAAAAGAAATCGAGCAGAACATTGTGCTGATGAGCGGCATGTGTATGGTTTGTTCCATGACATTCAAAACAGAGCAGAGCGAATACTGGTACGAGAAAATCAAGGAAAGAGCACGCACCGCAAAAGGCAAAGAAAAAACCGAGGCAAAACGTCGTCTCGCCTATCTGGACATCGCGCTCCCCCACCGTGGCAGTAAAAATATTCTGAGCATCATAAAAGATTTGAGCACGCTCATTATCACAAAAGGAATGAAACTTCCAGCATTCAGCATTACCAGCAATCTGCCCAGCACGATGAATGGCGGAAAAGATTTTTCTGACTGGAGCCTGAAAGACAAGGAAATCATGACCAAATACGGCGCGCTCATTGCGCTGGCAGCGGGAGAAGACGGAAAAGGACTGCTGAATCTTGCCATGGGTGAAAGCCAGTACGAAAAAGGCGGCACCACCTCAGACATACTCCCCTTTTTAAGCCGGGGGCAACTTGAGACGGAATTATCCGGCAATATCGACATGACATTTGTCTCCACAGCCTTATTGATACGTTTTTATTTAATCAACGGCCAGTACGAAACCGCACTTTTGCAATATACCGCGTTTGAAAAAAAATGCAAGGAAAAAAAAGCGGTAAAACTTCTGCCAAATCTCTACGCATTGCGTTGCCGCATCGATTTACTTTTGGGCGACACCTCATCGGTCAATGTGTGGCTCACAGAATATGCGCCCGACGAGAACAAAGAGATTTTCGCACTGCTTCGTTTCCAATACCTGACCAAAATCCGTTGCTATTTGCAGCAAGGAAAACTGACGGAAGCCTTTTCCCTAAACGAAAAGATGAAATGGTATGCGGAACACTATCACCGTACATACATTTCTATTGAATGCAAAATACTTGATGCAATTATCAGCTACCGGAACAATGAGTCAGAAACCTGGAAATTGTATTTGACTGATGCGCTGGAGTTGGGCTCAAAATACCATTTTATCCGCCTGTTCAGCGAAGAAGGAAACTCATTGCTTCCCCTTCTCAAAAAAATGCGCGATGAGCTTACGAAAGACCCAAACATCGACAGACGGTACTTGCTCCAGTTGATAAACGAGACAGAGCGCATGGCATCTATTTACCGGACATACGGCGTGGCTGTATTTACATCCCGCACGGCTTTCTCGGACACCGCACGGAATATTCTGCGCTACCAAACCGAGGGACTATCCGTCAACGAGATTGCGGAGCGTCTTGCCATAAAACCTGAGACAATCCGCTACCATATCAAGCAGAACTACAAAAAACTAGGCGTAAAAACAAAGAGTCAGGCGGTTATTGCCGCCCGCGAGCAGCATCTTATCTAGCAGAGTGTGCCGCGGAATGTGTTTCCGTTCATAGAATCAAAATGCACGGTCACAAACTGACCAATCAGCGATTTGTCGCCCTTGAACGCAATGCGCTCGTCTCTGTCAGTTTTGGCGAGCACTTCATCGGCGTTGTCGCGGCTCTGGCGTTCCACCAGCACTTTTTCTGTCACACCCACATGGCGCGCCATCTCTTTCTGGGTGATTTCCAACTGCGTGTCGATGATTTTCTGCAGGCGGCGTTTCTTTTCTGCGAGCGGCACTTGGTTTGCCATGCTTGCGGCAGGCGTTCCCTCACGCGGGTTAAAATAATACATGAACGCGCTCTCAAACTGCACTTTTTGCATCAAATCGAGCACTTCCTCAACATCTCCTTCGGTCTCGCCGGGAAAGCCCAGCATGATGTCCGTCGTCATGGACACATTCGGAATCGCCGCGCGGATGCGGTCTACAAGCGCAAGATAATCCGCCTTGGTGTAGTGACGGTTCATCGCTTTGAGGATGCGGTCGCTTCCGTGCTGGACGGCAAGGTGAATGCCTTTGCAGATACAATCATTTTTTGCGATTACCGCAATCAGCTCGTCGCTCAAATCTTTCGGATGACTTGAATCAAAGCGTACCCATTCAATCGTCGATTTTGTCTCGCGCAAATGGTCGGAAACAATCTGCAAAAGTTCCGGGAAGCCCACAATCTTTTCGCTCGTGTCGGCCACGCTCATCTTTCCGTGGTAGCTGTTCACGTTCTGACCAAGCAGCATGATTTCGCGCACGCCACGTTTGTTCAGCTCATCCAGCTCCGCCAAAATTTCATCCACCGGGCGGCTCACTTCTCTTCCGCGCACATACGGAACGATGCAGTAGGTACAGAAATTATTGCAGCCGTTCATAATCGGCACATACGTGGAGAACGCGCCCTGCTCCGCGCTAATCGGTGCAAACGCATACACGGGGTCTTCGGTGATGATGCCATCGCGCTTGTTCACGTTTACGGCTTTATGCGCCACGCCAAATTCATTCTCAATGTCGTCAATCAAATCGTCCAAGTGCTGTTTGGCATAGGTTCCCACCACGTAATCCACCACAGGATAATCGCGCTTGAGGCTTTTCAAAAGTCGCTCCGCCATACAGCCCATCACCGCAACTTTTATCGGCTTGGGAACTCCATCTTTTACGTAAGCGGCGGCTTTTTCCAGAGACTTGTTTTTTGCGTCCGGCTTACATGCGCGCAAGGCTTTGAGACCCGCATACCATCCTAAGCGACCAAAAATGCGGTTTTCCGCCGTGGCACGCACTGAGCACGTATTGATAATCACTAAATCTGTCAGCTCAGCATCCTCTGCCCGCGTCCATCCGCGCTCAATAAATTTCTGCTCAGCAGCCGCGCTTTCGGCGATATTCATCTGGCAGCCATAGGTCTCAAAAAAATATGTCATGCTTTATACTCCGTAAAGGCATACGCATTGTGGTTATGAATGCTTTCCGCGTTCTCACATTCCACGCTAAAGTAAGAGAATGGTTTTTCTACGGGAAAATCTTTTAGCGCAAGGTACACTTCACGCACAACGTCTTCCACAAAGCGCGGATTGTCGTAAGCGTGTTCCGTCACCCATTTTTCGTCAGGGCGTTTGAGAACGCTGTACAGACCACAGGAAGCGGCATGTTCCACCGCAGAAATCACATCTTCAATCCAGAAAAATCCCTTGTTCTGCAAGCGAACTTTTACGATGCCGCGCTGATTGTGCGCTCCCCTGTCACTGATTGCTTTGCTGCATGGACAGACGGTAGCAACAGGGACCGCGATGCTCACGTAAAAACTCCGTTTGCTCTCACCAGACTCGTCCGCCGCGCTCACTTCGCCCTCATAGGTGCATTCGTAGCACATCATGCCCGCACTTTCAGAAACCGGCGCAGTTTTTTCTATATAAAAAGGGAAAGACATAGAGCCAAACGCTTTTTCCGCATTGAGCGACACACGGATTTCTTCCAGCATCGCCAAAAATTCGCGCATTCCCACGTTGCCATGATGCTTGTGAAAAATCTCCACAAAGCGGGACATATGCGTCCCCTTGTAGTCATGCGGTAAATTGACGAACAAATCAATCGTCGCCGTCGTATTCTGAGTTTTATGCGCTTTGTCCAGTACCGTCACCGGATAAGACAGCCCGCGAACGCCAACTTTCTGGAGCGGTATTTCGCGAGTGTCCGGTGTGCTTTGTATATCTATCATCTTTTCCTGCAATCAGCTCAAGATTCTATTTCAACGAATTTCCAGCCGCTTCCAACGTATTGTACATCAGCATGGCGATTGTCATCGGGCCGACACCTTTGGGAACCGGAGTGATATAGCCTGCGATTTCCTTGACGTTCTCAAAATCTACGTCACCACACAGACGGAATCCGCTCTTTTTGGTGGGGTCAGGAATGCGGTTTACGCCAACGTCAATTACGGTCGCGCCCGGCTTTACCATGTCCGCAGTTACCGTGTTGATATGACCAGTCGCCGCAATCAGAATGTCAGCCTGACGAGCGAGCTCTTTTACATTTTTTGTGCCTGTGTGGCAGATTGTCACCGTAGCGTTATACTCACGGCGGAGCAACAGCAAGGCGACCGGCTTTCCGACAATATTGCTGCGTCCGATGACCACAACATGCGCGCCGTTCATCTTAACTCCCATGCGCTCCAAAAGCACGATGATGCCATGAGGCGTACAGGGCAAAAATGCCTTCTTTCCGATAACCAGATTTCCCACGTTCACCGGATGGAAGCCGTCCACATCCTTTGACGGGTCAATCGCCATAATCACTTTGTCCTCATCGATATGTTTGGGAAGAGGCAGCTGTACCAAAATGCCATGCACGGACGGATCTTTGTTCAGCTCGTCAATCACCTGCAAAAGTTTTTCTTCCGTCGTATCTTCCGGCAAATCCACGCTCTTGTCTTTCATGCCCGCTTCTGCGAGAGCCTTGCGTTTGCCGGTCACATAACTGACACTGGCGGGATTCTGCCCTACGAGCACTACGGCCAGGCAGGGGTCAATACCACGCAGTTTTAATTCTACCACTTTGTCCGCCACACCAGCGCGAACATCCTCTGCAATCGCTTTTCCATCAATAATAACAGCCGCCATCTTTTTATCTCCTATGTAACCGAGTTTTATAATCTTTGTTATTATAATTGAAATAATACCAGTTAAACAATATAATAACAGAGATTTTAAGTGAGGATTTATGAAGCGTTTTACCGCATTACTATGCGTCCTTTTTTTTACATGCACTTTCGCCTTTACAGAAAGTGAAGACGATGTCAATGAACCTGAAGACACAGAAATTGAAGCCCCTGATTTTAAGTGGAATCAGCCCGGAGACCAGTACATTGCGATTGGTCTGATGGTCACGTTCCCGCTCAATTTTGGAGGCTCATTTCCTTTGTACCGAGACGGCAGCCTTATCACTGGCGGCGCAGGCTCGCTTGGCTACCATCGTTTTTTGACCAGCTGGTTTGCAGTTGGAGCGGACATCAGTTTCGGCTATCACCCCACCATCGGAAGCAATATTTTCACCTACATTCCGCTTGTGGTCAACATGACAATACAGCCTTCGTTCAAGCGATTTGAATTTCCTATAACGGTCGGTGTTGGCGCCGCATTGGAAAACTATTTGAGCCGCTCTTATTTCCCCGGCTTTATTTTTTCCGCTTCAGCAGGCGTATTCTTCCGTGCTACGGCAAGCTGGTCGTTCGGCATTGCAGACGATTTTATGCTTATGCCCCAGTGGTATTCAGATTCGTCAAACAACTACTGTGGCGTTTTTGATTCAATCAAGCTTTCCGCACGGTATCATTTCTAGGAGCTGACAACATGAAAAAGATTATATCAAAAACAACATCGCTTTTTCTCGCGCTGACCGCATGCATGTTCATGTCGTGCAACGATGTCATTTTCAGCACAATTCTTGACGAAGTAAAATTGGAGAGCGCGCAAGTTTCTGGAGACATCAACTCTATCGTGCGCTACACATGCGACGACAAAGAATATCTGTATCTCGACAACGGCAATGTCTGGCGAAAAGACATGACCCAGAC
>JAFSTK010000033.1 GCA_017450535.1 Treponema sp.
AACGTAATCGGTGGTTACATGGTTACTGACCGCATGCTTGGTATGTTCAAGACAAAGGACTCAAAAAAGAAATAAGGGGTAGGGAAAGATGAACGATACATTGATTAAAGTTTTGTACATGATTTCCTGTATCTTCTTTATTCGGGGAATCAAACTTTTGGGCAAAACCGCGACTGCCCGCAAAGGTAACTTTTATTCTGCAATCGGTATGCTGGTTGCAGTTGTAACAGTTCTTATTCAGAAAGATGTTATGTCTGCTTTCTCTACAGACGCTGCTGCATGGGCTGGAAATCCGTTCCTCTCAAACGGCTATTGCTGGATTATCGTTGCTGTTCTTATCGGTACGATTATCGGTGCAATCTGGTCTAAGAAAGTTCAGATGACTGGTATGCCGGAACTCGTCGCAATGTTAACCGGTTGTGGTGGTCTTTCTTCACTTCTCGTTGCTTTGACTCAGTACATCGCCGCCGACAAGGGTGACTACTTCACAGCAGTTTCACTCGGCCTCACCATTGCAATCGGTGCAGTTGCTTTCACTGGTTCTCTTGTCGCATGGGGTAAATTGAGCGGAAAGATGACTTTCAAAGGCTGGGTCATTCCTGCTAAAAACGCTTTGAACGGTGTTCTCTGTGTGCTCGGTCTCGTTGCAATTCTCGCATACGCTTTCTTGACAAAAGAGAATCCGTTTGGTTTTGCAGAAGTTGAAAAATGCGGAATCATCGCTTCTACGGTAATCTTCCTCCTTTTGGGCTTTACGATGGTTATCCCAATCGGCGGTGGTGATATGCCGGTTATCATCTCGTTCTTGAACGCACTTTCTGGTCTTGCCGCAGCATTCGCTGGTTTTGCAATCAACAACACCGTTTTGGTCGTTTCTGGTTGTCTGGTCGGCGCATCTGGCTTGATTTTGACCTTGATTATGTGTAAGGCTATGAACCGCACATTCGGAAGCCTCTTGTTCAAGAGTTTTGGTGGCTCAAAGAAGAAGGGCGCAGCTGGTCCTGCAAAGGAGCCCAAGGCAATGTCTGTTGAAGACGCATACATGATTCTGGAAGCTGCAAAGAATGTCGTATTCGTTCCTGGATACGGTATGGCAGTTGCACAGGCACAGCATGCGGTCAAAGAGCTTTGCGACAAGCTTGAGGCAAACGGCGCAGAAGTCAACTTTGCAATTCACCCGGTTGCCGGTCGTATGCCGGGACACATGAACGTTCTCTTGGCTGAGGCGAATGTTCCGTACGAGCAGCTCAAAACAGCTGATGAGATGAACCCGCAGATGAGCAACGTGGATGTCGCAATCGTTATCGGTGCGAACGACGTTGTAAACCCGGACGCAATCAACGACGAGTCTTCACCGCTCTACGGTATGCCGATTGTCAACGCACACGAGGCACGCACGGTATTCGTCTTGAAACGTGGTAAGGGTACAGGCTTCTCAGGCGTTGAGAACCCGTTGTTCACAAACGACAACACTGTCATGATTTACGGAGATGCAAAGGCTACGGTCTCTGCGTTGGTCAGTGAGTTTAATGACCAGTAAATAATTATCATGCGGACTGGAAATGGCATTGGCAGTTTTCAGTCCGTGTGATACTCTTAACAGAGACGTTCTAAAGACGACTTGTGTAAAATAGCATTGTGAGAGGTTCCTTATGAAGAAAACCAAGTTTATGTCTGTATGTGTTGTGACAACGGCTCTGTTGTTAGCTTTTTCATCTTGTTCAAAAAATAAGCAGGAATCCGTGACTTCTGGGGCGGAAGCTACAAATGCGGAACTTTCTGACGAGCAATTTGACAATTTTGATAGAAAAGAATTGATTAAAATTGCAATCGAAAATCAAAAAAAATCATATGCCCCATATTCAACCTACAACGTCAGTGCGGCTTTAATTGCTTCTTCCGGAAAAATTTATACGGGCGTAAATGTTGAGAATGCGTCATATCCCGTGGGTGTTTGCGCAGAACGCGTTGCTATTTGTAAAGCGATTAGCGAGGGCGAGCACGGAATAAAGGCGATTGCAATCGTTGGCGGAAAAAACTACACGGTACAAGATTTTTGCGCTCCATGTGGAATGTGCAGACAAGCGATGAGAGAATTTTGTGACCCCAAAAAAATGCGTGTGGTTTTTGCAAAATCCCAAGGCGAATACAAAGAACTTTCGCTTGAAGAACTTTTGCCAGAAAGTTTTGGTCCCGACGCGCTAAAATAATCACATATTCATATCTGGCGGAATGACATCCGTTTTTTTCAGAGCGTTATTTTGTCTCAGTGTTTTTATCTGCGGTTTCAGATGAGTTCGATACTTTATCTTCTGATGTAGTGTCGCCTTGATATTCTTCTTGTTCCGCAGCCTCTGCTTCAGCTTTTTGTAGAGCCGCCACAATTACTTCTTCGTTGAATTGCTCTATCAGCGTCTTCATTTGGTTTCTATTGAAAAGCAATCGAACAAGAGTAGACTGTTTTGTGCGTTCTGGGTCAATAGGATTTTCGTTTACGCTAGAAGTTTCAGGGATAGAGATGATGAAGTAGGGGGATTTGTTTACAAAAACGTAGCCAAATGTGATTTCCGGGATATATTCTTCATGTCCAACTAATGGGTCAATGTTATAGCGCGCTTTTACGCTTCCGTATTCGGTCAAATGACGTCTTCGTCTTGAATCCAATGTCTTTGCATTAAATGCGTCGTCATAAGAGTAAAATGCGCTCTTTAATGCAGCCTGCGCTCTATTATCTAAGCGGAGAAATCTGTTTTTCTTTGTTTCAAATGCAATGGCAACTTCCTCCTCTTTCGGGTAATAGATGATATTTATTTCTTCTTGATTTACATTTGTTCCCAAATAATTAAATCTGAACAAAGATGACTCGGCAAGCAATACTGGATCTGACAGTCTTTTTCCGAACAGTTTGTCTAACAAACCTGACGTCTTCTTCTTTTTTGGCATTGGGATACGGGTCGCCGTCGGCTCATACACATCGCCTGTTTCTACATCTTTTGCAGACAAAAAAGTACAAGTACAAATAAGGACAAATATCGTTGAAAGAATTTTTGCTTTTTTCATGGAATCTCCTGCTATGTTATAAACAACTAATCCAACAAAAAGTTATAGTCTGGTGCTACACCATTTTCGTCAAGCTGCAGCTCATTGGGCGTTGTGTAATCGCTGGAAAATCCTGTTTGAGCTCCGCCAGAAACTAAACTTAAATCAAAACGCAACGGTTCTGAGTCTCTAATCATCATTTCGCTTGCAAATCCCGCTTTGTACATTTCTCTCTCCAGACGGTACAATGCAAGTGTTCTTACGCTGGTTGAATTTGAGTGCACGGTACACACTTCTGTTGGCTGAGTCCCTTCAAGATACCATGCGGTAATTTTGTGGTCGCCACAGTCCGGGGTAAGAATGCCTCCGCTAACAGAACAAACTGTTGCCTGAATCAATCCTGTGGCAGGGCGCTCAAATTCTTTGTACGGAAGACCGTCGTTTGCCTTTGACATAAAGTCTGACCACGCATAACCGGCCAGTGTTGAGCCAGTGAGCTTTAAGCCCAATGATTGTCCCGGCTTATCAAAACCAAACCAGAAGACTGATGTATAATAGGGGGTAAAGCCTGCTGTCCATGCGTCCGCCCAGTTTTGTGTCGTACCAGTTTTGCCGCCGGCAGGAATAGTGTAGCGTTTTCCCTTTGCGTCGGTGTAGCGGAATTTCGCTCCCCAGTTTGAAGGATTTGCCAGCGTACCGCCGTTTGAAACTGTGTTCTGCAATAAATCTGTCATGATGAATGCAGTCTGCGGAGAGATGACTTGAATAGCAGCGCCTTTTGCCGCTTGAGCTTGTCGCAGTTCTTTTTCTGGGTTTAAGAATACGTTTCCGTTTCGGTCTTCTACACTGCGTATTGCAATCGGAGTGATTTCTTTTCCGCCGCTTGCAATGACAGTGTAAGCGCGTGCGATTTCAATGGGGCGCACGGAGCAGACTCCCAAGCCAATGGGGTAGCCCGGTACAAAGCCACGTGTAGGAAGCTCGTTTGCGGAAATACCAAGCAATGAAACCGCCCGTTCAATTGCCGCGTCAAAACCGATTCCGTCAAGCACTTTAAGTGACGGGATATTCATTGAACGGCAGAGCGCGTACCATAACTGCACATCGCCTTCGTATTCGCCTTTGAAGTTCTGTGGAACATAAGGACGACCGTCTGCCGTGTGGAATACAACAGGCGTATCAGATATTGCTGTTGTCTCGGTGAATTTCCGGCTGTCAATTGCCGCGCTGTAATACAATGGCTTAAATGAAGAGCCGGGCTGAACTTTTGCCTGCATCGCGCGGATAAATTGGTTTTCGCTGTCGTATTTGCTTCCACCTACAAGTGCGGTGATATAGCCAGTTCCATTTTCAAGAGCGACCATTGTACCTTCGATTGTTGTCTTGCTGACATTTTGTTTTGTCACTGAATTGGAACGGTTTACGACGCTCATTTTGAGTTTATCCAGACCGAACATCAATGAGAAAACATCAATAACTGGGTTCAAGGTGTTTGTGTAAGTCGCGCGTGAAATGGTTTCGTTTCGTTGCTTTGATACTTTTAGGTTTCCGATATTAAAAGTCAGCGCAATCAGTTCGGAAAGGGGAGTGTAAATCTTAAACGCTTCATTTCTGCGCTCGCCTGTGGATTTCTGATATTCACGGTTCGCATAGGCGATGTAATAATCCATCGTTTCTTGCGCGGCTTTCTGCTGTTTCAAATTAAGTGTTGTGTTTACCGTAAAGCCGCTGGAATAAATATCGTCCGTGCCATAAATCATGTCACCCAATTCACGGCGCACATATTCGCTGAACCATGGAGCCTTGTCGTCGTGATTGAATGTCGCCGCGCTTCCTGTACGGGTAAAATCAAAAGTGCCCCAATATTCATTAAAAGATTCGTCTGCCTGTTCACGGGTAATATAACCGGCGGCGACCATCGTATTCAGAACATCTTCCTGACGCGCCATTGCACGGTTCGGATAATCAAAAGGATTGTAAAAGGCTGGGTTTGACAGCTGAATGACCAGAATAGCCGCTTCCGCAGGCGTAATATCCTCAGCACCATGCCCAAAATAATACTTGCTTGCCGCATTGATTCCGTAAGTTCCGCCGCCAAAATAAATCTTGTTCAAGTAAAGCTCAAGAATTTCATCTTTTGAATAACGGCGTTCCATCTGGATTGCCCACCACAATTCTTTAAGCTTGCGGGTGTATGACATATCAGTACGGTCACAGAAGAGCGTTCCTGCAATCTGCTGAGTAAGCGTTGAACCACCGCCTAAAGAACGTCTGGTGAGTTTACCCACAACAGCACGCAGAATTGCCTTTACGGTAAATCCATGGTGCTGATAGAATACACGGTCTTCACGGGAAATGAGCGCGTCTAACATGTGTTGGGGAAGTTTCTTTATGCTGATGATTTCACGTCGTTCTTCGCCTGCCAATTCTGTGATTAACTCGCCGTTGATATCCAGCAGTTTTGTGGGGAGCGCGGTGGAGAATTCTGTAAATTGTTCGTTATCTATAATATATTTAGTCTGCGCAAGTGCTAATCCAAGTCCCGCGCCAAATAAAACGGCGAAAAAGAACAGACCAAGTATCAGCATGTAAGTAGACTTTTTGATTTTTGTCATATCTCTTATATTGTAAAGATTTGCTTGATGCCTGTCAAATCGTATAAACAAAAAGACCGGCTTGCGCCGGCCTATGCCCATCAGGCAGTAGGGCAACAATGGGTGGGAGGGGATAATTGCGCCCTACAATTATATTATCGCCTATATTGGTAAAAATCTTTAGTGTTTTTAATGGAAAATGCCTGTTTTTTTGAAAAATGCGATAGATTATGCTCTTTTTGGGGATGTGAAGCCGATTATTCTTCTTCTGTCACAAGCGCGTCTATCGAAAGATTGACTGCATATGAACGACCGTTCACGGCTGTGATGTTGCGCACCACTTCGTAGTCTCCGATGATAAACTTTATCGTATGGTCGCCCTGTGTAATAACGAACGCTTCTTTTGTGTCACGTACGGGTTGGTCATCAAAGAAAACTGTCGCGCTTTCTGGGCTGCTGATTTTTACGGACGGTTCAATGCCTCGCAACGCAACGGAGAGACTTGTTGTTTTTGCTTGTTCGATTCTGAAAGTGCGGACTTCATTGCGATAATTGTCACTGGTTATGGAAAGATGATGCTCTCCTAAATCCAAAAGAATTCCGTCTTTCTGTAGTGTAACAGGCTTGTTGTCAATAAAAACTGAATACGGTTCAGTCGATGCGTTTGGTGTTGTAATCGAGAGGTTAAATTTTCCTTTTTGAATGAGCACCGGTTTTGCGGTAAATTCGAATTTTGCATCCTCAAAGGCTTCGGGAACGCCTTTCATAGCAAGCTGCATCCTAAAGAAAATAGTGCGGTTCTTTGTATTCGGAATAACGCTTGTTTTTTCATGGTAAGGGCTGTTTTTTAATTCTGAGCCTTCGATAAGCGGAATATAAATTGTATGCGACAGCCTGCCAGGGAATGTCCCTACAGTTATTCTTGTGCCGGTGTAATCTATCTTGTTCGTTGTGGGAGTCGGCGTGATGTCGTCATACAGTGAATAGGCTATAGTGTCTCTCCATGCGGCAATAATCTCAGGAATTTTAAAATGAAGCTCTATTCCGCTTATGTAGGTCATGTCTTTGGGAAGCTGTATGATAATGGCATCGTTTATGCCTGCCGAATCTTTTACTTCCGTAAAGACATCTGGAAATGAAACAGAAGTGACAGCGCGGACACGAAAACTCTCCGTTGTACCAATAGCACACAGAAACAACAAAGAGAATGTTAGAGTCGTCTTGAAATAATGCAGTTTTGTCATCTGTTACATTTCAGTATACATCATTTAAAAAAAACTGTATAGAGTAAAGAATTGAGTTGAAAGAAAGTTTTTTGATTATTGTCATTTCAGTGGGTTTGTCGGGACTCCGTTTTGTCTCAGCTCAAAATGTAAATGCGGTCCCGTAGAAGCTCCCGTTGTGCCGACCTTGCCGATTTCTTCCCCTGTAACAACAACTTGTCCTTTTTTTACCAAGATGCGTGACAGATGTGCGTAGACGCTTGTGATGCCGTTTGCATGAGAAAGAATGATGTAGTTTCCAAAAATCCTGTCCCCTTGTATTGCTGTCTGTACGATTCCGTTTTTGCAAGCGAACACACTTGTACCGATTGGGGCAGCAAGGTCAACTCCAGAGTGAAATTTCCATTCCTTTGTAATTGGACTGGTTCTGTACCCAAAGTCAGAGGTGAGGATGATATCTGCGAGCGGCATTTTCATGCTTGTGTCCAAAAAAAACAATCGTTGTGTGGGTGTCAGTTTTTTCCCGGAAAGAAAATAATAGAGCTGACCTTTGAGCGAGTAGCGGGGCAGGGTATTGTTAATAAGCGGAGCAAATTCTTTTTTAAGAAGAATGTCCAGCGCGCTTTTTGGGTGCTCAGGAATGAACAGTCCGGAGACGGTCGGCAAAAATAATTCTTTTCCGTGCAATACCGTGTCTGCGCTTGCAATGTGATTTGCCGTTGCAAGTGTCTCCTGTGAGATATTCAGCCGTGCCGCAACGGACATGACTGTATCTTCTTTTGTCGCTGTGTATCGGTAGAATGTAGGAAGAACATTTTGGCCAGCCGCAGTTTTTTTTGACGCGTCCTCCACATCTGCGTTAAAGTCTGAAAGGACGTAATTTTGCATAGATTTTTTTTCGTCTGGAACAGGAATTCTGGGGCGCAATGACTCCATTTTTGGAAGATAATCGGTGTTGACAGAGATTATGTCGCCCTCTGCCACTGATTGTGCGAATACATGGCAACAGAGCAACAGAAAGATTAGACCGGCTGTTTTATTTTTTTGCATATCCAAAGGAAAGTATTCCATACAAAATAACAGCAGCGACTGTGATGGGAATTGCAAGCAGACGCATTCCGTTTAGTACAAGCGCAACGGAACCGATGATGCCTGCTGCAATGACGGCAATACGTGCAAACTGCAACAGCGTTGTCTTGGCTCCTGCAGCCATGATTTTTTTGACGAGCAGAAAAATCAGAGTGGCCGCGACAAGCACCAAAATAGTGACAGTGTATTCAGTGGGTTTTGTTGTCGCAAATTTCCATAGCGGATATACGATTGCCGCACCTAAAAGAGTGCAGGCTGCAAGTAAAAAAAGTATTTTTAATGTTGAGCCAAGGAGTTTTCCATAGCCATGAGCAATATTCTTTATCATATGGAAATCGTATAAAAAAAAAGCAGACGGGTCAATAGTGATGTGTATCAAAAAAAAGCCGCCAAACTGGCGGCTGTAAAAGAATTATGCCTCTGCGATAGCTGATGCAGGGCAAACTGATGCGCAAGTGCCACAGCTCAAGCAAGCATTCTCATCAATCTGGCGGTGTCCGTCAGCCTCGCTGATTGCTCCTGCGGGGCAATCAGGTTCGCAAGTGCCGCAGTTTACGCATGCGCTAGCGTCGATTTTGTATGCCATATTAGTACCTCTCTATTTATGGTATATTTAAAAATAACATACAAAAAACAATAATGCAAGTATTTTCTTGCTGAGTAAGATATTATTAGCTTATGCTAACAATTATGCAGGGCGCATATGTAGGGGAGGGAAGTCAAAAAAGGGGCTGTCCTAGAAGTTATTAAAGACTTCAAA
>JAFSTK010000007.1 GCA_017450535.1 Treponema sp.
ATAATTCCTACTTGCAGAAACTTTCTCTGGGCATATATAATGGATTGGCCGCGTTCATCACACATTTTGAACGCTCCAGAGGCTTTACGGGTACAAAATGAAAAAAATCGGTTTACGTCATATCATTGTTATCATTCTCTTTGCGGCATTTTGTTGCTCTATAGCGAGTTATATGTTCTCCGGCAAGCAGCGCAGGACGTTCAGTTTTCCGATTATCGGAAGCGATGAGCTTGCTTATGAGGTGCGTTATCTTCCTCGTCATCCGGTGCAGGGGGATATCTGCTTGTATATTGACGAGCTCTTGTTGGGACCTCAGACTCAGCGCGCGCGTCCTCTTTTTTCTGAGGGAACAAAGAACGATTTCTGTTTCATGCGCGACAAAATTTTGTACATCGGGCTGTCAAAAGATGTGCTTTATGAGATACCTGAAGCTGCTCGCATAAAGGACGGCATTGTTTTGTTTGAAAAAAACATCCGCAAAAATTTTAGAGGGGTGAAGGAAATCGCATTGTTTATAGACGGAAAATATGTCGAATAAATATAAAAAATTAGCGTAAAAAACATTGACAAAAAGGCTTTGTTATTAGATACTAAATATACGTATAACAAGGCTACATCAATTGAATAAAAGAAGGAGCTTCGAATGAAGAAAACTTTGGTTTTATCAGCTGCAATTATGGTGCTGTTTGGTGCATCTGTATTTGCAAAAGAATCAACTCTTATCGACTTCACTCTGCTGGAAGGTGATCTTGAAATTCAGGTGCCTGATAGTGATCAGCCGATTAAGGAAAACAAACGTACCGTTATGGATTACGGTGTTGCTGCAGGTGCTTCTTTCAATGAAGACCAGAAGAACTTGATGAAAACATCTCTCTACATCGATGACTGGGAAATTGTTCTCAACAGTTCTGCACGTAACACAGTAAGCTTGGGGCAGTCTGTCGTAAAGTCTGCCACGGTAAAGGACAGCGCAAAGGTCCCGTTTGCAGGAAAGAAAGTGATGGGTGTTCATGTTATTTTCCCGTCAGGCGCATACAATGCAAACTGCAAAATTGTTCCGCCGTTTGACATTCCTGCATATGAACCGCTTTCAACAGCTGATGACAATGGCGACCGCCAGGAACCGACCGATGAGGAAAAGGCTTCTGGACGCACTTTGTTCGAGGCTGACAGCGATGATACACCGGCTTATGGCTTGGTAAAGAACGTGGGTACGCTCAAATCAATCGCTGTTACAACAATGGGTATGAACTATCCTCATGGATTGTACGTGTTGCTCAAGGACAATGACAATATTGAGCGCCGCTACTTCATGGGATACTTGAACTTTGACGGTTGGAAAACTCTTACTTGGAACAACCCGGATTACATCACTGAAGTTCGCACTCGCGAAATCCGTGTGTACCCGATTTATCCTCGTGGACTTCCGTATGTTAAGTTCTGCGGTTTCCAGGTAACACGTGATGCTGCACATATTGGTGATGACTACATCGGTTACTTCAAAGATGTTAAAATCATCTACGATAAGGCTGTTCTTACTTCAGAACGCGACATTGCTGATGAAGATTTGTGGGGTATCGTAACTCGCCGCGAACGTGCAAAGCAGGCTATCGAAATGAGCCGCTTCGGCAACAAGCAGGTTAACCGCTACATTGAAAAGTCTAAGATGGCTACTGAAGAGTCATTCACACCGAGCTTGGATGAAAACTCATCTTCTAACGCTCAGCAGAATGGTGGACAGGCAGCTGACGCAAAATAAGTAAACTTCTGCTTACAGTCGGGTAACCGACAAAGAACCGCTTGCGATTTGCAGGCGGTTTTTTTATTTGCGTTTATCTCAATTCAATGTTAAAATATGGTATGGAACAAACGAATCTGTACCCCAAAAAACAACAGATACAAGAAATATATGATTCATATCGGCCGATATTTGCCGAGATAATGGGAAATATTGAAACTCGTCTGAAATTAACGATAAGTCTTTCTTCGCTGCCAACGTATAAGTCGCGCATAAAATCATTTAAAAGTTATTATCGTAAAGTATTGCGTCAAAAAGCATCCGAGGCGGAGACGTCAAAAAAACTGGTGACGCTTACGGATATGATGGGTATCCGTGTTATCTGTGCATTTTTGGAAGATATTCAGCTTGCGGTCGATCAGATAAAACATAACTTTGAAGTAAAAGAAGTGGAGTATAAAGGTTCTGATCAGAATTTTAGGGAATTTGGTTATGAGTCCATACATGTGCTTGTAGCGATTCCAAGTGATTGCCGACCGCAAAACTCAAATCTGCCATTGCCGGATAATCTTGTCTGCGAGATACAGGTGCGCACGATATTGCAGGATGCGTGGGCGGAAGTGGAGCATGAATTGATTTATAAGACGGAGTTTACGCCGTTTGACATGCCGTTGCGCCGGAAACTTGCTTCAATGAATGCGAGTTTGAGCCTTGCCGATATCATTTTTCAGGAAATTCGTGATTACCAGAAAAAATTGCAGGGTGAAGTGTCTGCGCGTCGCGAATCTTTTTATGAGAAAGTTGATGAGTTTACGCATCAGGGAGAGGCTAAAGAAAAAATTAACAAAGAAGAGCCAAAAAATCTTTCTCGTGTGTCGCCATATGTGCATGGGACGATTGATGATATGATTCTTGCGGCTATACAGGCTCATAACCGAGGTGAATTGGATGTTGCTTTGCAAATTTATTCTGAAATATTGCAGTCTGAACCAACACCTCCGGAACCGGTTCTTGCTGTCATCAGAAAGCATCGGGGCATGGCGTATTTTGCAAAAGGATTGTATGACGAAGCGTTGGAGGATTTTCAGGAGAGCGTAAAAAATGATTCCAAAGGTTTCCGCTCATACTATTATCTTGGTATTGTATACAGTGTGCTTGACAGAAATGAAGATGCTGTGGAAGCGTTTAATCGTTCTCTTGAACTTAATGAGTATCAGTCTCATGCGCATTATCGCAGGGCCGTCGCATATTTCAAAATGGGCGATGACAGTAAAGCTCTTGCCGATGTGACGGCGGCTGAACAGCTTGGTTTGGAGGACGATGACTGTAAATCTTTGCATGAAAAAATCGTCAAGAAAATGGGTATGGCAATGTAGAGAAAATCTCTATAAATCTATGCTTTGTAGAGAGTAAAACACTTGACGCAATTTTTCTTTTTTGATATAGTATCAAAGTCACTTGTTGACAGCCACTTTGTGGCAAATGTCTCCTTCGTCTAGTGGTTAGGACATCGGGTTTTCATCCCGACAACAGCAGTTCAATTCTGCTAGGAGATGTGATAAGGCTTGTAGTCGGTTGGCTGCGAGCCTTTTTTTTGTGGTCTTTTGAGATTTCCGTATCATGTGTGGGAATGATAAATTATGGATGCGCGGAACAGATTTTCAGATACAGTAAGAGAAGAAATGCAACGCCAGATTATCGGTGCTGACGGGAACGAAGTGTTTTTTTCCGGCATGATAAACGAGACTGGCATTGTGATTTCTGTAACGGCCGCCGCACGTGGTGATGAGCATTCAGTGCCGGTTAATTATGCGGAAGCGCGAAAAGGTTCTGTTCTTATTCATAATCACCCATCCGGAAACCTGCATCCGTCGGGCGCAGATTTACAGATTGCCGCAGATTGTGCTGAGAATGCGCAGGGGTTTTTCATCGTCAATAACGACGTAAGCGAAGTGTACGTGGTTATGGAGCCGATTAAGCCTGTGGTCATTCGGAAGCTTGATGAAGAAGGGGCGGCGCATTATCTTTCGGCGACAGGACCGCTGGCAAAATCATCTCCGACATATGAAGAACGACCCGTACAATTGGAGCTCATTAAGAAAATTGCGCGCTCATTCAATAAAAATGCGGTCGGTGTGTTTGAGGCTGGAACAGGCGTTGGAAAATCGTTCGCTTATCTTGTTCCGTCCATGCTTTGGGCATTGGAAAACAAAGAGCGTGTCGTGGTCAGTACGGGAACAATAAATCTTCAGCAACAATTGGTTGAAAAAGATATCCCCCTCGCACAAAAAATTATTGGAAAGCCGCTCAAGGCTGTGCTCGTAAAGGGCAGGCAAAATTATGTGTGTTTACGCCGCCTGGATGATGCGGGAAAAGAGCGCGATTTGTTCAGCGAAGACCAGGAGATGTTCGACAAGATAGCTTCTTGGGCGAAAGAGACAAAAACGGGAAGCCGGACAGACTTGGCTTTTATGCCGACTGAAAGTGTGTGGTCGCGCGTCAATTCTGAGGCTGATGCCTGCATGGGAATGCGCTGCAAGTTCCGCGAAAAATGTTTTGTGATGCGAGTAAGAAAAGAGGCGGCGGACGCAAATCTTCTGGTGGTGAATCATCATCTTTTGTTTGCGGATATTGAGTCGCGATTGAGTGGCGTAGGGTACGATGATACTGCCGTGCTTCCGCCATATCGTCGTCTTGTGTTTGATGAGGCGCATGGCATTGAGGACGCCGCCACCAGTTTTTTTAGTGAAAATCTGCATCGGTTTAAAATCAACAAACAGCTTAATCTCTTGTTCCGCATGAGAAAATCATCCATGGCGGGTTATTTGTTTACGATTGCGGCTCTTGCCACGCAGGAAGACCACACGGCTGAGGCGCAGGAAGAAATCAGTCAGATAAAAAATGCGTTTGCTGAATTAGAGGATGCCGCCACGGAGATGATGGAAAATGACTTTACGGTGCGGCTCTTTGCGATGAATGCGGCTCGTTTTGGAGGTGTGTTTGCCGCGCTTTCTAAGGTTCAGCAGCATATCGCAAAACTTACAGGTCTCATGCGCGAGATGATTGAGACAATCCCGGAAGACGATTTGGATAATGCGGTGGTGTGGGAGACAAAGTCGGTTTTGCGCCGTTTGGATGATATGACTGCAATCTGCAAGAATTTCCGTGAATGGGATGAGCATCCGGATTCGGTGTATTGGATTCAGCGGCAAAGGCTTAGTCCGGCGATTGCGAAAAACTATGATACGCCATTTTTTATCCAGTTGTTCCAGACACCGCTTGATATTGCGCCGCTTATGAATAACGGTGTGTTTGAGCCGATGGAGACGGTGGTTTGTACTTCGGCAACTCTTGGCATAGACGGAAACTTTAATTTTTGGAAGCGGCGTACTGGTGTAGGTTTTGTGGAGAGCGAGCGGCTTTTGGACGGCGAATTTCCGTCACCGTTTCCGTACAAAAAAAATCTTTTGCTTGCGATTCCCAATGACGCGCCGTTTTCTAATGAAGAGCATTTTCAATTGTTTGTGGAAGATGCGGTTGTGCGCTTGGTACAGGCGGCTGGCGGCCGTACATTGGTTCTTTTTACGTCGTACGATTCGCTCCGTCATGCGTGCGACACGGCGCGTACACGGTTGCGTTTGAGCGGCATCACAATTCTAAAGCAGGGTGATGACGAGCGATTCCGTCTGCTCAATGCGTTTAAAGATGATACGTCAAGCGTTCTGTTTGCCACAGATTCGTTCTGGGAAGGCGTGGACGTGCCAGGGGACTCTTTGAGCCAAGTGATTATCGTCAAATTGCCATTCGGTGTGCCAAGTGATCCGGTGTTTGCCGCCAGAAGCGAGCAGATTCAAAAGCGTGGCGGAAATCCATTTATGGAACTGAGTGTGCCTGAGGCGGTCATCAAATTCCGGCAAGGTTTTGGTCGTCTTATTCGCCGTGGTGATGACAGGGGGACAGTCATTTGTCTTGACCGCCGCATCATGGAAAAAATGTACGGCAGGATGTTTTTGAACAGCATTCCCGATTGCAAGAAAATGTATGCGCCTTTGAATGATATTCTCGGTGCGGTGGGCGAATTTATATAAATTGACATCTTGCGTGTTTCAGTCTAAAATTAGAACATGTTGAATTTCTTTTCAAATTTTATCACTCTCTCCTGCAGTTTTGTGCTTGTAGGAGTTCCTGCAGTTTTGAATATTTTTGCCTATCCTGTTTCAAAAAAACTTAGCCTAATTATCTCGCATTATATCAGAACTGAGTGTTCTCGCCTGTTATTTGCCATTTTTAAGACGTATAAGCATTTTAATTTTTTAGGGTATAAAGATAATCTTGATAAACTTCCAAAACAGTTTATTGTCATTTCAAATCACCAGAGCCTGATTGATATTGCGTTGTACATGAATTTTTTCCGCAAGGTGGAAATCCGCTTTGTGGCAAAAGATAATTTGGCTCGCCATGTGCCTCTCGTTTCTGAGATGCTTCGTACAGAAGAACATTGTATGATTCCACGACATGGAAAGCCGTCAGTCGCAATGGAGACGATTGATAAATTTGGTAAGCGGGTGATTGAGCGTGGACAGGTTCCTGTGATTTTCCCTGAAGGAACGCGCAGTAAGGACGGCACTTTGAATACATTTTATACCGCTGGATTCCGTCGCCTTTCTGACGGAGTTCGGCTTCCTGTTGCAGTCTGTGCGCTCGACGGTGGCTACCGTATCAATAATTTGACGACTATTTTTCAGAACTTGCACAACGGATATTACCGCGTCAAAGTGGTTGGTGTTTTTCCGGCTCCTCAGAACAAGGAAGAGCAGGTTGAAGTGCTTGAGAAGGGGAAGGAACTTATTCAACAGCAGTTGGATGAATGGCGGAAAGCAGAGTAGTTGAAAGATTGAATTATTTCAAACAAAAAAAATCCCGTGTTCACAGTGCACTTTGTGAAACACGGGATTTTCATATTGAACAACCTTATGGATTATTTGAAATCCTTCGGGCGGCGTTCAACGCGCTTGCACTTCGGACATTCGGCGATATTGCGAAGTCTGCCGTTTTCCATCAGTGTCTTCATAGCAATTTCACCACCGCAGGGGCACATGAATTTCTGTGTTGCAACGGTTGTACGAGAGTTCTTACTTGCACCAGCCATGACTAGCCTCCAAAAAAAATGATAATCGATTATTTAAACTAATATACTAAAATTGAGGGGAGGTGTCAAGATAGAACGGTAGGATTTTGCAGATAATCCTTTCACATTCTATTGACTATCCACCTGCAATTCGGTAAAATCAATATAAGTTTTTGTTTGGAGGTGTCTCCTTTGGCAGGAAAAAAATCATCTGCAGAAAAAAGATATGCGCAGAGTGAAGTTCGCCGCTTGCACAACAAAGCAATCAAGAGCGAATGCCGCACTATCGCTAAGCAGTTTGTAGCAGCTGTTCAGAAGAAAGATCAGGCTGCTGCTCAGGATAAGCTTAAGGTTCTCGTGTCTAAGCTGGATTCTGCACGCAGCAAGGGTGTTCTTACTCGTAACGCTGTTTCCCGCAAGAAGTCACGCATGATGAAACTGTACAATGTTTCATTTGCGGCTGCGGCAAACTAAGTCTAACTGACATAAAACGGTGTTGGCATCCCCGTATTGGCGGACCGCACCGTGGTCAGTTATTTATTTTGAGAGGTTTTGGTATGTCTGATAAAAAGGTCACGAAATATGATTTGGTTGAGTCAGTCTACCAGAAGATTTCAAATTGTGAGAAACATGTCGTTCAAGATGTTGTGGAACTCTTATTGAACGAATTGAAAGATTCGCTCAAGGATGGCGCAACAATTGAACTTCGTGGGTTCGGAACTTTTGAGCCCCGCCTTCGTAAAGGTCGTTCTAAGGCTCGTAATCATAAAACAGGCGAGCAGCTTTCTGTTGCTCCGCATTATGTGGCGGCTTTCCGCTCTGGTCAAGAATTAAAAAAGGCTCTCTGGGATTTGCCTGTTCTTGATGATTCAAAAGCAAAATAATCTAAAATCAGTTTGATATGACGGTAACATCGTTTTTGTCGTCAATTCTTTTGTGTTTCCTTTCAGTGCTCTGTGTCTCATGTGCTCATCCGGGAATTTTGTTTACCTCTGGTGCGGCAATTTTTGGCTGGTTTTCGTATGTGCCCGTCTTTTTGCTCATTCGTCGTTCGACGCCTCTTGTTGCGGCGGCATGGGGAGCGGTGTACGGCTTTTGTAAATTTTTTGCGCTGATGTTCTGGCTTTTCAGTTACAATGAGCCTGCGCTCATTGGAATCAGTGTCGCAATGGCAGGGGAGACTGCGCTGGTCTTTTTTCTCTGTGCCCTTGTTCAAAAAAAACTTCCGCATTTTTCATGGCTTTTTATGCCATTAGTGATGCTTGCGTTTGAATTTTTCCGCACGACTGGTGAACTTGGTTTTTCATATGGAGTAATCGGCTATAGCCAGTGGCAGGTGATTCCGCTTGTAAAATCCGCACGGTTTTTTGGCGTGTGGGGGATTTCATTTGTGCTTATGTTATTCGGCTCCTTTTTGGCTGACTTTGCGATAGATTTGTTTAAGATTTCAATATGTTTTATCTGCATTGCGGCTTTGCTTGTCTGTGGTCTTTTCACGGGAAAAACTGGTGCGAAACATGAGCAAAAAACGCTTTCGGTCGCGTTGATTCAACCGAATTCTGACCACTGGAAAGACGGTGTGGATGCTTATGCTGACGAGCTTATTTCTTTGATTGAGCTGACTGATAAGGCTTTGGATGAAAATCCTGAGACGCAATTGGTTGTATGGAGCGAGACGGCTTTTGTTCCAGATGTGGTGCGCCATTATACGACGCAGACTGACGCTTCACGCGCGGTTCTTGCGAGGCGGCTTTTGCGATATATCAATAGCAAATCATGTGCCTTTGTGTTGGGAAATAATCATCAGGAAACTGACGGAAATGATAAAAGAAATTACAACAGCGCGCTTTTTTTTGAGCCTGGAAAAAATGTTTTTCCGCCTAAGCCTGTGGTTTATAACAAGATGCGCTTGGTTCCGTTTACTGAGCAGATTCCCTATCCGTATTTGCTTTCTCCGTTTTCAAAATTGTTTGGTCCGGATGCGCATTATTGGTCTGCGGGAAATGAAGCTACGGTGTTTGAGGTAAATGATGTGCGTTTTTGTACGCCGATTTGTTTTGAAGATACGTTTTCATCTGGGGTGAGTGCAATGTGCAAGGCTGGCGCAGAGCTGATTGTTAATCTTTCCAATGATTCGTGGTCGCACAATCTTGCCTGCCAAAATCAACATTTGTCGATGGCTGTGTTCAGGTCTGCAGAAAACCGTGTGCCTGCAATCAGAAGTACAGCCAGTGGTCAGACTTGTATCATTGATGCGGACGGGCGAGTTGTGTCGAGCTTAGAGCCTTTTACCTCAGGATATCTGTGCGGGACAGTTAGTTTTTGAATACTATGGATATTTTTTAGAAAATACAGTAGTATATCATTATGGCTGAAAACGAAAAAACAGAGACGATTGAGAAAAGCAAAAAGAATATCACCGTACTTGGACAAGAGACTGAATTTGACGGTGTGATTGAATTTACTGACAATCTGGTGATTACGGGAAAATTCAATGGCACGATTAACGCGACTGGTGATTTGGAAATTGAAAAGACCGCTGTTTGTAAAGTTGATACAATAAAAGCCAATTCCCTGGTGATTTCTGGAAAGGTAACGGGGAATATGCATGTGTCTGAGCGTGTGGAAATGTGCTCTGGCAGCAAAGTGGCGGGCGATGTGGTCACTTCACACATTCGCATTGCTGATAACGTGGAATTTGACGGCCAGGTGACGATGTTGGATTCTGTTCCCGATGTTGACCTTTTCAGCGTAGCTTCTGACGAATACAAAAAAGCGATGGTGCTTAAATCCGATAATCCGAGATAGTCATGTTCAACAGTCTGACCGGCACGATTACGGGTAAATATCCGCAAAAACTTTTTCTCATGACAAATGGCATTGAATGGGATATCATTGTGCCGGACACATCGTTGGACGCATTGCCGCATGTGGGTGAAGAAGCGCGTGTGTTCACGTATTTGCAGCATACAGACACGGCAATGTCGCTTTTTGGATTTGCGAGCGAGCGTGACAGGGCTTTGTTTTTTGATTTGCTCAAAGTAGATGGCGTTGGGCCAAAGAGTGCGGTAAAAATTATGAGCAGCATCGCTCTGGAGCAATTGGTTGTCGCTCTGGATGATGGAAATCTTGCCGCGCTGGAAAAAATTCCAGGACTTGGGAAAAAGACCGCACAAAAAATGCTTCTCGCGCTAAAAGGAAAACTCACGCTTGATGAGCCGACTGGAAAACAGACTGTGGCGCTAAATCGTGGCGGTGAATATGCGGATGTTGTTTCAGCACTCACGAACATGGGGTACGACAGACGCGATGTGGAAGCGGTCATTACGAAGCTGGTCGATGAGTTGAAAAATGCTCCTGCTTCTGCAGACGAAAAAGCGTTTAAAGATATGGTTCCATCGGCTAAGGAAGAGGTGCTTTTTAGGCGGGCGATTGTTGAGCTTGCGCAATAGGTGCTGATTAGGCGGATGCACGGGATATAAAGGATTTGGCGGATTTTTTTCATGAAGCGGATTGATACAGTGGACGACAGTTTTGATGACGCGATGAATTTGACTGCTCAGACGGGCGGTGCGACGCATATTGTGCGCGCAGATGTGCCGAATGATGATGACGTGCAGGAAGGTTCATTGCGACCAAAGCTCTTGGATGAGTTTTTGGGGCAGAGCGCGATAAAAGAAAATCTCTCAGTGTTCATCAATGCGGCGCGTGAGCGAAAAGATCCGCTTGACCATTTGTTTTTGATTGGTCCGCCGGGCTTGGGAAAGACAACGCTTGCCGAGATTACAGCGCATGAACTTGGAGCAGATTTTAAGGTGACGAGTGCGCCTGCGCTTGATAAGCCAAAAGACCTTGCGGGCATTCTCTCCACGATAACTGAGCGCACGGTGTTTTTTATTGATGAGATTCACCGCTTAAAGCCCGCGATTGAAGAAATGCTGTACATCGCCATGGAAGATTTTGAGCTTGACTGGGTGATTGGTCAGGGGGCGGCTGCGCGAACGGTGCGCATTCCGATTCCTCATTTTACGCTCGTGGGTGCGACGACTAAGGCTGGCATGGTGAGTTCTCCGCTTATCAGTCGCTTTGGTATTATTCAGCGTTTTAATTATTACAGTCAGGAAGAACTTGCCGCGATTATCCGCCGTTCAGCCGGTATTTTGAACTGCTCGGTTGATAATGATGCCGCTCTTTTGATGGCATCGTGCTCGCGCGGCACTCCTCGTGTGGCAAACCGTGTGCTTCGCCGTATGCGTGACTTTGCGCAGGTGTACGGAAACGGTCGCGTGACGCTTGCAATCGCGGAGGACGGTCTGCAGAAACTTGGCATTGATTCGCTAGGCTTGGAAAAATACGACCGCGAGATTTTGCTTTCGATTATCAAGAATTTTGGCGGTGGTCCTGTTGGTGCGGATACCCTTGCTATTTCAATTGGCGAATCTATGGACACTCTGGAAGACTACTACGAGCCGTATCTGATTCAGTGCGGTTTGTTGCAAAGAACCCCGCGCGGAAGAATGGTCACGCCAAAAGCGTATGAGCATTTAGGATTGAAGCCCGGCGACACAAAGCCAAAAGAATTGTCATTGTTTGATTGAGTATGAAACTGTCTGATTTTACATTTGAACTTCCTCAGGAACTAATCGCGCAAAAACCGAGTGGTGTGCGTGGTGAGGATAAATTGATGCGTCTTGACCGCGTGACGGGTGCGGTGTCTCATTTTGCCATGGCTGACTTGCCTGATTTGGTTGAGCCGGGTACGCTGATGATTTTTAACAACAGCAAAGTGCGCCGAAGCCGCTGTTATGGAATAAAAGAGAGCAGCGGGAGTGAACGCGGCTCAGGGGCTGAGCGCGAATTTATGTTCTTAAATCAGACGACGCCGGCGGGTGACACTTGGCGCACAATGGTAAAAGGCGCGAAAAAAGTGAAGGGCGGAAACACATTCCGTTTTACCGACGGCTCAGTAGGAACAATTGTAGATGCAGAGGAAGATGCGGGTACGGAGTTCAGAACTATTCAGTTTCCGTTTCAGTTGCAGGAAGATTGGTTTGAGCGTAACGGACATATTCCGCTTCCGCCGTACATCCGCCGCGAAGATGATGACACTGACAGCGAGCGATATCAGACGATTTATGCCAAGGAAACAGGTAGCTCTGCGTGTCCCACGGCGGGATTGCATTTTACAGAGCCAGTTTTAACGCGTCTCAGAGAAAAAGGTGTGGACTTGGCATGGCTTACGCTTCACGTTGGCTTGGGCACATTCCTTCCTGTTCGCACGGAAAATATTGAAGACCACAAAATGCACGAGGAAGTGTACACCGTGCCGTATGACGTAGCCGAAAAAATCAATCAGGCAAAGAAAGAAGGTCGCAAGATTCTTGCCGTGGGAACGACAAGCGTGCGGACGCTGGAAAGCGCGTCTGACGAGAATGGTGTTGTTCGTGGCGGCACGGGAAGCACGCATATTTTTATGTACCCCGGCTATAAATTCAAAGTGGTTGACCAGATGTTTACCAATTTTCACACACCGGAAAGCACCTTGCTCATGCTGGTAAGTGCATTTGCCGGCCGTGAGCACATTTTGAGTGCATATCAAACCGCCGTGGAAAAACGATACAGATTCTTTAGCTATGGCGACGCAATGCTGATACAATAATGCTGTTTCAGCAGGGCTAACGTAGTTGTGCGCCCGAAATCAACGTCCTTGCATACGAAACCAATTCTGTCGCCTGTGCGTCAGTGTATGGGGCGATGTCGTTATAGCTTGCGTCCAGACAATTTTCATTTCTGAACTGTGCGAATTGCCAGCTTGCATCTTTTGGAAGCAGCGCGGCGATTGCATCAATATCTTCTTTTTTGACCATCGGTGGCACGAGAACCGTTCTCCATTCGCGCGAAGTTGAGGGAAGCGTAGCAATCAGACTGGCAGAGCGGGCAAGTTTTTCTGCGATGTCTTGGACTGATGCGCTTTTTTTTGCGTGTGGCATGACAATTCCGTAGCGTTCGGGCGAGGTTTTTATGTCCATGGCGATAAAGTCTGGGGCGGTGGCAGGATTTTCCATAATTGCTTGCAGACGTTCCGGGAGCGTTCCATTTGTGTCCAGCTTGATTTTGAAGCCGAGTTTTTTTGCCTCAGAGATGAGGTCTGCAAGATGAGGAAAAAGCAATGGCTCGCCACCACTAATCACAAAGCCTGTCAAAACATTGCGACGCTTTTCTAGATGAGAGAGAACTTCATTTATTGTAGAAAGTGGCGCTTCAGAGACCGGTTCTGACACATTTGCATTGCTTCCGAGCGAAGCGTCAATCAGTTCCCAATTGTAGCAGTAGGGGCAACGTAAATTGCAGCCTTTTAGAAACAATGAGGATGCGACTCTTCCGGGAAAATCCACAAGAGTCGTCTTGATAAGCGCGCCTGTCGGTTCCGAAAAAAAATCCCGCTCAACGAAGACACGCTTTTTGCGCCCTTCTGGCGGGATTATTTGTGCGTTAGTATCGCTCATCAGACTGCTTCAGCGACAGGCTCTAAAATTGAGCTTAACTCTTCGACATTGTGCGCGCGACCAACCTCGTTGTTCTTTGCGTCGTAGAAGATGACGGTAGGGGCTGCGAACACGCCTTTTGCGGCCGCTTCTTTTAAGCCTTCTTCGGTGTCCACATCAATCTGAACACCATCAATTGTTACGCTAGCCATATAATTCTTTACCGGAGGGCAGTTGGGGCAGGTGCGGCGCATAAAGAACTCATAGTGAAGTGCATTTTCATTTGCTGAAGGCATTGCGATAGTGTTCGCAGGAGCGGTCTGTTCGACAGAGCTGCAAGCGCATGTATTTGTCTCTTCGCTTACGGTATAATTTACCGGGTCATCATAGACGAACATCTTGCGGTGGTCAAATTCATCGCGCTTACCTTTGTTCCAGTTGCGGACTGCGCGGTAATAGCCGACGATACGTGCGTACACTTCTGTCTGTGTACCGTGCACATCTTTGAGCGCGGCTTTTGTCTCTGCGATTTCAGCTTCGATTGCTTCCAGTGTTCTTGTTTTTGTTGCCATTTGTAATCCCCCTTTTTACTATCCTTCGGTTAGAAAAATATCCCCTTTATTACACTAAGTGTAGCGTGTTTGCTGTACTTTGTAAAGGTTCCGACACTATATGTATCGGTCAGAACCTTTATTTTCTTTACTTTGAAGCTTCCAAAACTTCGGCGCGTTCCTTCTCCAATTTCTGCAGTTTGAGCTTAAGCTGCTGCTCGCGCTCTGCCTTACATTTTGGACATTCAAACTGCTGACCTGTCAAGTAGCCGTGTACCGGACAGATGGAGTAGGTCGGGCTTATTGTGATGTACGGAATGCGATAATTGTTCATCACGCTGCGTACCAAATCACGGCATGCACGCCAGTCTTTAATCTGCTCGCCCATGAAGGTGTGGAATACGGTACCGCCCGTGTATTTTGTCTGCAAATCTTCCTGCAAATCAAGCGCCTCAAAGATGTCGCTTGTGTAGTCAACAGGAAGCTGTGTGCTGTTCGTGTAGTACGGCTCGTCTGCGCCGCTTGTGATGATGTCCGGGTAGTTCTGCTTGTCGTGGCGCGCAAGACGGTATGACGTGCTTTCTGCCGGAGTTGCTTCCAGGTTGAACAGTTCGCCTGTTTTTTCCTGATAGTCCTGCATACGTGCGCGCATGTGGTCAAGCACTTCGCAGGCAAACTTGTGACCTTTTGGGTCAACGATGTTTACGCCGAGGAAGTTCAGACAGCATTCGTTCATGCCGCAGAGACCGATTGTATTGAAGTGGTTGTCGAGCTTGCTCAAGTAGCGTTTTGTATACGGGAACAAGCCGCCGTCCAAAAGTTTCTGGATAACCTTGCGCTTGGTAGAAAGGCTCTGTTTTGCCAAATCCATCAAATAGTCAAGGCGCGCATAGAATTCTTTTTCGTCCTTTGCAAGATAGCCAATCTGCGGCAAGTTAATTGTAACAACGCCGAGACTTCCGGTAAATTCATCAGAACCAAAAAGACCGCCGCCACGCTTACGAAGCTCACGTTTGTCAAGGCGCAGACGACAGCACATACTTCTTACATCGCTCGGATTCAAATCTGAGTTTACGAAGTTCTGGAAGTAGGGCGTACCGTACTGGCTGGTCATCTCAAACAAAAGCTTTGCGTTTTCGCTGTCCCAGTTGAAATTCTTGGTGATATTGTAAGTCGGAATCGGGTAGCCAAAGCCACGTCCTTCCGCATCGCCTTCCAGCATAATCTGAATGAACACTTTGTTGATAAGGTCCATTTCTTTCTGGCAGTCGCCGTAGGTAAAGTCCTGTTCTTTTCCGCCAACGATTGCAGGTTTGTTCTTGAGGTCGTCTGGGCACACCCAGTCAAGAGTGATATTTGTAAACGGTGCCTGTGAACCCCAGCGGCTCGGCGTGTTGATGCCGAATACGTAGCTCTGGATGCACTGGCGCACCTGTTTTTCGTCCAGATTGTCCGCGCGGACAAACGGAGCGAGATATGTGTCAAAAGATGAGAATGCCTGTGCGCCTGCCCATTCGTTCTGCATGATGCCAAGGAAGTTGACCATCTGATTTACGAGGGTAGAGAGATGCGCTGCCGGCTGTGAGGAAATCTTTCCAGAAACGCCGCCCAAGCCTTCCTGAATCAGCTGACGCAAACTCCAGCCTGCGCAGTAACCAGAGAACATTGAGAGGTCGTGAATATGGAACGCGCAGGTTTTGTGCGCTTCTGCGATTTCGGGAGTGTAGATATTTTTGAGCCAGTAGTTTGCCGTAATCGTTCCGCTGTTGTGCAGAATCAATCCGCCAAGAGAGAAGTTGACGTTCGCATTTTCGTTTACGCGCCAGTCAGTCTGTCCCAGATAGCCGTCCATCGTCTTGTTGATGTCCAGCATGAGACTCTTTGAGTCGCGCATTGCTTCGTGGCGTGCGCGGTACAGAATGTATGCTTTTGCGATTTCCACCTCTTTGGCTTCAATCAGCACGTTTTCAACGATATCCTGAATCTCTTCGATTGCGGGAATAGAGTGCGCGCGACGACCTGCCAACAGTAAGCGCAGTTGTTCTTCTACGCTGTCAGTGAGGGCAATTGCTTTGTCTGGATTGGCACGTTTTTCTACGGCTTCAATTGCTTTGCCAATCGCATTTTCAATTTTGTTGCGGTCGTAGGGGGCGATTGTGCCGTTGCGTTTTACGACCTTTTTGATAAATGCCTGCGCTTCTTCATCGCTGCTTTTTCCCAGAAAACTTCTCCACTCCGGGAATACCGACTGCTCTGTCTGACTCGGTTGATCACTCACTTTTTTCCCCTCCAAACTGTTCAGCCTCTGGCTGACCAAGACTGTTCACTTCGTTTATAAATTCATCTAAGTTTTCAAAATGTTTATAGACAGAAGCAAAGCGGATGTATGCCACTTTGTCCACCTGTCGCAAACGTGCAAGAACCAATTCTCCCAAATCCGTGGTAGAAATCTCTCTGGTCGTCTTGCCTTTCATAATTGCCTGGTCTTCGATATCGTTGAGAATATTTTCGACCATGTTTGTGGAGACGGGACGCTTTTCCAATGCCCGCTCAATACCTTTTTCAATCTTGGTGCGGTCAAATGGCTGCCGTCTGCCGTCGCTTTTTACCACCATAAAGGGTTTTTCTTCAATGCGCTCATAACTTGTGAATCGATAGCCGCAACTCATGCATTCGCGTCGGCGACGAATTGCCTCACCGTTTGCCATGGTACGAGATTCAATAACTTTATCATCGAGACTGCCACAGTACGGGCACCGCATTTTCCCACCCCAAATTTAGCGTACTTTGCTGTAATGAACCCATTATATAACACTAAATATGAAGGCGCAAGTAAAAAACCGTGAATTTATTTGAAATTTACCGACTTTTCTTTTTTTTGATTGCATGATAATATATTACTTGATGGTATAATATATGAAGAAAATCTGTTTATTTTTTTTTATGATTTTTTTGTCAGCTTCGTTGTGTATGGCAGATACTTCTATGGACGAAAAAACTGATGAAGAAAAAACGAATGAAGCGAACTCTCCATGGACATTTTGGCTGGTAAGCGATTTTGCATATCACGTCAAGTCTGCGTATGAGACTGGCGACTCACATTTTTCTGCGGTGGAAAGTCCGTATCGGAGCGTGAAGGCCCGCATGCGGTTTGAGGCAGAATACTCTATTCCTATGCTGCAAAAAGATAATCCGCTGATGGAAGATAATCATCTTGAGTTGAAAGGTTCTCTTGAAATTACGCCAGTTTCTATGTTGCCACAGTTTTCTGTGACGTTCTGTCCCGCCGCAATGTTTGAAATCAGTGCTGGAATCAAAACAGGAACGGGCTGGAATCTGGGAAGCTCTACATTTGGTATTGCAGAATATAATTTTCAGTCTCAAAAATATGAGAAACTCACGCCGTTTGCATCTTGGTACATTAGTCCATGGGCAAGTGCGTTGTTGCAGTTTGACTTGGCGGCTCTTTGGCCTGGTGAATGGCATCATGTGGTTGCGCAGGCTGAATACACGGTTCGATATGACAAAATGACGGGGACGAGTTCTCCTATTTGGAGCTGGAGAACTAATCCTGCAATGGCAGACGGTTGGATGTACAATCAGTTTTATATCATCGGATATCAGATGCCGTTGGTGCTCTCGCTTGTTGGTGTGACCGCAGAATTGGAAGGTCATTATAACGGAAGAGATTACGGACCGATTGCAGACTCTTATGACGGTACGTTTATGAGCGCGGTTATAAGTCCTTTCTTGATTTTTTCAATTACAAAGAATGACGAGATTTATTTTGTCGGTAATATTTCTGCCCGCCGCAGTTTTGCCCAGTCCCATAAGGAAGAAGATGAAGAGCCTCTTTTGACCAAGACAGGACGTGAATGGTATTTGGACTTTTTTGCTGTCCGATGGGTACATCGGTTCTAATCAGACTTTTCGGTTTTCAATCGCCCGCGCTTTTTCATAGGCATCATTTAGGCTGACTGAAAAAAGGCGGGGAGTGAGCGTCGTTAGTTTTCGCAGTGAGTTTTTTCCGTTGCGCGCGCGCCATGCCGTGTCAATTCTCTGCCAGTAGGTAACAATCCGCGGGATAAAGGTGAGCGTCATGCCCAACGTGTCGGCAAATTGTGTCGTTTCTTTTCGCGTGATGCAAGATTCGATAGTCGCAAAGCCTTGGCGGAACTGAATGTTGCTTGTAGTGCGGTAAAAAAGTGATGTAATAGAAAGCGAAAGCCCCATGTGCACAAACAACAGCGCATAGTTGGGCGCAAAATAGAACAACTGCACAAATTCTTCCCAGGTGATGACCTGTCCGTTTGCGGCTTCATTCCAAGCGGAAATGTTGTAGACGAGCGAAGTGTTGTAAAGCAGGATAAAATAGAAAAAAGTCGGTTTTAGGTCGTTGATGATTTCTCTGAAAGTGAATCGCAGGAATTTTGCGAGAATCAGTACGGCGAGCCAGACGATAAGCGCAATATTTGTTGGCAGTTGAAATGAAAGGATGGCAAGAATCGGAATCAAGAGCACTTTGAGCCAAGATGGCGTTTTATGGAGAAAAGTGTTTCCTGTACGGTAATGAAAAAAAAGCGCGCCTTCTATCATAGCCACACCAAATCGCTGAGAGAGTTGTATGCTGAAAGCGGATTTCTTATGCTCCACTGGGACAAATCATGAGTGAGAGCTTCGGCAGGAGTGCCGTCAAAAACGAGTTTTCCTTTTTGCAATATAATAAAATGGTCTGCCAGCGCAAGGCATTTTTCAATTTCATGGGTGAGAAGCAAGATGCATTTGCCTTGCGCGTGCAGACCACTGATTAAAGAGTTTACGTCTTTTACGCCAGGGTAGTCAAGATTTGCGTATGGCTCGTCAAAGATAATGATATCTCGCTTCATCGCAAGAATTGCCGCCACCGCAAGCCGTCGTTTTTCACCGCCACTCAAAAATTCTGCGGGGTAGTCAGCTTTTTCTAAAAGAGAGACGGATTGCAAGGCTTGTTCGACAGCGGCAGCTTGTTTTTTTTGGGGGACTTTGCAGTTCCGCACGCTTACGGTGACATCTTCGCGAGGTGTTTCGCCAAGAATCTGTGTGGCGGCGTCCTGAAAAACAAGCCCTGGTTTGGAAGTGACGGAGACTTTTCCGGATGAAGGTTTCATCAAGCCGGAAATGATGTTCATGAGCACGGATTTTCCGCTTCCGTTTGCGCCGCCGATGAGCGTGAGAGAACCTTTTTCTATTGAAAAAGAAATGTTGTCTGCCGCATAAAAATAGTCGGTGCCTTGTAGCTCGGAGCGGAATCGTTTTGTGACGTTTTCCAGAGAGATTGCTTTTTCTTTCTTTTCGTCCATGTCGTTATCAGTCCTTTTTTAGCGCGTCATCGTCATCTTCGGTAAGATAGCGGGCTACAATCGGACGGATGATAAAAGACAGAATAATTGTTACGGCAATTTTTATCGAATCACCTGGAATAAACGGAATCAGACAGATTTTTAATGTATCTTGCAATGTTTTTGTCGCACCTTTTGCTTCCATAACGGACATAAACCACGGAATACCAACCGCATAGTTCAGAACAAAAGCGACGATTGTGGCGAGCACAATTTTTCCGACAACTTTGAAGGTCAGTTTTTTCTCTTCAAGTTTTGGGGAGCCAACGATAAGACCTGCGATAAGCGCGCCGACGAAATATCCGATGAGGAATCCGCCCGTAGGACCTGAAAGCACCGCAATGCCGCCTTTTACGCCTGAGAAAACGGGAATACCCAGCGCGCCCAAAAGCAAAAAGATGCCGACAGCTGCCGCACCATGAATGCTTCCCAGAATAACGCCCGACATAAGCGCGAACATATTCTGCACGGTAATCGGCACAAGTCCGATTGGAATAGAAATAAAGCAGCCTGCACAAATCAAAGCTGCAAACAACGCGATAAATACAGAACGTAATGTGCTTTTAGACATAATTGTTACCCTTTATATTGTATTTACAGGGTAACGATTTTAAAGAGGAATGTCAAGCGGAGAAATTCTTTCTTGGTCTGCCACGGCGGCGAATCTTTACAAGTTCGGTAGAAATCTCTTTTACCTCATTGTCTTTTTCGTTCAGCGTGAAGAGGACGATGTATACCGCCGCTAAAAGTGCGAGTACGCCGATGAGCCAGTCTCCGATAAGCGCGTAAACAGTCATTTTTCGTTCGTAAACAGGAATTGATGCTGCAAGCGCGCCTTCCTTAAAAAGCGGGAGAACTTCTGTCATTCTGCCTGTGGGGTCTACAACTGTGGTTACGCCGGCATTGGTGGAGCGGGCGAGTGTGGTGCGGTATTCGATGGCGCGATATGAGGCGACGGCAAAATGCTGCCATTCTGCACTCTCTGTGCGTGACCATGCGTCGTTGGTCAGATTGATAAAGACTTCACTTCCCGCAAGATAGAGTTTTCGGCAGACTTCCGCAAAAGCATCGTCAAAACAAATCGGTGTGGAAACCATGACGGTCTGTTTTTCCGTGTATTTTTCGCCGTTCAAAGAGATAATTTTTGTCGTGTTCGGCTCATAAGCTGGTGGCGTGGAGATAGGAATCTCATAAAGTACAGGTCTGCTTCCTTGTATCCATCCATAGGAGAAGCCTGCAATTCTTTTGATAAAGGTGCGCACTGCCTCATATTCTACGAATGGGATTCGCTCGGCAAAGGGAACAAGGTGCATTTTGAGATAGGAGCCCTGGTACACGCCATTTTTGTCCAGAAGAACCGTTGAGTTACCGTATTGATGTTTTTCATGGTTGATAGTCAATGGCGCGCCGATGATAAAAGGCACATGCATTTTTCTGATAAATGGAATCAGCGGATTAGCTTCTGGGTAATAATTGTAGTAGGTCTCTGCGTTTGGAAAATAGCGTGAAAGAACTGCTTCGCTCCATACAACAAGGTCGCATGTTTTTCCGTTTGAATTGAATTCGTTGATTTTTTCTTCAGAAAGCAATGAGGAGATGCCGATTACTTCATCGTCTGTGTCGTCCCAAGGGTCAAGGTTTTGCTGGACGAGCACCGCATTGAGTGTCTTTACCGGGTGACGAGGAATCAAATATTGATACAAACCGTATAAAATGACGACACAGGCGAGCGCGGCAAGTGTTTTGATGCAGACAAGCCATGAGCCATACAGCGTTTTTTTTGCGCAGGAGTTGGCAAACTGCGGAATCAGCAGGACGCCTTCGGCAAAGGTCGCGGTGACCAGCGTAAAAAGGAATGTCACTCCGTAGGGACCGGTGATGTCGGCAATTTGAGTGACGAGCGGCATGGTGTATGCTGTCATGGAGACGGTTCCCCAAGGATATGCGAGGAAACCAAAAGATTTTGCCCATTCCCAGACCGTATAGGTGCCCGCAAACCATAAAATACGTAGTGGAATGGAATAGGGCGTAAGTCCGGCATTTTCACGCAAGCGGCGGGCTGCGGAATGATGCGAAAAGGGAAAATAAAATACGAGTGTAGCAAAGGCGCAGATAAAAGCGGTTCCAAAAGCGGATGCTCCAAGCGTAAAGAATGCGAATCCGCGGAAATTGCCCAGCCAGAAACTTGAGAGAATATGTGTCGTCAGTGCGAGTATTGCGCCATGCCAGAATGCCGTGCGGTAGTTTTTCGTATGAGCAAGAGCGACGTAAAATGGTACGAGCGCAAACATACCGATGAGCGGAGAGCCTAATTTAATCAATTCGTTTGGAATAGCAAGTGCCAGAGCGACACCTGAAAAAAGCGAACAAAAAACTTGTAAAATTCGACACATTATAGTAATATTATAGTAATAAGAAAATACATATTCAAGTAAGAAGGGATAATTGTCAGATGAAGCAGGTGATTGAAGCTCATAGAGCAGAGTACGAAGAGGAGCCGGTAATTGTTGTTTCTGCGCCCTCACACATGCACCTGATAGGTGAGCATTCATGGTTTTTTAAAGATAAGACGCTTTCCATGGCGGTAAATATTCCTGTCTATATCGCTTTGTCTTTCCGGGATGACAACGCATTGCAGTTTTATTTTGTTCAGGCAAAAGACCGAAAACGGGCAATCCTCACTTCATTAAAATTCCGCAAAGAAGATCGCTGGTCAAATGCGCTCAAGGGTATGGTGTACGGCTTTACTTCAGGCGGGTTTGAGTTGCGCGGAATGAATATCACTGTGTATTCGGAAATGCAGCCGTCAAAAGGATTTGGTATTACCACGGCGATAAAAGTGGGAACGGCATATGCGATTCGCGAGGCTTTGGGACTGAAATGTACTGATGTACAGCTTTTGCAGGCGATTGAGCGTGGAAATAAATTGTTTTTGAACAGCCAGAATTTTATGGCGGCGAATTATACTGCGCTCTATGCGAAAAAAGGTCATTTTATGATGACCGACTATAATACTGCCGAGCATGATTTGATTCCTTTCAATTTTCCTGATAAAAAAATCTTGTTGACTGACGCACGTGTTCAGCGTGTTATGGTGTGGAATGAAGAAGTGTTGCGCCAGCCAGAAAACGTGCTGCTTTTGGGCGAATTAAAAGAGCGCAAGCAGAACGCATACGGCGGCTGGGTCTATGAGGATAATCCCACTGAAGTCAACGAAGTGCTTGGCGTGGTAAATGAGATTACGCGCCACCGGCTCTTGTGTATCATGCGCGAGCATAAATATGTGCTTGATTCGATTAATTATCTCAAGAAGAATGAATTTGGTGGCTTTGCGCGCTCCGTGAATGCCAGCCACAAAAATATGCGTGAGGATTACGAGCTTTCCTGCCCGGAAGTGGACTGGATTCTTAAACGGCTTTCCATGATAAATCCCAACCTTAACGATATGCGGAACCCCAATTCTTGCGGACGTATAACCGGAAAGGGCTTTGGCCGATGCGCATATACCATTTTGAACAACGACGATATTCCGCTTTTTAAAGAAAAACTTTCTGAATACGAGCGAATTTTTGGATTCCATCCCACGACCTATGAAATTGAGCCTGCCGATGGAGTGCACGTTGTCAGCTGATATGGAAAGAGAGCGGGAAAAACGGCTTAAAATTCTTTTGACAAATGATGACGGCATCGAGGCTGCGGGACTTTTGACGCTGGAAAAGGCGTTGCGTACCGTGGCTGATGTGTACGTACTCGCACCTGACGGAAATCGTTCTGCAGTCTCAAGTCATATCGTTATGCACAAACCGCTCAAACTGATTCCCTGTGGAGAAAACCGTTGGGCATCAGAAGGAAATCCCGTGGATTGCGTGATATGCGCGTTACGCTCAAACTTGTTCGGAGACGTTCGGTTTGATGCGGTGGTAAGTGGTATCAATAAAGGCGCGAATATGGGGACGGACACAGTGTATTCGGGAACGGTCGCGGCGGCTCGTCAGGCTGTGTTGTATGGTTTTCCGGGAATAGCTGTGAGCGTGGAGAGTTATGACGGCAGCTGGAAGTTCGAGCCGATTGCAGATTTTACGGCAAGCCATTTGGACGCGCTCATTTCGCTCTCTACAAAAAAAGCTTTGGTCAGCGTGAATGCCGCTTCTTTGGATTCATATTCGGACGTTGCATTCACTTCGCTTTCGGTTCGTGACTACCGGGATAAAGTGGATATTCAGACTGAAAGTGACGGCTCTGTGTACAGTTATTTTACGGGCGGCGATATCAAGACCTCTGGTGCGGACGACTGTGATTTTTTTGCGGTGACAAGCGGAAAGATTTCAGTTTCGCTGATACAGGCGGAGTCTTCTTGGATGGAGCCGAATAAAAATTCTTTTTTCCAATTGTAAAATTCTTTATATTATAGTAAAATGTATAAACGCTATAGCTTTTGGGTTTGGGAGGAACTATGGCAACCGATACGCAACATAAAAAGCATGATATTCTTGCGGAGGGGATTGGACTGTATAAACACGGCGATTACCCTGCGTCTCTCGCTTTTTTTCTTTCTCTTCCAGAAGACAGCGATGCCGATACTAATGAGCTGGCGTATTATATTGGACTTTGTTACGCAAAATTGCAACGATATGAAGACGCGTTGTTATATTTGGAACAGGTTGTAACGGCAGGACAGAATATTGACCGCGTGCTGCAGTGCCGCTTTTTGCTGGCGATTATCTATGCGCAGAGCGACCGAAAAAAACTTGCGGATTTTGAATTGAAAAAATTGCTGGAAGCGAAATACAAGCCGGCATCAGTTTATTCTGCGCTCGCATATACCGCATGGATGCAACGTGATGCGGAGATGAGCATTTCTTACTATAAAAAAGCATTGGAATTTGACCCTGAGAACGCTACCGCTCTTAATGGTTTTGGCTATGTGCTTGCTTGTGAGAACAAGGATTTGACCACCGCATTGACGTATTGTAAAAAGGCGTTAAAAAAAGCCCCCAATTCTGCTGCATGTCTTGATTCTGTGGGCTGGGTGTATCTCAAGCTTGGACTGCTTGAAGATGCGAATAAGTTTCTTAATCTTGCCAAAGACATCATGCCTGATAACGAGGAAATCAAAGAGCATCTTCGGTTGGCTCAGGTGAGTTAGTGGAAAGGTCGTGACTGTAATGCAAATGAAAAAAAGTGTTGCGTTGACAATTGTTTTTGTGATTTCCTCGCTTTTGTTCGCTCAGCAGACGCCGTTTACCAGTGATGATGCGGTCGCAGTAAATGCGTCGGGAACGCAGACTGCAAAAAGTGCCCTTGCGTTTCAGGAATTCCGCCGTGGTGTGCAGGCATATTATCGTGGCTCATTTAACGATGCTATCCTGCAGTTTGAGAAATCTTTGTCATATCTTCCCAATGAAAATCTTATTTTGGACTGGCTGGGAAAGTCTTATTATCGCTCTGGCATAGAAGGCGCGGCGTTGCAGCAGTGGCAGTTTGCCAGCGATAACGGTTATGGCGGTTTGCTGCTTAAAAATCAAATTGAGATTGTACGGGAACGCCGCATTACTGATAATGCATATCAGTCTTCAGTCACCTATACGGAAGCTGGCAGTTTTCCTGGTCGTAACGACAACGTGTTGGTCTTTAGCCAGCCGATTTCTGTTCTTCCTGAGGCAGATGGTTCCGTCTGGGTGCTGGCATATGGTTCAAATGAACTTGTTAAAATTGACATCAACGGGCTGGTCGTGAACCGTGTGAATGTGCCTTTAATTGGCTTTGACCGCCCCATGGATATGATTCGCACCAAAAATGGTTCTATTCTCGTTTCTGAGTCTGCTGGGGACAGGGTAAGTGTGTTTACGGCTAAGGGCGGTTTTGTAAAATCCTTTGGCGAAAAAGGCATTGGTGTCGGACAAATGGTTGGACCGCAGTATCTTGCTCAGGATGACTCGGAAAATATTTACGTGACTGACTTTGGCAATGCTCGTGTGGACGTGTTTGACAGGGATGGAAACGGTCTGTTTTATTTTGGAACGAAATCAGCGGATTTTGCCGGCCTAACGGCACCGACTGGTATTGCCTATGCGAATGGCGCTGTCTGTGTTGCCGATGCGGTAACAGGAGCGGTATATCGTTTTGATACGGCGGGAAATTATTTGGGCTTACTTTGTAAGGAAAAGACGTTTATCAAGCCGGAGTCCATGAAGCCGTGGGGCGGTTATCTTGTCATGTGTGACAAAAACCGTGTGTATTCAATCGATGTGGAGACGGGTGCAGTATTCGAAAATGTGAGCACAGGAAACGCACCTTCTCGTGTTACATGCGCTGTTCCTGACGCTAACGGCAATGTGCTTGTAAGCGATGTCGTTACTAACGAAGTCTATATCATGGCAAAGATGAGCGAGCTGATTGGCGGTCTGTTTGTGCAGATTGAGCGTGTCGATGCGACTGCGTTCCCCCGTGTGACGCTTGAAGTGAAAGTTGAGAACCGTCATCGTCAGAGTATTGTCGGCTTGAAGGACGTGAATTTCTTTGTGACCGAGCGCAAGGGTGCCGTCCTTGATGTAAAATATGAAGGTTCTGCACATGCGAACGACATTGCTGATGTGACGATGATTATTGACCGTTCTGTTTCGGCCGCACAGCGTTCGGAGGCTTTGGAGCGCGCAGTTCGTGAGATTGCGTCGTCCATGAACGGCGAGGGTAGTGTGCGAATTATTTCTGCGGGCGCGATGCCTGTGCTGGAATATACAGGCTCTCCGTCCGGTGTGGAAAAATTCAGTGCGAGCGCGTTAAAAAATCCTGTCTCATCACAGGTTCAGCTTGACAATGCGCTGCGTCTTGCGGTGAACGGTTTGATTCCGGCGGAAAAAAAGCGCGCGATTATTTTCCTGACCGATGGTGATGTGAGTCAGGGTGCGTTTGCCAGCTACAGCCTTTCTGATTTGTCCGCCTATATGAACAATAATTCTGTTTCAATGACGGTGGTGATGCTCTCTCAGGGAACACCCGCGCGTGAAATTGCCTATTTGACCGAGCACACAAACGGCAGCGAATACTATGTGTATCGAAATCAGGGACTCTCTGACGTGATGAAAGATATACTCGCTATCCCCAACGGCATGTACCGGCTTTCCTATACATCTCAGCTGAAAAAAGAATATGGACAAGCGTATCTCCCTGTGGAAATTGAGGCGTATCTGATGAATCGGAGCGGACGAGCTGAGACAGGGTATTTTGCGCCGCTTGACTAGATGTTGACGATGATTTTAATAAAGGGTATTCTGTAATATATGTTTGAAGTAAAAGACACCGATCTGTTCAATTTGGAAGAAGATGATTTTGACACCATTCTTGCTGATGATATTTCTTTTCGGGGAGCAATAAAATTTACCAAGCCGTTTATGATTCGCGGAAAAGTGACAGGTTCTGTTGAGGCCACCAATGATTTGGTGATTGATACGGAGGCGGTTGTAAAAGCGGAGATTGCCGCTACTCGTGTTCTTGTTCGTGGAAAAGTTGAAGGAAATATCACGGGCAGAGATTTGGTTTTTGTGTCATCAACTGGCGCTGTAAAAGGCGACATCACTTCTAAACAAGTGGTTTTGGAGCCTGGTGCCCGTTTTAGCGGCAAATGTACTATGACCGATAACTGATATCGTTGCTTTGTATAAGGAAATAAAACCATGATGATGAAAAAACTGATACTGATTGCAATTGCTCTTTGTGCCTCTGGCATGATTTTTGCTCAGCAGAAGGCTGATGCGTTGGTGTTGTATCGCGGCGGACGATATCCGGAAGCTATCGCTATTTGTGAGCAGGAGATAAAGGCTAATCCCAACAATATCGATTCTTATTGCGTTTTGTGCTGGAGTCTGGTACGCAACCGTCAGTATGCGCTTGCCGAACAGCATGCCACCGATGCCCGCAAAGTAAGTCCGTACGATGTGCGTCTTATTGAGATTCTTGCAGAGGCAAAGTATTATCTCGGAAAGAATAACGGTGCTATGGAATTATTCCAGCAATACATTGCGACCGCTCCTGCTACGGCGGCACGTATTGGAAACGCATATTATTATATGGGTGAGATTTATATTCGACAGGCAAAATATCAGCATGCAGATATCGCAATGACCGCTTCTGTGCACACTGAGCCGACAGTTGATTACTGGTGGACTCGTTGTGGCTATGCACGAGAGATGGCGGGTTCATATCAAACGGCGATGGATGCTTACAACAAGGCGTTGGAATTGAATACTTCTCAGACGGAAGCGGCTCGTGGAAAAGAGCGTTGTGCCGCACGTCTACGCTAATGGCTTTTTTGCGCATGAAAAATACCATTCATTTTGAGACTTTAGGCTGTAAGCTGAATCAGGCAGAAACCGAGGGGGCGGCGCGCGCATTTTCCGATGCGGGCTTTTCTGTCTCCATGGATCCGCTCACTGCCGCGGATGACGTACAAGACGATGTGCTGTTGTGTGTGGTGAATACCTGTACGGTAACGGCAAAGGCTGAGCAAAAGGCGCGCCGTATTATTCGCTTGCTCCTTGCAAAATGTCCTGCTTGTGCGGTGCTTGTTACGGGATGTTATGCCCAGCTGAACCGCAAAGAAATTCTGGAAATTGATTCGCGTATCTGTGTGCTTGGGGGCCAGAACAAGGGCGCGCTGGCAGATGTTCCGGCATTATTGCAGGAGTTGCAAAAGCGTAGCCTGTCAGGCGAAGATTTGTCCGTGGCATTACAGCAGTATTTTGATGCGCCCGATGCGCAGCAAGTTCCACAGTTCCGCCTGACAACTGATCGTTTTTTAAATCATAGCCGGGCTTCAATAAAAATTCAGGATGGATGTAACGCTGTCTGTACGTATTGTCGCATTCGATTGGCACGTGGAAAATCAGTTTCGCTTGCCGCTCAGGATGTGATAGACCAAGTGCTTGCCATGGAACGCGCCGGACAAAACGAAGTGGTAATAACTACCGTGAATATTGCGCAATATCATGGCGCATGGAAGGACGGTTTTGTGGATTTTGCGGGGCTTCTGGAACTGTTGCTTGCTTCCACACAAAAAATCGGCATCCGTATTTCCAGTCTGTATCCAGAAATTGTTACCGAACGGCTCGCAAAAATAATCGAAAATCCGCGCGTGCGTCCTCATTTTCATATTTCAATTCAGTCGGGGAGCGATACTGTGCTTGCCAAGATGAAGCGTCCGTATCGCATTGCTGTTGTGTTCAAGGCAGTGGAACTGTTACGGCGCGCAAAAAAGTCCCCGTTCCTTGCGTGTGATATCATTGCAGGCTTTCCAGGAGAGACCGATGAGGATTTTGCTCTTACAATGGACATGCTGAAAAAAACGGGGATGACCTTTGTGCATGCATTCCCGTTCAGCGCGCGTCCTGGAACTGAAGCGTATTCAATGCGTCCCATGGTGCCCAATGCAATCGCTGGAAAGCGCATTGCTGAATTGGAAGCTTACAACAGAACTGCAAAGACCGCATATATCAATTCATTTGTCGGATGCGAATTGCAGGCTGTCTGTGAGACTGTTCATCGTGCGAAGTTTTCTAAAGATAGAGTTATTGTGCATGCGGTTACAGAAAACTTCTTGCACTGTCAGCTTGTCTTTTCTCTGGCTGATACCCATATTCCTGCGGCAGGTTCAGTCGTTACGGTAAGAGTCCGTCGACCGCTTACTGACGCAGAAAAAACAGGTGAAAGCGATACGTTTGCGGAACTTGTCTGAATATGTGATTGTGTCTGTTTTGCACTTTTTTTCTATTTTTCCTTGTGCACCTGTTGACACGATTAAGAATATTCTATATAGTAATAGAGCATTCACGAAAACTATATGTTTTTGTTGAACAGCATGGGCTATTAGCTCAGCAGGTAGAGCAACGCCCTTTTAAGGCGTGGGTCTGCAGTTCGAATCTGCAATAGCTCATTATTATGCGTTTCCGAATCGGGAGCGCATTTTTTTTACTTTTTTTCTATTCTTAATGTTTTCAAACTGTCTTTTATGTATGAAGGGAAGAGGATAAAAAAAGCACCTCCACGAGGGAAGTGCTTGTATCTTTCGGTAGAAAATCCTACTTTGAGTAGTATTCAACAACCATCTGGTCGTTAATCTGTACCGGAATCTTGTCGCGCTGAGGAATGCTTGCGAGCTTTCCGCTGAATGCTTCCTGATTTACTTCAAGATAATCCAACGGAGCTGAGTTTGCGCCCAAGAATGCTTTCTTGAACTGCTCATTCTTGCGTGATTTTTCGGTAAGAGAGATAACCTGACCGACTTTTACGTGCTGTGACGGTACGTTGATGATTTTGCCGTCAAGCTCGATGTGGCGATGGCTTACCAGCTGGCGTGCCATACGGATTGAGTTTGCAAATCCCATTCTGTACACGAGATTGTCCAGGCGGCACTCAAGCGCAACGATAAGCGCAGTACCAGTCTTTTCTGAAGACTTTGTAGCCTGCTCATAGTAGCGGCGCAACTGCTTCTCCAGAATGCCGTAATATGCCTTGACCTTCTGTTTTTCAATCAGCTGCAGACCGTATTCTGATGTTTTGTGTGTCTTTTTGAATGCAGGTGCATTTGCTCTGTTCATTGCCTTGGGATGACCTGATACGTTCACGCCAAGTCTTCTGCATTCCTTAAAGCGAGGGCTTCTTCTTGTAGCCATATAAATGTAGCTCCTTACATTGTTGTACGGGTTGGGAATGAAAACTCATACAATTGGAAATTGAGATATACAAAAAATATATCATTTTGACGCATTTATGACAAGTAGTGTGAGTGGATTTTTAAGGACCATGGGTGAAAGAAAGGGATTTCTTTTTGACCGTTTTCTTGCTATACTTTTTTTATGGCAATTTTTGACATTCCTCGGATTTTAATTTCTTCGCCGGGGTCTTCATCAGGGAAGACTTTGGTGACGTGCGCGCTTTTAGGAAGGCTGCCGGATGCGGCTGCGATTAAGTGCGGACCTGATTTTATTGACCCGTTATTTCATCAGAGGGTATTGGGAAAGAAAACGGGGAATGTTGATTTGTTTTTTACAGATGAAGCTGTTGCCCGAAGCATTTTTGCGCACGACACTGAGGGAGCTGATTTTGCGGTGTGTGAAGGAGCGATGGGCTTTTATGACGGGGCAGGCGGAACTGATAAAGCGAGCGCGTATGAGGTTTCCCGCGCGTTGGGGTGCCCGGTGATTCTTGTGGTAGACGTGAAGGGTAAAAGTCTTTCAGTTTGCGCGGAAATCAACGGATTCGCTTCTTTCAGGGAAGAGAATGGCGACAAAAGCGGAATCCGTGGCGTGATTTTGAACCGATGCTCTGGCGCGCTGTATGAGTCGCTTTCTGGTGCGATTGAGCGCGAGTGCGGTGTAAAAGTATTGGGCTATCTTGAGCCGCGTGCGGAATTTGAAATTGAAAGCCGCCATTTGGGATTGGTAACGCCCGACGCCGTGAGCGATTTGCAGAAAAAAATGGACGCTCTTTTTTGTGCCGCTGAAAAAACAATAAATATTGACGAAATTAAAAGAATTGCGCGGACTGCGCCACCTTTGGAGGCTGATACTAATCTTTTTGCTGAAAATGGGGGAGCAGAGAGCGAAAAAACATTGCCGAAAATACGCGTGGCGGTGGCGAAGGACGAGGCGTTTTGTTTTTACTACCGCGAAAACCTTGACCTTTTGGAATCGATGGGTGCGGAGCTGGTATATTTTTCGCCGTTACGAGACAGACTGGTTCCTGCGGGATGCCATGCGCTGTACCTTGGCGGCGGTTACCCGGAACTTTTTCCTGTGCAACTGGCAGAAAACACGACGATGCTCCAGAGCGTACGTAGTTTTTGCCGGAGTGGTGCGCCGGTTTTTGCCGAATGTGGCGGATTTTTGTATCTCCAGCTTGCAGGCGTTCTACGAGGCACTTTTGAAAACAAGAAAAAATTGGTTCGCTTTGGTTACGTGACGCTCACGGCGAACAAGGACACATTTTTGTGCCAGGCGGGTGATACGATTCAGGCGCATGAGTTCCATTACTTTGACACGACGGAAAACGGAGAGACATTTACCGCCCGAAAGGTGAGCGGTAAAGAATGGCATTGTATTCAGGCAACGACTGCCGTGGCGGAAATGCACCAGACTGGTTGCCATGCGCCTGTGCAAGACAAGCCGAACATTGTGGCGGGATTCCCGCATCTTTATTTTGCGGCGAACGTGAGCTTTGCCCGCAATTTTGTTTCTGCTGCGGAATCGTTTAAGAACAGGCGCAAGACTGGTTGCAGTTCATGCGGAGGCTGTTCTGCGGAAAACAGTTGCGGTGGCTGCGTGAAAAACGGCGGAAACTAAGACTAGCAAAAGAGTTGACTTTTTGTGAAAGTATGGTATAGTAATAGGTGAAGAGGGCATCCGCGACATGCGTCTTGCCCCACGTTTGGTTTGCCTAATTACTCAGGCAGTTGCCCATCCTGTGTGGACTGAAGACAGGGTGGGCTATTTTTTTACTTGCATTCCTTTTTCCGTCTACGGAGAAGGTCGCTAAGTATGTCGTAGATAAGTGTAATGATAGCGATTGCTAGCATAGCCTTTTCGTACAAACTCATAGCTGCCTCCAAATTGTGTATTCCAGTCTTGTTACTGGTCAAGTTTGGGGGCAATCCGCCCATGTCACGGATGCGATTTACAGTATACTATATAATTATTATAGTATCAAGTATTTTGTATTGTACAAGTTGCGATAGGGACAAGAGTGATGTAGCTCCAATCTCCGCCTGTTTTTGCAACCTGATGTAAATTACTTGAACTCTTTCTTTACAACGATATCAACTTTATTGTCTTGCAGGCTGACAAGAATATTGTCGGCAATGTTGGAAATTATTGATTTTTCAAGTTCGTCCCAAATTTCTCCTTTTTCTTTGCGGGCCTTTTCTTGATAATCGTTTAATGACCACACGACTGATGCTGTGTCTTTTCCATCTTTTAAAACATCACCGTATATGGCTGGAATTCTCATTCTGCCTTGCTGATAATCAACAAGCATAAATTGTGTCGCAAGTTTTATTTTTGCCATGATTCCGACGGCTGCCGCATTTTTTCCGTCAGAAGAAACGGATATGAGTTTCTTGCGTTTTTCCGCCGTAAGAAATTCATTGGGGCAGAGTGAAACGTGAAGCTCAAATTTTTTATCTTCGTTTTCACTCCAAAAACTACCGTCGGTAAAGCCAAGCAATTCGGGCAACATTCCGACAAGTTCTTCGGCAAGAAGAGAGAGGCGAAGCGATTCTTTTTTATTAAGATTCGCACGTGTTGCGGCATTTTTTTGTTTCTGCCAGCAACGCTTTAAGTGAAGCTATATCATTTGAAAGTTTTAATACATCTGATTTCATTTCTTTCTCCCATTAGTTATTTATATCACATCATTCAGAATAATCATAGTCTACCGCAATAAAAACATCGTATTCAGGAAAAAGTTTTTTAACTCTTTCTGCAATCTCATTCTGAAGGCTGGAAATGGCGAGATTATTGCAAGCGGCGAAGGCTACACTGCAAAACAGGGCGTAAAGAACGGAATTGAGTCAATCAAAAAGAACGCTCCTACTGCTGAAATCGTAGACAAAACTGTTGAGTAAAACGTAAGCGTAATTTATTGCTAACAAAGGTTTCCGACCGTCTGTTATACAGGAGGAAGGAAACCTTTGTTGTTTTTAGACAGTTTTTCTTTGTACTTGTATATGATTATGAAAAAAAATGATGGCATAGATTAAGTTTTGCAACAGCAAATCTGGGTGGGGATGAGAGTTGACTTTTTGGAAAAGTGTGGTATAGTAATGGATGAAGAGGGAACACCGCAACTTGTGGCTGTCTCCTTTAAGCTATGATGAAAAGCCTACCGGAGTTGGTCACTGGGGTAGGCTTTCTTTTTGCCCTACAAGATAAACTTGAAGAGAGCGAGCGCGTCTATAAGCAAAGACAGAGCTGCAATGATAAGCATTGCTTTCTCGTAATTTGTCATATCAGCGCGAGCCTCCCGTTCAATATGAATAGGAGGCAGCCACCCATGTTACGATATTCCCAATAACTGAATTATACCATATTTTTTTATAGTATCAAGTATTTTGTATTGTATGCGTTGCGCTAGCGATGGGAGCGGCGCGAGAGCGTTCTCAGGGTGGCGGATGCCGGCCTGAGAATGGAGCGGAAGCGGAACCGCGGACGTAGCGACCTGAGCGAATGCGAGGGTAGCGCCCAAAAACTGGAACGGAGATGTAGAAAAAAATGGCGGCACAGAGTTTGGATGAGTTTGTTTCGCGGATTGAGGCGGCGGACGGGGCGTTTTTTTTGCGGGCGCAGAAACGGTGGGATTGTATTGCGAAGCCTCTGCATGGGCTGGGGCTTTTGGAGGATGCGGTCTGTCGGATTGCGGCTGTGCAACGGACGGAACGGCCTTGTTTTGAAAAGCGTGCGCTGGCAGTGTTTTGTGCGGACAACGGCATTGTGGCGGAAAACGTGAGTCAGACGGATGCGCATGTGACGGCGGTGGTGGCGAAAAATTTGTGCACGGGAGACGCTTCGGTGTGTAAGATGGCGCGTGTGGCGGGATGCGATGTGTTTCCGGTGGATATGGGCATGTGTGAGGCGGTGACGCATCCTCGGTTGTTTGACGCGCATGTGGCTCGTGGCACGAAAGATTTTTTTGTTGAGGACGCGATGAGTCGTGTTGAGGCGGAAGAGTCGATTTTGCGTGGGGCGGCTTTTGCTGAGCGCTTGGCTTGCGAGGGATATGCGCTGCTTGCTACGGGTGAGATGGGAATTGGAAATACGACTACTTCGAGCGCGATGGCTTCTGTTTTGTTGGGTGTTTCTCCTGAGCTTGTGACTGGGACCGGTGCCGGTTTGAGTGCGGAAGGTGTGGCGCATAAGATTCGTGTGATAAAGGAAGGTATTGAAAGGCGTAAGCCGCGCGGTGATGATGCGATTGATGTGCTTTCTAAACTGGGCGGTTTTGATATTGGCGGTATGGCGGGCTTTATGCTGGGGGCGGCGGCGAATAGGATTTCCGTGGTGATTGACGGGGTGATTTCGCAGGTTGCGGCTCTGACAGCGGTGCGCTTGTGTCCTCTGGTACGGGATTATCTTTTGGCGAGTCACAGGGGAAGTGAAAAGGCGAGCGGTCTGCTTTTGGACGCGCTGGGACATTGTGCCGTTGTGAACGCGGAGATGCATTTGGGCGAGGGAACGGGTGCGATGACTGTGCTTCCTCTTTTGGATATGGCGCTCAGTGTGTACAATGAGATGGCGACTTTTGACGACATTCAGATTTCGGCGTACAAGCCTTTGTGACGGAAGCGAACGGATTTTAGGCATTGGCTGAAGGTGGCGGAAAGATGAACATTTTGTTTCTTGGCGGAGCGGCGAGCGGAAAGAGTGCGGCTGCGGAAAAAAAAGCGACAGAACTTGCAAAAATGCATGGCGTGCCTTTGGTGTACCTTGCCACGTTGACCCCGGAGAGTGGCGGCGACACGGCGGAACGTATTCAAAAGCATCGTCGTTTGCGTGAGGGAAAGGGCTTTGCGACCGTGGAATGGTCTGATTGCGACGCGCTGCCAGATGTGAATGCGGGTGCGAGAGATGATGCAGCTGACTCTGCTGCTGTGGCGGGCGGAAATTGCCCGGTGGTGCTTTTGGAAGATGTTGGCAATCTGGTGGCGAATTATTTGTACCCAGCGGGGAAAGAGGCGCGCACGGAAGCGGTTGACGTGGCTGTTTCTGCTCTGGCGGAGATGTTGCGGACTATTTCTGCCCGGTGTGCGGATTTTGTGTGCGTGTCGAATGAGATTATGCTTGGCGGTCCGCTTCCGGAAGATATGCGATTTTATGGCGAAGTGCTTGCCGGTCTGAATGTGCGTTTTGCGGCAGAGTGCGATGAAATGTATATGGTGACGGCAGGGATAAGCTGCAGAATATGTCCTTCCGCTTGACTTTTGAATTAAATCCGTTACGATAAATTTATGTTTGCGTCTGTTTTGCTTGCATTCAGTATGTTTTCCGCGATTCCGATGCCGCGCACAGAGTGGAATGAAAAAAATATGCGCTATATGATGTGCGCGTTTCCGCTCGTGGGCGTGGTGATTGGCGCGCTTGTGCAGGGTGTGTGGGCTTTGGCATCTTGTGCGGGGGCGGAAGCGGATTTTTGCGCGATGGTGCGGCGACTTATGCCTCTGGTGCTTGTGCTGATTCCGGTAGCGGTGACGGGCGGCATCCATGTGGACGGTTTTATGGACACTTGTGACGCGCTTTCAAGTCACGCTGACCGAGAGAAAAAACTTGCGATTATGAAGGACAGCCATGCAGGCGCATTTTCTGTGCTGGGCTGTGTGCTGTATTTTTTGGCGGATTTTGTGCTTTTTGGCGAATGGTGCCGTGGCTCGATTGGCGTTCTTCCGCTGATTTTTGTGTTTTCCCGGCTTTTGAGCGCGTTTTCTGTGGCGACGTTTCCAATTGCAAAAGACAGCGGGCTTGTGCGGACTTTTTCCGATGCGGGAGCAAAGCGTTTTACGGCGGTGTGGTGCGCGTTTTGGTTTGTGTCGCTTGCGGTGGTGGCGGTGTTCTGTTTCCGCTGGCAGGGAGGAGCCGTTGTTTTGGCGCAGGTTATTGTCTTTGCGTGGTATTTTGTGATGACCCGCCGGCAGTTTGGCGGCATTACGGGGGACACCGCAGGCTGGTTCGTGCAGATGGCGGAGATTGTTTCGCTTGCGGCAGGACTTTTTGCGCGTGCGCTGTAAAAAATCTGATTCTTACTCAATAAAAAAATCTTGCCGAATTTCAAATTCGTGAGTATCTTCCAGATAGTTAGGGAGGTACAAAATGAATTACGATCAGTTTACTTTGAAAACTCAGGACGCTTTGCAGTCGGCTTCTGCGCTGGCTCAGCAGAACGACCACAGTGAAATTGGCTTACCTCATATTCTCGTGGCGATGCTGGAACAGAAAGACGGCATCACGGTTCCGATTGTGGAGCGCATTGGCGTGCAGACAGGCGATTTGCTTGCCGCCGCAAAAAATCTTTTGAATACTTACCCGCAGGTGACGGGAAATGTGCAGATGCAGCTTTCGGGTGAGGCGCAGAAAGTGCTTGCCAAGGCTGAAAAAGAAATGGGCGAGTTAAAAGACCAGTTCCTTTCTGTTGAGCATATTTTGCTTGCGATGGCGCAGAGTGACGGACGGACAGGAGATTTGCTCCGTCAGTATGGAATCACCAAGCAGACGATTCTTGAGGCGTTAAAAGCCGTGCGCGGAAATCAGACCGTGGACAGCCAGGACCCCGAAAGCAAAATGCAGGCTCTGGAAAAATATTGCACTGATTTGACGGCTCGTGCCCGCCAGGACAAAATTGACCCGGTTATCGGTCGTGACGAAGAAATCCGCCGCGTGATGCAGGTGCTTATGCGCCGTACGAAAAATAACCCGGTGCTCATTGGTGAGCCTGGCGTAGGTAAGACCGCAATTGTGGAAGGCTTGGCTCGCCGTATCGCTTCTGGCGATGTTCCTGAAAGCCTCAAAAACAAGCGTCTCCTTTCTCTCGACATGGGAAGCCTTGTTGCGGGCGCAAAATTCCGTGGTGAGTTTGAGGAGCGATTAAAGGCGGTCATCACCGAAGTCGTAAAATCAGAAGGGCAGATTATTCTCTTTATTGATGAGCTTCATACTATTGTGGGCGCAGGTGCGAGCGAGGGAAGCATGGACGCAAGCAATTTGCTTAAGCCAGCCCTTGCACGTGGTGAGCTCAAAGCAATCGGTGCGACGACACTCAACGAATATCGCAAATATATAGAAAAAGATGCGGCATTGGAGCGTCGTTTTCAGCAGGTGTACTGCGCTGAGCCGAATGTTGAGGACACGATTGCGATTCTGCGTGGTTTGCGCGATAAATATGAGATTCATCATGGCGTAAAAATCAACGATGAGGCTTTGGTTGCCGCGGCTACGCTTTCAAACCGCTACATTACGAACCGATTTTTGCCGGACAAGGCGATTGACTTGGTGGATGAGGCGGCAAGTCGGCTCAAAATGGAAATTGAAAGTGAGCCGACAGAACTTGACCAGCTTGAACGAAAAATTCTGCAGCTTCAGATTGAAAAACAGTCTCTTTCCAAGGAAGATGATGTCGCGTCAAAAGAGCGTTTGCAAAAGCTTGAGAAAGAACTTGCGGAAGTGAGTGCGAACCGTGATGCGATGAGGCTTCAGTGGCAGAACGAAAAGGCTGACATCGACAAGAGCCGAAAAATCAAAGAGCAGTTGGAGCAGGCGCATTTTGAAGAAGAAAAATACACGCGCGCGGGTGACTTTAACAAAGCCGCAGAATTAAAATACGGCACGATTCCCGCGCTCGAAAAAGAACTTGCCGCCGCACAAAAAGCGGACGAGGCACGTCATGCTGCTGAAGACAATGGCGTATCAACTTCTTTGCTTCGTCAGGAAGTCACTGAGGAAGACATTGCCCGCGTCGTAAGCACATGGACTGGCATTCCGATTGCAAAAATGCTCACGAGCGAAAAACAAAAATATGTGCAGCTCGAAAGCGTATTGCACAAGCGCGTGATTGGTCAGGATGAGGCCGTTGCCGTAGTGAGCGACGCAATCCGTCGAAACCGCGCGGGCTTGAACGACCCGAATAAACCCCTTGGAAGCTTTATGTTTATCGGACCGACAGGTGTGGGTAAAACTGAGCTTGCAAAAACGCTCGCGGACTTTTTGTTCAACGATGAGAAGGCGCTCACGCGAATCGATATGTCTGAGTACATGGAAAAATTCAGTGTGACCCGACTCATTGGTGCGCCTCCGGGATACGTTGGCTACGATGAGGGCGGTCAGCTTACGGAAGCAGTGCGCCGCAGACCGTACAGCGTCATTTTGTTCGATGAAGTTGAGAAAGCGCACCCGGATGTGTTCAACGTGCTTTTGCAGGTACTTGATGCCGGCCGCCTTACCGACGGTCAGGGCAGAGTGGTGGACTTTAAGAACACAATTATCATCATGACGAGCAACCTCGGAAGCGACTTGATTTTGGACGCCGACACTGACGAAAAAATGAAAGCCGTGAGACCTAGCGTTGACGCGCTCTTAAAACAGACCTTCCGCCCGGAGTTCCTGAACCGAATTGATGAAATTGTCATGTTCGGCCGGCTCTCAAAAGACTGCATCGGCGGTATCGTTAAGAATCAGCTTGAGCGAGTAAAAGCCCGTCTCGCTGACCGCCGCATTACGCTTAATTTCGACCAGAGCGCAATCGATTTCCTGAGCGATGTTGGTTACGACCCTGCATTTGGCGCGCGACCGGTAAAACGAGCCGTGCAAACCTATGTGGAAAATCCGCTTGCAAAAGAGATTTTGGGCGGACGCTTTGGTGAGGATTGCACAATCACCGCTAAAGCAGGCGAGGGCGGATTAGTCTTTGCGTAAGATGTCCACCGTATGCGAGCTTGCTCCCAATAATTCGGGACGCTCGCATGTGGCGAGATGGTAGGCGAGAAAGTGCGCAAAATCTTCGTCAGAAAGTGCGTTCAGCTCCCGGCGCATGTAGTCGGCGGCTCCGTCTGCGGCGAAGATTTTTACGCGCTGTAAGCCAGTCTTTTCATTGAGCGCGTTGATGTCCTCCAGCCTGAGGTAGCTGTACAATTCATCGTCATCGCTTTTTGTGTGAAAATCTGCGGTCAGTTTGCCGTTCGCCATCACTTCGCCGATATGGTTCTGCTTGAAGCAATAGGTGAGCACGCTGTATTCGTTCATTACGTAGGCGCAAAAAATCAGTCCGCCATGCCGTGTAATCCGTTTTGCCTCAGAAAGAGCCTTTAGTCGGTCATCCTCTGTGTGAAGATGATAAAGCGGACCAAAAACCAACGTAATGTCAAACGACTCGTCCTGCAAAAATGACAAATCACGCGCATCTCCCGGCCAACAGTTTACTTTCGCATGTTTTGATTCCAGCACGGCTAGATTTTTCGGCACAAGTTCCACAGCCGTCACCGTATGACCTTCTTCTGAAAGCGCGACCGAATATCGTCCTGTTCCCGCGCCGATGTCTGCAATCCGCACGTGTCCGTTCTCATCTGCCAGCGTAGGAATAAAATCGTGAATAAAATGCATCGTCGTGGCAAATTCCACCTGTCCGTGCCGCGTAGTGAGCCTGTGCTCCTCATTGAACTTGTTGTAATAACGTTCGATATTGGTCATGGGAAAATTATAGCGAAAATCGTCGTGCTATTCAAAAGGATGCAGTGGATAAAACGGATTTTAGGGATGAAACAGAGTTTTTTTATTCTCTCGCATCTTTTCTATCTGTGTGCATCCTGTTGAATCTGGCAATTTCTTGTGCTACAATTCGCATGATGAAAAAAATCCTAGTCGCAACTGCTTTGTTTTCGCTTATTATTTTTTCCGCAGCAGCAAAAGTTGGCGTTGGAGTGCAGGGCGATTTATTTTTGCGTTCGGAGCTGCCTTCGTCTTCTGACTTTACCTTTAAGGACGGCCGTCTGAAGCCCTTTGTGGGGAGTTCGATAACGCTTGCCTCAAATCATACGCCCTGGGTGTTTGCCTTGCAAGTAAAGCCGGAGCCATGGTACGTGGGAATTACGGCGGACAACTGGTTTGTGTATAAAGCGCATTGTCGTTGCATCAATTATTTTTTCTTTTGGGGCATATCTGGCGGAATGGAACTGGAAGATTCGTACGGCATCAACACGGGAGCGCGTGCTGGTGTTGGCGTAAATTTTTTCTTTGCGAAACGCCATCTGGAACTTTACGCCCAAGCCGCATGGAATCCGTACTTTGGGGTGAATCTGAAACGTGGTGACGGCGATTTATTTTTTGTAAAGCCGATTAATTTCCCGGTGAATCTGGGGATGAGGGTGTGTTTTTAGAAGAACCACACCTCAAAACTTCTCCACGCTCCACGTCGCCTTCTCATTTCCAAGCACACGGGTGAGATACGGCAATACTGCTTCCATCTGTTCGTCCAGCTGATACGGAAAGTTTACCACGAACATGCCGCTTCCGTACAATTTTGCAAGTCCCGTTTTTTCTTCCGGGGACTGAACTGCAAGCTGAATGTCCAGTATGTTTGGTTCTGTTTGCGTTCGCTCGGCGCAGGAAATAATCTGTTGCTTCATGCGGGCAATTTCTGTCGCGCGGTGTTCCAAAAGCGGGTACCAGAGCGCGAGAATGCCATTTTGCCACCGCTCGTGCACGGCGCATATCGTGTCCGCACAATCGGAAAAGTCTTGCGCCTCTTCAAAACTGGGGTCGATGATAGCCATTCCGCGTTTTGTTGCGGGCGGAGTGAGCGCGCGAATCATCTCAAAGCCGTTCCGAAAATGTATTTGTGGCGTGACGTATGCTTTTTTTTGAAGCGCCTGTGTGTGTTCGCTCGTGTTGAGTGCAAGTGGCGGGATTTTCATGGTATGGCGCAGGACCTCAATCGCCTGCGGATGCAACTCGGAAAGAATCAGTTTGTCCGTCGGTCGTAGAAGACACCGCGCGATTTCTGGTGAGCCAGGATATTTCTGCTCCGTGGCGTATGCTCGGCAGAGGGAGAGGTAGGGCTCAGTAATGTTTGTCATTGACTCTGCCGTAATGACCTGTGGCGATTCATGTTTACTTAAGTCAAATATTTCTGACTGCAAAAGCCGTCGTATACCGCTTTCCGCCTCGTTCGTCTTTTGCGCGCGTTCCTCGGTCAATTCGTACACGCCGAATCCCGCATGGGTGTCATATACCGTGAACGGCTTGTCTTTCTGTAAAAGTCGCTTTAGAATCAGCGTGAGGGTGAGATGCTTTAAGATGTCCGCATGGTTTCCCGCGTGATAGACGTGTTCGTATGAGAGCATTACAATTTTTCCGCTTCCGTTACCCACAGGCGCGCACTTGCATCGCTTGGCATACGCCAGTCACCGCGCGGACTCAAGTTTACGGTACCCACTTTCGCGCCGTCAGGAAGACAACTGCGCTTGAACTGCTGGGCAAAGAACCGTTTGTAGAAAGACACGAGCCATTTTTTTATCGTCGCTTTGTCATAGACGGCATCTTCTCCGCGCGCTTTGGGCTGCTCAATAAAAGCCTGTTCCGCAAGGTAGAAAATCTTTGCAGGCGTAAAGCCGAAGCGCAGGACGTAATACAAAAAGAAGTCGTGCAGTTCATACGGACCTACCAGCTCTTCGGTTTTCTGCGCGATGTTTTTTCCGTCCGGGGGCAAAAGTTCCGGGCTTACGGGGGTAGCAAGAATGTCGGTCAGCACGGCAGAAAGTGAATTCTGACCTTTTCCCTTTGCGTCATCGGCGAACCAGTTTACCAGATGACGTACAAGTGTTTTGGGAATCGAAGTGTTCACGCCGTACATGCTCATGTGGTCGCCGTTGTAGGTCGCCCATCCAAGCGCAAGCTCGCTCAAATCGCCTGTGCCGATAACGATGCCGTTGTTTTTGTTCGCAATGTCCATCAGCACTTGTGTGCGCTCGCGTGCCTGACAATTCTCATACGTCACATCATGCACATTCTCATCCTGGCCGATATCCTTAAAATGCTGACGAACTGCGTCCGCAATCGGCACTTCAAGAAGCGACGCTCCAGTTTCTTTTGCAAGAAGACATGCGTTGTTGTAAGTTCGGTCTGTCGTTCCAAAGCAGGGCATTGTTACCGCACGGATAAGCGACGTGTCCAATCCGCACAAGGTGAATGCGCGTGCCGTGACAAGAAGAGCCAGTGTGCTGTCCAATCCGCCGCTTAATCCAATCACCGCGCACTGCGAGTGGATGTGGCGCAGTCGTTTTGCCAAGCCCTGTGCCTGTAATTCAATTACCGCGCGGCATCGTTCTTCACGCGCATTTAAATCTGCGGGAACAAAGGGGTGGGGCGGAACTGCGCGGGCAATTGCCTTTGCTGATGAATTATTTGCGTCATCCGTGTCAAGGTCAATATAAATCGTCATAAAGTCAGCCGGCTCATTTTTCTGGCAGTCGGCAAATGTTGTGACTCGCTTCCGTTCTTGCGCAAGCCGCTCCAAATCAAAATCGGCATACGTCACGCCAGTAGAGAACAAATTTGACTGGGCAAGTACCGTGCCGTTTTCTGCGAGAATATTGTGTGCGGCAAACACCATGTCCGTCGTACTCTCACCGTTTCCGCAATCAGCATACAAATATGCTGCCGCAAGTTTTGCGCTTTGACTTGCCACGAGCATTCTGCGGTAATCTGCTTTTCCGATAATCTCATTGCTTGCGCTCAAATTGGCAATCACTGTCGCGCCAGCCAAAGCCGCATGTGCTGACGGAGAAAGCGGCACCCATACGTCTTCGCAGAGCTCTGTTCCCAGCACAAACAACGGATTTTTCCTGTCCGCAATCAGAATGTTCGTTCCGAACGGCACTTCTGAGTTAGTTTCATCTATATATATAGATTTTATTTCGTCTTGACTTGCGCTTGTAAAATGACGCTTTTCATAAAACTCGCTGTAAGTCGGAATATAGGTTTTGGGCACGAGCGCAAGAATCTTTCCTTTGAATAGAATTGCCGCCACGTTGAAAAGCGCGCCGTTATCTGCAAAAGGAAGTCCGACCAAAATAAGCGCATCTAGAGCCGCCGTCTCATGCGTGATTTTTTTTAGCGCGTCAATTGCACCGTTAAGTAACGTCCTCTGCAAAAACAAATCGCCGCAAGTGTAGGCGGTAATGCACAACTCAGGAAAAACAATCAGTTGTGCGCCGTTTGCCGCGGCTTCTTTTGCTGTTTTGATAATCTCAGTCGCATTCGCATCGCAGTCAGCCACCGTTACTGATGGGCTTGCACATGCGGCACGGAAAAATCCATAGTTCATACACAAAATATAGCATAAAGATACTGAGCCTTTCAATGTTGCATATATCAAAAAATCTCGGTAAAATAGAAATATTATGAATAAAGCACTTGAAGAATTAAAGGCGCGCGGATTTTTTGCGCAGTGTACTGATGAAAAAGGACTTTCAGATTTAATGGATAAAGGACCGGTCGCATTTTATGTGGGTTGTGACCCCACGGGACCGAGTTTGCATATCGGACATATGGTGCCATTTTTTGCGCTGCGCCATTTGCGTGAGGCAGGACATATTGGTATCGCTTTGATTGGCGGCGGAACAGCACGTATCGGCGACCCGTCTGGCAAAACTGAGATGCGCAAGATGATTTCTTACGAGCAGATTGACCAGAACGTGGAGACCATCAAGGCTCAGCTTGATAAATTCATCGGCTTTGACGGAAAGACTGCATTCTCAGCGAATAACAAAGATTGGCTTGCTGATTTGAATTACATCGACTTTTTGCGTGATATCGGCTCATGCTTTAGCGTGAACAAGATGCTTTCGTTTGAGGCGTACAAACAGCGTTTGGAGCGTGGTCTTTCATTTATTGAATTCAACTATCAGCTGTTGCAGAGCTACGACTATCTCTGCCTGCATCAAAAACACAATGTCCAGCTTCAGATTGGTGGCGACGACCAGTGGGGTAACATCACTGCGGGTGTAGATTTGATTCGTCGTAAACTCGGTGGCACGGAAGAACTGAATGCGGCGCACACGGTTTATGGTCTTACATTCCCGCTGATTACGAGAAGCGACGGAAAGAAAATGGGCAAGACCGAAAAAGGCGCGATTTTCTTGGACAAGAATCTTACAAGCGTGTATGACTTCTTCCAGTACTGGCGCAACGTGGCTGACC
>JAFSTK010000034.1 GCA_017450535.1 Treponema sp.
AAATTTCCCCATTTTTTTTAGTCCTATACCAAACTTCTTCGTATAATTATAATGTAAGAATAACTGGAAAACACTTCTTATTGGTGTGGCAATCGCTGTTGGTTGTGTTGCTATAGGTGCCGCGCTCGGTTTTGGCGGAGGCATTGCGGGAGGTGTTATTTCCTGGGGTCATCCTACATTCGGTGTTGTAGAAAGCCTTTCAACAGCCCTGCAGACGGTGTTAGCGTTGCCATGGAGTTAAAAGGTGTCACCACGGCGACAATGAGTGGACTCGGCGTTGGAATCGGTCTTGGAGCAGCCGCCGGTGCCACTACGGTTGGCGTACTTGCGTCAAACGGCGACATATAGGAAGAAGCCAATTATTAAGAATCGGTTTGCTGACAACCAAACGAGGGGTATAAAATGGGAAACAAAAGATTTTTCAAAAAGATTCTTGTTCTGATCTTTGCGGCTTTGGCATTCTCAGCCTTTGCCAAAGGAAAATCCGACAAAGACCAGCAGGCTGGGCAAAATGTTCAGCAAACCGCCGAGCAATCACAGGCCACTCTTCTTGCAGAGCAAAGGCTTCAAAAAGCAAAAGAAGTTGAACCTGCGATTACGGCAGCCCTAAAATCTATCGAGTCTGAAAAGGCTCATCTTGAAGGTCTTGAATTCCGTCTAAAGTCCGTCGAAAGTTTGACCCGAAAGATAATAACTGATTCTCACGACATGGAAGTCTCGCTTGAAGAAGCAGCCGCAAATATAAAAGATGTCCTAAGATACACCCTTGTAAAAGAACAGAGCCAATAGCGATACCTCTTACGCCCCACAAAAAAGCGAACAATGCGGACAGAATGACATTTCCCAGAATTTGCATGACATTTGCTACTGCGGAAAAAGACTCTCCTCCTTCAGCAATAGTTAGATTATCCAGTATGCAGCTGACCATGTCGAGCATGAAAAAGAACACAATGATGGAATAATAATCATCTACATACTGTGCCATTGTCGCAGAAAGATGCAGGCTTTCAATATACCGTCCCTTAAACAGAAGCAGTGAGGTGATAAACACGATGCTTATACCAGATGCAAGCAGAAGTCCGTGTCTGAGATAGTCATCTGCTTTTTCCCGGTCAAATTTTCCGACGTAATACGAATACTGTATGACCGTTCCTGAGTTGACGACTGCGGTGATAAAAGTTGAAAACAATACGACGGGGGTAAGAAGTCCGACGCTCGCGAACGCCTCTTTTCCAAGGCATAGACCAGCGATTGCGGTATCAGTGAGAGAGACAACATATGAGACAATTTCCACGATAACAACTGAACGCAGAATCGAGTAGATTTTTTTTACCAGAAACCGAGGTTTTGTCTGCTCCATACGAAAAACTTCTTTTGACTATCGTATGACCGCATATACTGACTGCTCAATGTTCTTGCAGGCAGCATCAAGTTCTTCAATTGAACCGAACTCAAACACAAGCGTTGCCAACGGACGGAAGTTCTTCTGCGCTGTTAATTACGGTCTGACCATAAGATGCGCCGCACAAAACAGGCTTTATGATTACGGGAAAATGCACGCCTTCAATGTTTTGCAAAGCGGTCTGCACGGAGTCAGTTACGAAATATGCCGGACAAAACACTTCATCTCCTGCGCACTTCTGCAAATCTCGGAAAGCATGCTTTGAGATCATGCTGCTTTCGGGAGAACCGGGCAGATGAAGTCTCTCTGTAACACGGGCGACAGGCAGCATTGCGCTGTCAGAAAGTCCCACAATGCCGCCAATTTTTTCTTCTTGCGCAATTTTTATGTAAGTTTCTGTATCGTTCCAGTCAACAACGTAATATGCGTCTGCCTCATCACGAGTGTGCTGATTTTCTACATCGCTACAAAAAACCGTCCTATAACCAAGTTTATGCGCTTCAAGCAATGCCATATCGCTCCGTTCATCAGGAACCATACATACTATCATAATCGTTTTCATTTCGCTTTTTTCCTTCCAAGATTTCTGAGTAAAAACAATGTGGCAACCGTAAGAATGGTGCCGACAGCAAGGCTAAGAACCCAGTTATGTGAAAATCCTGCGATGATGTAGGTGACAAAACTTATAGCGGCAACTGTCAGCGCGTACGGAAGCTGCGTTTCTACATGCTCAATATGGTCTATCTCTGCTCCGGCCGATGCCATAACGGTGGTGTCTGAAATGGGTGAGCAGTGGTCTCCGCAGACAGCCCCAGCAAGACAAGCGGCAATGCCAATAATCAGCAGCGAACTGTCATTCGGGAAGACAGCCACAACGACGGGAATAAGAATTGCAAATGTGCCCCATGACGTGCCCGTCGCAAAGGCAAGCCCGACTGAAACCACAAAGATGACCGCAGTCAAAAGCTTGTATAAACTACCAGATGCGTCCGCCATAATTGAATGCACGAATTCTGCTGTGCCCATGTCTGTAGTCACCGTTTTTAAAGTGGCGGAAAGTGTCAGAATCAAAATTGAAGGAATAATCACCGTAAAGCCTTTGGGAAGACTGTTCGCCATCTCCTTAAAGTTGATGGTTTTTCGGGCTGAAAAATAAATGCATGAGAAAATGAGCGTAAAAAGCGATGCCATGGGAAGCGCGATGAATGCGTCTGTTGCGCCCAGCGATGCGATGATATTTCCGCTGTTCTCATCCCCGACCCAAGCCGTTTTTCCGTAAAAGCCGCCGGCATACAGCATGGCAAAGACAAACGAAACGACGAGCACGAAAACGGGAAGCACAAGGTCAATCACTTTTCCGTTTTTCTGCGTTGAGTTTTCATCTTTGCCGTCCGCAGATTTTTGCAGCAGGGCATTCATTTCAGAAAGTTTCATCTTTCCATAGTCAAACTGCATGGTGATAAGCGCGATGATAAACACAAAGGTGAGCAGGGAATAAAAATTGTACGGAATTGTCTTCATAAGAAGTTGAATGCCGCTTATGCCTGTGTTCATGTCGTTTGCTACGCCAGAAACAGCCGCCACCCAAGATGAAATTGGCATGATAATATAGACGGGGGCCGCTGTTGCGTCTATCAGATAGGCGAGTTTTGCGCGTGAAATCTTTTGCCTGTCCGTGACAGACTGCATAACTGAGCCTACGGTAAGACAGTTGAAATAGTCATCGATAAAAATAAGGATTCCCAAAAGAAATGTCGCAAATTGAACGCCTCTGCGAGAATGAATGTGTTTTTCCGACCATCTGCCAAAAGCCGCGCCTCCGCCAGAAATAGTGAGCAGATGAATCAGTGCGCCCAAAAAGACCAGAAAGCAAAAATTTCCCGCAAGCGCGGCTACCGATGCAGACAGTCCGTCTACAACAATAAGGTTCATTGTTGCAATGGGGTTGAATCCTGTGGCAAAAAGAGCTCCAGTAAGAATACCGACGCATAAAGAAAAATAAATTTCTTTTGTAAACAGAACAAGGGCTATTGAAAGCAATGGTGGTAATAATGACCAGCCGGTTGCACACATTGTAAGCTTCTCCTTTAGCACTGCGTAAGCGGTGTTATGCTGAGGTAACGAGCCGTCTTGCTTTTTGACAATATGACAGAAAACGTCTGTTTTGTAAATATAAGAACAAACCGTGCAGCGTTGCCTGCGATTGTTATGGCTGTCCAGCAGATTTTGTCTCATCGCAGGATAGTTTTTTGCCGATAATCAACTATGCTTGGCCAATTGATTCCTGTTTTGAAGGGCGTTCTCACCAATAAAACCGTCATCATCTGTACGATTGTCGTGTTTATGTACGTCAATTTTGTGTGGTTTGTGGCGCGTTATCACAAGAAGCCTCGCCCGGTAAAGGCTAAGAAAGTCGTGACTGCAGCTCCCGCACCAGCCGCCGAAAATGCCTCCGCAGAAGGTGGAGACGGTGCCGCTGCCCCCGCGGAATAATCGCAAGCAGACTATTCGTTTTGCCCGCACAAATATCCACGTGATTTTCCCAAAGTCCAGTCAAAATCTGAATGCGCCGCTCGGAAATGAGCTGAGAAAGAATTTCCTGCACATCTGAACTTTCCCACACATTGATGCCGAAGATTTTTCTGTCGTGCTTATTCAAAATGTTTTCCAAAAGGGCGGTCAGTTCTTTGCGCGCATAGAGACGACGATTTTTCTTGATAAACCGGTAGACGATTTCTGCATCCTCGGCAGTGGTAACAAGCGTTTTGCCCGCGCGCTCTGCATCGCAAATATCGCAGCCGTTGCACGTTGTTTTTTCTGCGGCAAAACTGTCCAGAATAAACTGCCTCCGGCACGTCGGGCTTCTCGCATAGCCACCCATCAGTTTTTCGCGGCTGCCAACGGGAGCCTGCCTGTAACGCACGTCATCAGCATGACTCCACACGAGCGCGGATTTTACATTTGCCCCATTACGACCCGCGCGGCCGGCCTCTTGCACAAAATTTTCCAGATGCTCAGGCGCGTCCAAATGCACGACCGTCTTTACATTTGGTTTGTCCATGCCCATGCCGTACGCGCATGTGGCCGTGAGAATACCATCGTCACTTTTGAAAAACCATTGTTCCACCGCATTCTTTTCCTCTTTGGTCATACCTGCATGGTAGAATCGGACGCGCTCTCTGCCAAAATATTCCGCCAAAAGCCGTGCCATTCCTTCGGTGCGGGGACGGGTGCCGCAAAAGACAATCAGCGGTTTTTCCAATTCCTGCACGGCTTTGAGAACAGCCTTTTGCTTGGCGTAGGCATAGCGCACTTCGTAGTGAATGTTTGCGCGGTCGCTGTCGCTTTGAATCAGATGCGCGTTTCCGTCAAACAACACTTCGCTCACTCGCTGCAACACGGGCGGGCTTGCGGTTGCCGTAAAAGCCGTCACCACTTGCACGCCCAGTTTTTTGATTATTTCGCCAAGCGTGAGATATGCGGGTCGAAAACTGTCTCCCCATTCGCTTACGCAATGAGCCTCATCAATGGCAATGTGCGCGATATGGCAGTCTGCAAGCCGACGCACCAACGCTTCGTTTTGGAGCACTTCGGGATTTGCCAAAATGACGCGCGCCTGTCCGCTTTTGAGCTTGGCAAAATTTGCTTCCCGCTCTTCATCACTTTGCCCGCCCTTGAACATGACCGCACCCAGATTTCCTTCGTTCATGCGCCGCTCTTGGTCTGACATGAGCGCAAGGAGCGGGTACAGCACAAGACTTGGCCCGTGAAGCAACAATGCTGGCACCAGAAAACACATTGATTTTCCCGCTCCGGTGGGAAGCAGCACAATTTGTCTGCCACGGCAAACAAAGTCGCCTTCTTTCTCATCGTATGCGGCTTCTCCTTTTTCAATTGCGGCGGCACTGTCGAGAATATTGGCTATCACCAGCTTTTGCCATGCGAAGAGATAACGCACGCCAAACGCATTGTGGGCGGCTTGAGTCATAAAGTCCATCTCTGCCGTCTCGTCATCAGCACTTTGCGCAGGATAGTCTTCGCCTTCAACGAATAATGATTCCTTTTTCATACATATTGTTATAGGCACTAAAATACAAAAAAGTACAAAATTTTAAAAAAAATGATGAAAAAAAATAGTAAAAAGTTGAAGTAAGTGTCGATTTAAGGTAAAATACAAGAAATCTTTTCTTAAGGAAAACTCTTATGGCAGAAATGGATCAAAAATTCGATTTTACTATTGACCAGTTGGGACCGTGCAAAGTTCCATCTCCAATTCAGCTTTCACGTCAGCATGGCGACTTCAAAGCAAACTATGTAAAGGACTCATCGTTTGTTCGCTACAAGGTGAACGTCTTCATGGAAAATGAAAACCCCGAAGACCCGCTGAATGAAACAAATTTGATTCAGAAGGCAGGTCCGCGCGAGAACATTTACTTTAACCCGGCGCACGTAACTGCAGGTATTTGTACTTGTGGTGGTTTGTGTCCTGGTTTGAACGACGTTATCCGCGCTATCGTTCGCTGTCTGTGGTATCGCTACGGTGTAAAGAAAATCCGTGGATTCCGCTTTGGCTTTAAGGGATTTTTCCCTGAGCAGGGCTTTGATACGATTGATTTGACACCGGCAGTTGTTGATGATATTCATAAAATTGGTGGTTCATTCTTGGGCACAAGCCGTGGCGGCGGAGACCGTGTAAACGACATTTGTGACGCGATTGAATCTTTGAGCGTCAACATGCTTTTTATCATCGGTGGCGACGGCACTCAGCGTGGTGCGTTGGAAGTTTCTCAGGAAGCTGCCCGCCGTGGTTTGAAAGTTGCTATCGTTGGTGTTCCGAAGACTGTTGATAACGACTTGCTCTTCCTTGACCGCTCATTTGGTTTTGAGACCGCAGTTCAGAAGGCAAAAGAAGCTGTTTCCGCAGTTCATATGGAAGCACATTCTCAGGTGAACGGCATTGGTTTGGTAAAACTCATGGGACGCGACTCTGGCTTTATCGCCGCCGCAACCACTTTGGCAAGCCATGAGACCAATTTCTGCTTGATTCCTGAAGTGCCGTTTGACTTGGACGGACCGAACGGATTCCTGGCACATTTGGAAGACCGTATTCGCGAACGCCATCATGCGGTTATCGTTGTTGCTGAAGGCGCAGGACAGGAGTTGTTGGAAAACCTGAACCAGAAGGATGCCAGCGGAAATAAAAAACTTTCTGACATCGGTACATTCTTGCGCGACAAGATTAACGACTACTTTACGGTAAAAGGTATTCACGTAAATCTCAAATACATCGACCCCAGCTATCAGATTCGTTCTGCGGTCACTACGGCTAACGATTCAATCCTGTGCGAACGTTTGGGCAACAATGCTGTTCATGCGGCAATGGCTGGAAAGACCCGCTGTGTCGTTGGTTTGACACATGACAAGTTCGTGTATTTGCCGATGGAATTGATTACCCTTAAACGCAACAAGATTGACCCCGAAGGCGCATTCTGGCGCGATGCTTTGGATGCTACTCGCCAGCCTATCCTGATGGTGAACAATATGCAGCTTGCTTTGGACGACATGAAAAAACGTGCCGCCGCAGACAACAAACTTGCGGAAACCCGCTTGAAAGAGTTTGCTGAAAAAAAAGCAAATACTGTTAAAGAGCACAACTAAATGAAAATCCCGCTCGGCATGAGCGGGATTTTTTATGCAATTTGTTTTTCCTGTTTGTCACCAAGCATTTGCCTAGAGCTTGTCGATAAGCATTGAACATTTGCCGGAAGGAATCGGCAAAGTCTTCTTTTTCTGGTTCAGAATATTTATCGTAAAGTAGTACAGTTTTTCGCTTTCCATCTGGATTTCCCAGCCACGCGCGCTCTTGTTGCTCAAAATCGTAATCAGATTGCGTTTGAGTGAGAGTTTCTCAATGCCCATGATTTCCAGATTGGGAATAATCCAATCGACGGTCTTGCGGGGCAGACTGATGCTTAATCCGATGACATTTTCAATCATCAGCGCAATGGTAGAAAGTCCGACACTCGCCACATATCGCTTACGGGGGAAGTCTGGATTGTCTTTGCACGCAGCGGGACCTTCTCTGCAAGGATTGTATGCTTCGTACAAATCGCCTTTTTCGCCGGAAGCGGGAGAAAGACCTTCCAGAATAAAATACAAGTGGCGGATAGAACATTCGCGCGCAAGGTCAAAATGCTGATATTTTTCCAATCCTTTGATGACCATAAAATTGAATGTGGGATAAACGCTTCCGCAGAATGCCTCGCCGTTTTCGCAGAATTCTGCGCTGTCCGCACTCAAAGTGGGGAAAGGATGGTCGGTGCCGAATGTCGTCGGGTTGGAGAGATGCGTGATAAGGGCATCCGCTTTGTCCGCATTGGGAATCTCTGCCAGAAGCGGCCAGAAACCCGCAATTGTTTTGAGCGGAAGTCTGTTTCCCTCTTTGTCCAAGTCATGATAGAAGCCTGTCGCATTGTCCCACATCATTGAGTTAATGCGGGTTTTGAGACTAAAGTACATGCGTTTGTACTGGAAACTCAACTCTTTGTCGTTCAGGATGTCTCCCAATGCGCTCATGTGCGCCGCATTGATTGCGATTGCCGCATTAAAGTCCACCGGATAGCAGACATTTTGTCGCGGAGAGTTGAACATTGTGCTGGCAGACACCGGCGCGGAATACAAACCGTTTTCCTGCTTAAAAGTCTTATCAATCCAGTCCATGTATTTTTGCAGCACCGGCATAATATCTTTGATGCGGCGTTTGTTTGCGGACTTATGGTACAAATTGAATTCTGCCCATGCAAAAAGCGGAAGCCCCACTTCCTGTGGGTTTGAGTGGTCTTTTATGGGCTCATCGGTGACGACATTGTATCGCCAACGAATTGCACCGCTTTCCTCCTGGTGCGCATAGAAAAAGTCCAGGTTCTGGTTCGCAGGAAAATTCCGGTTTGAGTAGACAAGGAAAAAAGATGAGAATATGGAATCGAACTGATCAATCACCAACTGATCCGAATTTGGATAAATGAAATATCCATCGGGAGAGAGTTCTCCTGTTTTTCCGTTCAGCCAGAAATTTGATAGCCATGCCCATGTTTTATCATAGATGTCTACAAAATCCTGATCATAAAAATGAATCTTAGGAAAGTCGCGCTTGTTCACAAAAACTCCAAGACTTTTAGTTTAGTCGTCAATTTTCATTATAGCATACTTTTTTAAAAATGGTTTAAATTTAAAGAAAATTATTTTATTTTTTAAACCGTTTATGCATTACTCGTCGGACTGCTCGTCTTCATCTGTAGAAGGCGCAGGAGCAGGCTCTTGTTCTTGCTGTTGCTGAGCAGGGGTAGCCGTATTTGTTTGTTTTGGTGCCGGTGCAGCAGGTTTTGGTTGTGGGCGCGTGTAGAACAGCTTGATGGTTTCCCGACCAATCTTGTGCCGTGACTTTAAGAACAGCGTCTGAGTCTGCTCGTTGTATACGTAGCCAGAAGAATTGTATGTCTCAAATCGGGCGTCCGTGTGGAATGAGATGCCATAAATTTCAATGTTAAAGAACGGTTTTACCCCGTGGATGATAAGATAGTGCGACTCTTTATCCGGGAAAGTTATAGAAATTGTCGCTGTCGTCTTGTCATTGCTTTCTGTGTAGACGATATCTTGAGCGCACGTCCAAGCCCAGATGGTACGGTCAGCAGTTTTTTCAAGAATCGCATAATGCGGATAGAAAGTGTTGTCAGCCATCAGAATGGAATACACTTCGGCAAGCGTTCTGGCGTCATGTTCGGGAGAAGTGGCGAAGGCAGAGTTGATAATCAGCCGTCCGCAGATTTCGTATTCGGATGAGCCGGACTGAATGCCGTAGTTCAACACCGCAAAACCGGTGTCCACTGCCTGCAGCAGAGAGACTTTCGCTTCTTTTTCAGACAGATGCAACATATCATTGGTAAAGGAACAATGCTGCTCAATCGTTTCCAGACAGGCAGGCACGACATTGCTGAAATTTTTTGCCAGCGGAGAATTTGCTTTTTCTAGCACAAGATAGACATCGAGGATGCCGGTTGCCTGTGAGAGCGTCGGCGCGAAATCAGAAAGGGCGGATACCATAGCGGCCAGATTCTGCACGTCCTTGTTTGTGTCTTCTCTGAGCATGTAATCGGCAATTGCGCCTACGCTAAAGATGTCCATGTTTTTCTGTGCGAGCGCGTTTTGAATCATCTCCTTCATGTTGTTGTTAATCATCACCAAACTTTGGTTCATGGAGACAAGTGAACCGAGGAATGGCGCGGAGACATATGTTCTGCGTGAGCTGTGGCGGAGTGATTCCGGAATCTTTTCGACTGCTTCGGCATAGTGCCCGCGTTTTGCCATTTCCGCTATGTAGGCGACCGCAGTGTTTTCAGTAAAGATGGTCGCGTCCTGCATGACGGTGCTGCTGATAGATGCGATGCTGTTTTCCAGCCGTTTAAGCGTCTCTGCATAGGCTTCTTTTGAGCCAAGCTGCACATCTAACGGAACGGACTGGAAGGTAAACCGGGATTCAGGCTTGTAAGCGGTATATGTGGCGATATTGTTTGTGTTGGTAAATGAAAAAACGCCTTGGTTGATTTCCGGGGCATTTATCTGATACATGGCATGTTTTGAGGCAATCAGATGACGATTTTTTGACTGCTCGGTAACGGAAAATCCACTTGCGGTCTTGTACGAGAGCGACAAATATTCTGCTTCAACAGGAAGTTGTGTTATGATGGAGAATCCTTCTTTTTGAGTAGAATCGCTGGTCTTAAAGGTGATAGATGTCTCATCTGTAAAATAGAATGTGCATGAAAGCGGGTCAGGCTGACTCCATGAGGTGAGGACGAGCGGCTTGGGGTCTTTGATGCCGGCCAGTTTGAGATAAGCGGGATTTGCGCTGTCGGCCGTGAACGAGATGCCCTTGAAAGAGACCTGCATGGTATTCTTCAACTGCATGTGTCCCTGCGAATCCTGCGTTTCTGCCATGGAAAATCTGAGAAGCCCAATATTGCGAGAAATGACAGACTCATTCTTAAACTGGAGCACAAAAATGCCGATAATGATAATACTGTAAAAGACAGAGAGACCAAAAACTTTCTTTATAGGATGTCGTAACATTTTGCATAGTTTAGCTAATGATTGCGATAATTTCAACTATACTATAAAGTATTGATGTGGGAGAAAATTCATGTTTTATAAAAAAGTATTGTTTTCATTTGCAGCGTCCGTTGTGTTTGTGATGCTTTCTTGTGCTTCAACTGAAGTTGCGCCAAGGTCAACAATAAAACAGACTGAAAAAAAGACCGAGCTTACGGCTTCCTCCTCAAAAAAGCCTGCTTCCCCGGCACCTACAGTGCCCCCCGAAGTGAAATTTGCACAGAATGTGGGCACGGCTTTGGAATCTGGCAACACGGAAAAGGCGTTGGCTTTGTTTGATACCATGCCCGCAAGTATGCAGAACGACTCTGAGCTGCAGACGCTCAAAGCTTCCCTTCTGCTTTCATCTGGAAAAACAGGCGAGGCGGAAGGATTGGCAAAAGAGCTGCTCGCCGCAAACCCAAAAGATGTGGACGTTCTCGGCTTGAATGTGATGGTGGCAAAAAGCAAGGGTGATTCCAAAACAAAAACCGCTCTCCTTAAACAAATTCTCGCCATTGACCCAAAAAACTCTGACGCAAACCTGGAACTGGGCGATGAGCAGGCGTTAAAACACAATTA
>JAFSTK010000035.1 GCA_017450535.1 Treponema sp.
GAACAGTGGTGCCGTTTAACTGAACTTCGTCAAAAATAGCGACCGGCGTATAAGTCGCGCCGCTTTCGCTCCACTCCACTTCGCGCAAGACAGACACCGCTTCTTCCAAACTGAACTTAAATGCAATCTGTCTGTCAGGACGGGCGCGTTGGGCATCTTCAAGGTTGATTGCGCGCTCTTTTATGACCAGACCGTCAATGTCGTAGTCCAAAGTTTTGCGAGTCTCCATCACTTCGGCGCGATATTCAATCACATCTTCCGGCGTTTTGCAGATTTTTAGCGGAGAAGTTTTGAACCCCATGCTTTTGAGCCACGTAATTTTGCCCTCTTCATCGGAAAAAGGACTCGCACCAGAAGTCGCCAAAGCATCGTAGGTCATCAGCACAAGATTTTCGCTTCCCGTGCCATCTTTTCGCTTCATAAGTCCGTTCGCAGCGTTCCGGCAATTTGCTTTGTCTGCGTACAGGCTTTTGTGCACGGTGTGCGTCATAATCACTTCGCCACGGATGCCGCCTGTAAAATCAACTCTGTTTCCGTTCGCATCAAACAATGCGCTCTGCACACCCTGCATTTTTTTTGCGTTCTGTGTGATGTCATCGCCAATCGTTCCGTCACCGCGCGTCACCGCATGCTGTAATTCACCCCGAACATATTGCAGTTCAAGCGACGCGCCATCAAGTTTGTATTCCACAAGATATTCATCGTAGGCATGATTTTTCGTCCACGCCAAAAACTGCTCCGGGTTCGCCGCCTTTTCCTGACTTCCCATCGGCATGACATGTTCACGTTTGGCAAAATTTCCGCTGTCCGCGCCCACACGCTGTAAAACCGGATTGGTCGGGTCAAGCGATTTTAATTCATCCCAAAGCGCGTCAAATTCTGCGTCGGAAATTTCGCCCTCGCCATTGTAGTATGAGTCCTGGTATTTTTTTATGAGCGTCGCAAGTTCACTGATGCGCGCGCTTTCGTCAATGTCAAATAAGTCTGCCATATTTTCCCCTATTCTAGTCCCCTTGATACAAATCGATGAGGTAATTTGTCATAATGGATGTTTTTGTCCCACCTGCTTTATTTTTTCTGGTATTTTTCAGACCATTCGCGTGTTATGCTTGTTGGAAGCTCAAAATGTTGATAGTCTTTTCGGTCTGACCACTCACCGCCCCACTCAAACCCTTTTTCGATAAAAAGTTTGTAGCAGAGGTCGTCTTTTTCAATTTTGTAGTCAAACGGCTTGGTGCGGTCAAGATACGGCTTACCCGTTTCAGGCTCAATAACTTCGGTTTGCGTACCATCGTCGTTTTTCACGATTTTGTGATACGGATTGTACAAGGTATTTATATCGACCGCCATGCCAAGCCCGTGCTTTGATATCGTCGTGATGTGTGAGATAAAACGGAAGTTGAAACTTGAAGAATTATTGTCGCGCATCATAATCTCGTCATCTGCCATATAATTGTCGGGAAGCACCATGCGCTCAATCGGGTAATCCGCATCGTAGAGTTTTTCAAGAATCTCAAGCACATCTTCCGCAATAAGACAGTGCACGACCATCTCGCCCAAGTGCACATTCCCGTATTTATCCTTATGCAACGCCTGGATATACCGTAAATCTTCGCGAGGAACAATACAGTTTTCCTTGAATGTGTTACCTTGCTTCATCCGGGCAAACAATTCGTCCGTAATCGGCCAAATGGCAAAACCTTCCCGTGCGGATTTTAGCGGATGCGCGACGACATTTTTTTCCGTCTTCGCACAACCCGCAAAAGCGAGAACTGAAAGCACCATGCATAAAAATAATTTGGATGTTTTTTTCATGTGAACTCTGGTGTTATTAAAACCTCCAATCCATTTGTGACGGACTATGGGACGAAATTGAAGGCAAAAGCCGCTGTCGTATTCCGAGCGAAGTAACCTGCTGAATATAGTCAGGATTATAATTGCACCTTCTTGAGCCATGGAAAGAGGTCAGAAGATTTGCATAAGGCATAATCATTTCAATCTTTTTCTGAATTTCTGTCTGATCAGTTGTTGCAAAATATTCAGAGAACATTGTAAAAAGCATGGCAGGAGCATCCTCAAGATGAAAGCCGAGAAGACGATATTTTTCTTCATCGGGCAGAGGAGATTTTGGAAGATAGGCGTATGCCAGAATCAGACCAGCAACATCAAATACAGGATGTCCTATAGCCGCATCGCCAATATCAATTAAAACGAAGTCTTCACCCTGCACCATTACATTCTTTGAATTGAAGTCACCGTGAAGGAATGTGTTTGCATCGGGAATTGATTTGATGAAGGCAGTGATTGTTTCGATTTCGGAAGGTTCCAGAAAAGACTTCATTTTTTCTGCCCAATCAAGCAATTCCTCTTTACGGTTCGGGAACGATTTGTCATTCACCTCAATTTTATGCAGTTCTTTGAGAAGCGCCGCACTTTTTTTCCCCATCTCCTGAACACGGGAAGGCTCGGCATCGATAATCTGCGCGACAGTCTTCGCATTTAAAAGCTCAAAAACCGCCCCGTAGCAATCCCCGCTTTTTACAACATCATAAGAAATGGCGGTCGGCACCCCCAGCAGGAATGCTTTTTGCGCCGTATCGCGCTCCTGCCTGACCATTTCCAGCGATACAGTTGGAATATACAGTTTGGCAATTGTTTCCTCGTCTATACGATAGACTTTTCCGTATCCGCCTGAGCCAATCAACTCACAGCCTTCAACACTTATTTCGCGCAAAGCCTTCTGCACATCAAGAATATTTGTGAATCCAGTGGTCTCAAAAATCTCATAGACATCTTTTGAAGCATTCAAAACTTTGATTTTTTTACCGGTCGATTTTGCAACTTTCAAGAGGATACGTAGCCCGGCACTGGAAATATATTCAAGCGATGAAGCGTCAAATTCTGGAGTGAGACCAGGATTTGCGCCCATGATATCGCTAATTTCCTGTTCGATTTTGGCAGAATTGTTCGTGTCGATTCTGCCCTCAAGAAAAATTGTGACTTCTTCGTTTTTTACCACTGATTTCATTTGCTCTCCTTTTATTTTTCAAGAAATTTTTCTTGAAGAATTTTTATGTCTTTTTCCGTAACCCCAAGTTCCTTAAGTATGTAGCCGTTAGCAGAACCGTATTCTTTTTTGAGCCAGTCCAGTGCATTCTGCATAAAGGCAGGATTCACATAGTCCATGACAGAAAGATAGGTTTCAACCATTTCTTCAGGAAGATTGTTTTTCAAAAGCATAGCGCGTTCTTTTTCGATGAGCGCAGCGTTGAATGTGTTTGTGAGAAGATAGTCCTGCATAACAGTCTCTTCTCCCACACCAAGCGCACTAAGAATAAGCATTGCGCCAAGCCCTGTGCGGTCTTTTCCCTGTGTACAATGGAAGAGAAGCGATTTTCCTTTTGGAAGCGCAAGAAGCTGCCTGAAAAATTCAGTGTAGCCTTTCTTTCCCTGCTCCATTGAGAGAAATGCGATATACATCTTGTCGTTCACCATACCGCTTTCCACAGCAATACGGAGACGGTCAAACGTGCTTTTTGCCTGCGTTATATCAGCGGCTTTTTCGCCAGAGACATTCGCACGCAGCTTATTCTCATCGATAATCGGACACCACAGGTCACTTACGCCTTCAATCACAGGATTCGGCTCTGCTTCACGCTCGTAACTCATGCGGAAGTCAGTGATAGTCGCAAGATGATAGACATTCCGCAGACGTTTCAGGTCGTTCTGGCTAGCCTTGTTCGGTTGAGCTGAACGGAGCAAAACGCCCCGCTTTACAGTGCGACCGTCGCCCGTAACATACCCTCCAAGTTCACGGGCATTTCCAAGTGTTTCCATGTCGAGTGTTTGAGTTTCTTTTGTAATGTCTTTCATAACCGTTTCTGTTGTTTTACATCCAAAACACGTAAGCAACATGATGTAACTAAACACAAGCAGTATTTTCTTCATGCAGTCCTCCTCTTTTGCATGCTGCTATCTCTTTCTCATGCCTTATAAATATCCTTTACTTTACTTCAACCGCGCGAATATCTTTGGTCAAATCAGCGGTAAGTCCTGCGTTTTGGAAGGCTTCATCTTCAGTCAGAATCATCTTGAATGATGTCGTCGTATCAATCTGAGCAGAAAGAGTCGCCGCCTGTGCGTCCAAAAGGTGTCCGCCCATTTTTTTATCAGCGGTGATAAAATGGAAGTGCCAGCCGGGGGTATTCAATTTGTCCATGTAGTCAGGGCAGTAAAGTCCGACAATCGTGCCGGAAACATTGGTAAGGTCAAAGAAGGTTTGATCGGTTTCCATGGCTTTCGCAAGCGGCTTATACGGCTTTTTCTGCACATACTCGCTTCTGAAATTGACCGAATCAAAGTCCCCGTCAATACGGACAAAGTAAAAGAGATTTCTGCCGTTCTTTTCGACGATAGCAGACATTTGCTTTTTGAGCGTTTCAAGCGAATCAATATTTTTCAACTGTGTGGAAATGTCGTTCTCAAACGGACTGACTGTAGCATAGGGAATTTTTACCGAGTCATCGGGCGTTTTTATGCTTCCGTCGTAAATCGCCTGATACACCGTGCCGTCAAGCATAATCAGCTCACCGTCTACGCCTTCAAAACAGCCGATGCCAATTGTGCCGTTCTGCTTTAACTCGCCCACCGTAGAAACGCCGTCGTAATAGCCGAGCATGAGCGATTGCAGCGTTGCAACCTGAAACAACGTATCCTTATCCGCCACAGATGACGACCGCGCACAAGATACAAGTCCAAATGCCGCAAAGGATGCGAGCAAAACCAATGTCACAAAACGATGTATTCTCTTTGTCGTTTTCATAAAAACTCCTTAGAAGTATTAGTATTATATCATTGTTTTAGCAGATTGAGACACTCTGTTAATTTTTTTTATTCTGATTCCGAAACAAAACACGCCACAAGCCCATAAATTATGGTTGGACGAATCCATATTTCAACGAGCAGATAGTCCGTGTATTCGTTGATGGGTTCCAGATAGATATCAATGTTGTAGAGCGTGGCAATGACCGTGTCGATGACGAAAAGCATCCACAAATTCAGTTTGGAATAGCTTTTCCATTCTCTACGTGAATAGAAGAAAGTGAGCATGACAAGCAAAAGCACCGATAATGCAAGGCAAGCCAGATGGAGCGGGTAAATGGACAGAGGGGGAGCAAACACAATATCACGAAGGAACACTGTAATGCCCAAACAGACTGAAACCAAATAGTTGAACCGCTGCGTATCAATTTTGTTAAAAAAGTACATTCCCATCATCACAATGCTTGCTATGTAGAACACATTCAGCACCAATTCCGGCCACGACTCGCTGATTCCAAAATGACTGATGGCATACAGCATGATGCCCACAGAGAGCACAGCGGCCACAGCGGTAATTGCGATATCTATGATTTGCGATTTCCTTTTGAATTTTGTTGTCATGGGTAAAATTTTAACACGGATTTTATATAATTTCAAAGTCTTTTTTTGTAAAAATAGTTCGGCTTTTATTATTTCTCAAGGTTTCTCGCCCGCTCCAAAATCGCATTCACATCCGCGCCCGCAATATCCAAGCCTTCTGCCTTGACCATGGAAACATCGCGGATGCCAAAAAACTGCGTCGCAACTGCCTGTATGTAGTCAAATCCCAAATGACGCTCGCCAATAAATCCGCCCGCTGTCGTCACATAGGTAAGCCGCTTTGCTTTGCAGAGTGACTTTGGTACTCCCGTCTCCGTGTAGGCAAAGGTTACCCCCACCACGCACACGCGCTCAATATAGGCTCGGAGCGACGCGGGAAAAAGCAAATCCCAGTACGGCGCGGCAATAACGATTTCGTCTGCCTGCGCAAATTGTCTCGCGTAGGAAAAAATCGGGTCGGAAAAATCGCCGCATGAAATGCAATCATCACGGAAGCGGAGCGTTTTTTCGTCCAGTGGCAAAATCTGTTCGTCCTGTAAATTCACTTCCTGGATGTCAGCATCAGCATGTTTTGCAAGAACAAATCGGGCGAGTTCATTCGTGCGTGAATTTTTACGCACACAGGCATTGATATATAACGTCATAGTCCTACACCTTCTCAAAAAAGAGTTCTTTTATCACACGGTTTGCGTCCAAGCCTTTCTGCTCAAAGCGCGTCTCCGGTCTCCATTCCTGATGCGGGGCAAAACCTTCGTATTTATTCCGCAAGCCTTCAGTCTGCGTAAGCTCTGCAAGACCAAATTCAGCATACGGAAGCCAATCGGTCACAAAGTAGAGATAGCCACCGGGAATCAATTTTTTGGTAAGCAAATTGGTGCGCGGACGCTGAACCAATCGGCGTTTGCAATGGCGTTTTTTCTGCCAGGGGTCAGGAAAAAAGATGTGAAACGCAGAGACGCTTTCATCGGGAATCTCGCCGTCGGCAAGCACTTCCATCGCATCGTGCTCAATAATGCGCAGATTCTTTAGACCACGCTCTTTTATCTCACCAAGCAATTTTCCCACGCCGGGCTTATGCACTTCCATGCCGATATAATTAATCTGTGGATTTGCCTCAGCGATGAGCGCGGTAGCCTTTCCCATGCCAAAGCCGATTTCAATCACGACAGGATTATTGTTTCCAAACACTTTCACATAGTCCAGCGGCGTTTTGTCATACGGAATACAAAAAGTGTCGTGCAGTTCTTCATAGTATTTGCGCTCAGAATTGGTAAAATGACCTGAGCGGAGCACAAATGTGCGGATTTCACGGCGGAAAGACGAATTTTCTTCCGCGCCCGTTTCATTTGGTTTTGTATCAGTCATTAGAATCTTCGTCCTCATTATCTGGGGATGTTTCCTTTTGTTTTTCAAACATGGATTCTTCCGGCATCAGGCAGACAACGCGATTATTATCTGCGGAAAGGCAACGACGTTTTGTAATCGCGTTAGGATAATCCCGTAAAATCGAAGCATTTGAAATCCAGTTGCTCCGAGTCTTTCCAAAAAAAATCAGCACGTTATTTTTGTCATACAGCGCAAGATTTTCTGTAACGGATGGCAACAGTTTTTGAACATCGCCTGCTTTTGTCTCCAGCAGATTTTTCGGATAAGCTACAATGAAACTGGAAATCGCTTCCTCACCCGTCGCATCAATATAGCGGAAATCATACACACCGGCGGGAATCGTTTCTTTTGCAGGCGGTTGAATATTCGTATAGCACGCCCATTTTTTTTCGCCATTTTGGAACAATTTAGGAGACGACACACGCCAGTGATATCCTGTATCACGGCTTTCCATCTCCAAAGAATCTGCGCGCTGCACCGCACTTTCCATCTGAACGAACACAGCCATTCTTGTCTGAGGCAAACTGTTTTCGTCAGCATAGTCAAACACCATGGAGCCAGACGCAAGAATCAACTGCGGGTTCGCATCTGAGCAAGAAAAAAATGAGAATGCTAACAGTATTGGCAGACAAAAGAAAAAACGCTTTACCACAGTTTATCCTAAAAATTGAACACCAAATTGATAACCGTCAAATCGCTGGCAGAGAATTGGTTTACGATTGACTCAAATTTGACGTTTACTTTTTTACAAGCATCATCAAGATAAGAGAAATAATACATGCCCAAGTCCGTACTCTGCTCGCCATCAGGAAGCTCACGATAAAAGTCAATCAGACTCTTGCGGTTCAAGTCAGCAGAAGACTTTGACTCGATATTCTCTTTCATTTCTTGAAACTCGTCATCCTTGTTATACAAAGTAATCTGCAAACGTCCCTGTTTACCGATAGCCGTAGAACCGCCACCAAGTTTCCAAGAAAGGAACACGAGCTCATGTTTTCGTTTAAGTTCCGCTACGATTTTTTCACGCACTTCAGGGTCATAAATCATAGCTTCGGTGTCATCAATACCACCGTACATATTGCGGGCTTCTTTTTTCATGTTGGTGTTTTCGCTGTTCAAGGCAAGCTCCATCACCAAAATAGAAATGTATTCCGCAACCTTTGACTTGTCCATGTATTCTGCCAGAAGATGACGAATTGCGATAGTCATCTGGGCAAAACCATCATCCTTGTAGAATTTTGTGATGATGTACCAGTTCATCAAGCTCAGACGGTTCAAGAATTTTTCAGTCATCAAAAGATAGATATTTTTTTCCTCCGGAGAGAATTCCTTGTTGTCCATGATTGACTTCCAGATGGGGTCAAGGATTTCTTTTCGTGAAGCTTGAATCGCAGAGTCTTTGTTTGCCAGATGAAGACGGAGTTGGTTATCGCTCAGATGCGTTCGGTCGTCAATCAGCTGGGACGGATTTGAGCGGTTATGCTTCTTTACGCAGTCACATTTGATAATTTCAGAGAACACCTGACGGTCAAACTGTTTGTACAAAAGCGAATAGACAATCACCTTGGACAAATCCATGATTTCTTGGCGGGAAGAAACGAATTCTGACATGGAGATTTCAATTTTGGAAATGTAATCCACCAAAATCATGTTCTGAATCGACTGGGGAGAAAATGGATTCAGAGAAATGCCGTACTCTTCTGTGTTATCAGCAAGTTTAAATCGCAAAAGTTTTTTATTTGCCGTAATAAAATGTGAAGTACCAGACTCCGTAAGAATCACTTTTAAAGGTAGTTTGAGAACAAATTTTTTTTCTATTCCGCTCATGGGGTCTTCCTTATCTTACCATTATATATAAAGAAAGTCGCATTGTAAAGACTGGAAAAATGTTCTATAATACTTTGTCATGAGAGCGAAGTTTCTTTTTATCTTTCTCATAGCCACATTTTTTGTGCCAAAAATCGCCGCACAACCAAGGGGGCTCGCTCTTTCATCTAAGCTGGAAACGCTGATGACAAAACAAGGCTATGACACCGTAAAAGAGACTCTTTCCGCCACCGCACAAGACGAATATCCTTACAATATCCTGGTATATTTTTCGACGCGGCACAACACTTCGCCCGCAGACAATCTCCGCGACATGCTGATTATCGCCCTTACGCAAGAAGATGCTTATGACCATATCGATGCCGTACTCGCCTTTCTCGCTGAACTCAAAAAAACGCCGCCTTCATGCAGCACCATCATTCTGTTTTCAGCACAAGAGCGTTCGCCCGTACAAATGCCGCTGTCCATCACCGGAACAGAGACTTTTGCCCGCAATTTTGAAGATTCGGAACGGAGCGCGGCGATTACAGTCCGTTTTGACAGCGCATCTGTCACAGAACTGCACATAGGAAACCGCTGGCGAACCACCCCGCTCTGGCTTGCACGTCAGGTAACGGCGGCATACGCTGAAACAAACAGTGACTATTCCTATGCGGACAAATTCGCCTCGCTGTACCGGCTCGGTCTTTTGAACAGCAACCGCCGGTTAAACGCCTTCATCAGCAACAACATTCCCGCGCTGGACATCAATTTGACGAGCGAACCAGATTTTTCCGCGCTCCAGCATTTTGTCACCCATTACAGCATGGACGGCAGCGATTTGTGGGACAACCATTATCTTTTTCTACAGTTTTTCGGAAGAGATTTCTGGTTTGGAGAATCTTTCTTTTTTATTGCGACGCTCATTTTGGGCATGACATTGCTGCTTTTGCTCTGCACATCCACGTTCAAAGGAAAAAATGGTGAGGACTACAGAAAAGATTTTGCGCGCTCATGGTTCTTTATTCCGCTCACCATTGCCGTCACATTCTTTTCTTTGTGGCTGGGTCAGACCGTCTGCGCTCACATTCCCCTGCTGGCAAAAGCTTCTCCTATCGTGCAGATTGGCATCAAGCTGATTTTCGCGCTTTTTTTCAACGCTGTTCTTTTTGGTGTGCAGGAATATCTGCGTGTATACTCAGTGCAGTTCACCCATGGCTACTTTATCTATCTCATCGGAATCAGCAATGTTTTTATTTTCAGTACGGTTGACTTGATTTTTTCGCTCACCTTTCTGATTGAATACTTGTGCATTTATGTCGCGCGAAAATCCGTGCGAATTGTACCGCTGATGCTTTCCGTGCTGCTGATGTTGTTTCCGGCCGTTCCCTATGTATACCAAATGATACGCTACGGTCATTATTACAATTTACAGCAGCTCGCATCCTGCACACCGCTTGTCAACTTGCTGTTCGCTTTGCTGATGTTCCCATTCCTCATTATGTGGCTCAGAATGATTGTCCGTCTTCAGCTGACGATTGTGGAAAACAGATTCTCACTCAAAAGAACTCTGATAAACGAAAGCATTTCCATGGGTGTCGTCGTAGCAATTCTGCTGATTTCTGTCGCAACGCTGGCAACAATTTCAAATCACGTACTCAGCACGCGCATGTTTCAGAAACAAGGCATCATCAACGAAAACAATAATTCATTTACCCTCAGCGCGAGCAAAACAAAATTTTTGGACATGACCACAAGGCATATCACTATCAAGTCAAAAATCGATGTGTTGAAATACGAGGCGGTCATTTCGTCAGAAGGAAGCCTGCCGCTGTATGACTCCACCTACGATTACACCGTCAACGAAGAGATTAAGACCGCTTTCTTTACCATCCCCGACTATCCGCCCCGCACCATCACCATTGACTATGCGACGGACGCAAAAGAAGCCGCACGTCTGTTCGTCACCGCATGGTATGCTACTGAAGACGAAAATATTTTCAGAAAAGAAACTCACGCGCTCATGATTGTAGGAGGCGAATAAATGCAAAGTGTTTTTCTGCATGTCGATTTGGACGCATTTTTTGCCTCCGTCGAGCAGCTTGACCACCCGGAATGGCGCGGAAAACCTGTTATCGTAGGCGGAAAACCGGGAGACCGCAGATCAGTCGTCTCCACGGCATCCTACGAGGCGCGCGAATTCGGGGTTCATTCAGCCATGCCCCTTGCGCAGGCAGTGCGTCTCTGCCCAAACGGCATTTACGTGCACGGAAGGATGGAACGCTACCATGAGAAATCGCAGGAAGTTATGGCTGTTTTCAAAAATTATTCGCCCGACGTGCAACAAATGAGCGTTGACGAAGCGTTTATCGACCTGACCGGCACAGAGCGACTTTTTGGCGCACCAATTGAAACCGCAAAAAGAATCAAATCCGAAGTCCTTGAAAAAACCGGGCTTACGGTTTCTATAGGAATCGCCACGACAAAATATCTCGCAAAAATAGCATCAGGTCTGCAAAAGCCTGACGGACTGTATGCCATTGCGCCCGGCGAAGAAGAATCTTTTATGCTGAATCTGCCGCTGGAAAAAGTTTGGGGCATCGGAAAAAAGTCATTGACACGCCTCAACGATGCTGGCATTCGCACCACAAAAGAAATCCACCGGCATTCGCTCAGTTTTCTTTCGGGCATTCTCGGACCTGCAGGCGGTGCCTTTTTATACAATACAGTGCGCGGTCTGGACAACGACACTTTTGTTCCCGCAAAAAGCCATTCTGTCAGTTCAGAAAGCACTTACGCATATGATTTAACTGACCGCTACGCCATAGAGACTGCGCTCCTTGAATTGTGCTACACAGTCATGTTCCGTCTTCTCAGGGAAAAAATTCGCAGCCATTCGCTCGGCATAAAAATTCGCTATGAAGATTTTACAACCGTAAGCATTCAGGAGACCAGCGACCGGGACATTTCTTCGGTGGACGACATGTTTGAGCGGGCAAAAAATATTTTTTACAAAAAATATGAGAGCGGACGAGGCATACGATTGCTTGGAGTAGCGGCACAAAACGTGGAGTCCATTGACACCCCCCGTCAGGCAGATTTATTTGATTTTGGCGAAAGCAAAAAGCGCAAAGTGGAAGAAGCAATTCTAAAACATCTGGAAAAAGACCCGCGCATCCGAATCACAAAAGCGCGCATGATGAAAGACTGAAAATCATCAGAACCGAATGGTGCCGCCCAATGTAAGCATCGCTGTAAGCGTAACAATTTTATTCCACGTGCAGGCATATGAGCCACCTACCAATGTGTGCAGGGTAATATACCGGTTTATCGCGATGTCCAGCGCATGAGTGTACTCGGCATTGTATTTTTGCGTGGCAGATGAAGCCGTAGTGCTTTTTGACCGCGCCGCCCCCAAATTCATGCTGTCAGTGCGGGTAAGTTTTGCGGAAGTTTTATCGTAGCTGGGGCGGAACAAAGTAATCGCGCTTACCACAGGCGAAGAAAGAGAAAGTCGTTTCCAAATAGCGGTGATTTTTCCGCTCCAGTTGTCAGGGGGTTCAAACGAGCCTTCCAAGCCGGTCTTAAACGAATTGTCCGCATTCACGAAAAAATTTGCCTGAACGTAACCAGTGAGCAAAAGCGAATAATTTTCCGGCGAAGTCCGTGGAAGCTTGACCGCACCAGAAAGGCTCGCCGCATATTCATCCTGCTGAAACCACGTGGCAAGCGGAATGGAACCTGTCACACCAAAAATATTGAGCGCGGTATAGCCAACCGTCGTCTTAATCTGATACACATCCGCCGTAGAAGCGGCAGTACGGATATCGCGTGAGAATGATACGGTCGCATTTGACGGAAGCAACAAATCTTTTTTATTTCCGAAGAAACCCCGTTTCCAGCTTGCCTCATACACGCCCTCATAATACAGCGATTCGGCAGAAGTTGTGGTCATCGAAGAATCCTCAAGTACCGAATGGGCAAGACCAACGCTGAACAAATCATACATCGGAAGCGCCGTCAAAAACCAACGGATATCGCCATATGCCTCACGCAAATCGCCCATATCTCTCGCATAATTTCCGCCAAGCGTCGAAATCCGCACACCACCGCCTGATTTTTTCCAGCTGACCGAAAAGCGATGTTTTTCAAATGAGAACGGCACTTTCAGCTCAAACGAATTGTCATCAGAAAAAGTCTGTCGGCTCGCAGAAGCATACAATCCGCTTGTTTTTACGCTGAGCGTCGGCTTTAAGTTCAGAACTGGCAATTGTACCGAAAAAGATGTCTCTCCATCCACAACACGGCGGGAAGCATATGCGCTTCCAGAATCGAACGCAAGTTTTGTCGCATCTACCCAGCCGCGCCCATAATTAGATGAATTCAAAAGCGACACGCCTTTCGTTGACGGCAATTGCTTTTGCTCTACCCCGGCTTTTACGTCCCACTCTGTTATGCCAAATTTCGTTCCGCCTTCAGCGCGAGCTTTTTGTGTAAGCGCAAAACTGTCCGAACGCGATTCAGTCTGCGCCTTGAGATACACAGGCACCCCGCAGTTTGTAAAATCGACCCCCGCGCTGTCATATTTTTTTACACTTTTTTCCTCAGCATTAAAACCATACTCCTCGGCAAAACTGACAACACTACCCAACGGCGCGGCAGTCTGAACGCTATGGGCGGCAGACGCAAGACCTGCGCTTGAGGCGGAAGAGAATGCCGCGTCTCCTGTAATGCGCAATGCCGTCAGCGTAAACGCAAGCTGTGCCGTTGACGCAAGCATGCCATCACGTTTTCCATTTCCGGCAGTTTTAAGCGTCGCATTTCCCGTGCCTGTCGCAGAAGCCCGCACATCACGCAAAATCGCAAATCCGTTCTTTTCCAGCACAACGCCATCTTTTTTCCACTGCGCGCGCATTTTATCCTGCAACACCACATACGGATTGCTGCCCGAAAGATGCAGCTCATCCACAGAAAAAGTTCCCGTCGGATAATATTTTTTTTCTTCAGATTCCCACGTGGAAGCATCTGCCGTATTCATCGCAATTCTAAAGCGCACCGGAATCACCGATGTATCAACTGAAGCTGAAGTCACCGGAACACCGTCAACAGCGACTTGTCTTGAACTCAAATCCACCGACAAATTATGCCACAACCCGCCTGCAAGAGTTTTTGCTGTGGGTATTTTCACTTCCACCGCTGTCTTAAATCCACCGTATTCATCAGGGCGGTCAAGAACAAAACGTAAATCTTCTTGAGCAATCGTCGCCTTACAACCATCTGGCACAGACTTGCTTTCAGACGGCGCATATTTAAACCAAAGTGAAAGTTCCTCGTAATTTTGCAAATCGATTTCTTTAAAATAGCGGTCAGCATAAACCGTGAACGTATCAGAGTTTTTCCGCAATGAGCTCGCATCATATACGCGCCAGTCAAACTGCTGCACATAATTGGCTCCCTTATTCAAATCGCTCACTTTTGAAGAATAAAGTGTCGCGTCCAGCGTCTGAGATGCGCTCACCGTCGTCGCACTGTTTCCCGTCACCGCAAAACACGCGCCCTCCGCCTGATACGGACCAACCCACAATTCCCCCGAATCAACATCACCTTTTGGACATATGATAATGCGGGCGTTCGGATATACTGCCAAGCGGCTCCGGTCTCTGTCGGTCAGTGCGACCGTCACAATCTGCCAGCCGTTTGTAAGCGCAGGATATTCAGAAGCCGTAAATGCCGTGCGCACATCGACAGGATTTTGCTCGGTAACAGACGCTTTGCTCACAAGCCACGAAGGAACCGTCGCCCTGCTCTCAGAGACTAATGCGCCAGAGTCATTTTCCGCCTGCACACCAAGCTGAATATACACGTCATATGATTGTGTGACCAGCGCAGTCTTTGCATGTGGATTTTTGAGTGCGATAGAAAAAGTCGAAGCCGACGCAAGCAGTCCCGTATTGCCAGGAAGCCGCAACGCTATGCCCGCCCATTGTAAATCCGCAGTTTTACCCGCATTTGTGATATTTTGCCACGAAAGCACACCCGTGTATCCCGAAACACCGTCCGTCTCAATGCCATTTCCTACGGGTTCAGCACGATTTATCCCTAAAGACACCGGCATCTCTCCCCCACCGGACGGACGCTCAGACAGAACCGGCGTAAAACCAACGGGAATATCAACAGCCGCATTTTTTGTAAGATACACTGTATCTGTTTTTTTATCGTCCATGCCAAGGATGCGATATGTTCCCGTCGTATTCTCACGCTCCATGGAAGCCGCCATCGTATTGGAGAGTGACAAACCGCCGTCATTGTATGCCGCTTTTGTCGCAAGCGTAACAAATCCCGGAGAAGCATAATCCGCATCGGCAAATTTCCGGCCCCCCGCATAAGTCCAGCGCGCCGAGGTCGAGACATCCATCGTCAGAAAATCCGTCAGACGATATGCGAATCCCGCCGCTCCAGCAAACGCACCGCTGTTCGCCGACTCGCTGTCTTTGTACCAAGTAGCATAGATATGGTCAGAAGCAGCGACTGCCGTGGAAAGCGTAACCGTTCCCGAATCACTGTCATACGTCGCACCACTATCCAGAATACCATTTTTATACACGCGCACAGTTCCCGGCACCGCATCGGAACCAATGTCAAAGCGGGCGACAGCCGTATACGTGCGCACTTTTAACTCCAAATCGGTTTTCTGTCCGTACCCCAAATACACGCCCGCATCTTTACTTGCAAACGGATATCGCACCCGCGGATTACGCACATCACTGTCCGAGACATCAGCGCGATACACATCGGCATATGTGTGGTCAAGCGAAAAAAAATCTTTTACCACAAAGTTCAACGTCTCATTTCCAAGCACTACGCCAAATTCCGTACTGTTCACTTTTGTCTGATGAGAAGCAATTGCGCCGTCCGTAGCAGAAGTGATGCCCGCATCATAACGAAACGAAACTGTAAACGGCGAAAAGCCCGAAGGATGCTGCACAAACAGCACACGCTCAACGTCAATCGCCGCCACAAACTGACTGGAAGCGCTGTCCGTGCGAACATCAAAAAAATACCGTTCAACATCCACGCCGCCTTCGCTAAACCACGCTTTTACATCGTTCACCATTTGCGCAGAAGAGGCAGCCACCACATCAGCACCCGTCGAAAAAGCAATCGCCACCGCCGGAAGCCCACCGTTCTGCCGAGACGAGCCCGCATCTTTTGAAAGCAACACCGTATAGGACTGCGGAAGCAAAAGATACTGAGACGCATCCAATTTTTTGTACGTGCGCCCCATATTGTCGTGGTAGGCTCCAGAAGTATTTTCAACATATACATCTTTTACCGCAGAAACCGCTTCTGAAGACGGAAGAACAAACTGCCTGCCCGTCATAAACCATGAGAGCGCAATATCATTCGTGGAGACCGCATTTTTTCCGTACCACGTTTTCTCCTCGCTTTTGAGCATATCGTAGCGCGCCACAAAATGAGCCTGCCACCGCTCGCCAGAAAGATGAGCAGATACACCCGGAGCCTGATTCTCTCCCCCGCCAATTCCCCTGTTCACTTCATCAACAGAATATATAGAAGGAAATACAATGCCTCTGTTCGCAATCCGCACAGACTTTACCAGACCATCGCCAACATAGCCTGCCGCCACCGTATTCCGCTTGAATTGGTCGGCAAAACTCGCCTCAAAATACCAATGTTTGTTCAACATGAACCACAGCGAGAGGTCAACCTTTTGTGCAAAGACCGGCGTGGAAAAAGAAAAGCCAGGTGTCGTCCCAAAACCAAAAGAATAGGATGCCTCGCCCGTGATTGAACTTTGCCAGTAACCTTGCGCCAGAAACTCAACCTGATTATCACCAAACGAATAGTCAAAAAGAGAGACCGCCTTGTCGCCCTTAAAATCAGGCAGCTTTGACGTGTCAAACACAATCGCACCCGCACCATCTGACGCACGCTCCGTCTCAATTACAGACTGAGAAAAAGAAACTGCCACACAGGAAAAGAATACGCAGAAGAGAAAAACAATTCTTTTTTTACCGAAATCCTGATGACGGGAATGAAAAAACATATTCTTATCTTCTATAAATTATCAGCAAAAATATCCGTGGTCAATCCGCCCATCCCCGCCCCCGCGACAATAAGAATTTTCTGCATTTTCCTATTTTCTTGTATTGACACTTTACGATAAATTTTGCTATTATAGACCCTGTCAGTTACATGGTGTCTGTAGCTCAGCGGTAGAGTTCCAGATTGTGGATCTGGCTGTCGTGGGTTCGAAACCCACCAGACACCCTCCCGCTCTGCTGGGACGAGTAACCGGGCGAATGCGTTCGTAGCTCAACTGGA
>JAFSTK010000036.1 GCA_017450535.1 Treponema sp.
AAAAGCCTCAATGGTTGGCATGATTGCGGGAACTGTCGCCAACATCATTTTTGACCCCATTTTTATTCTGAAATCTTTCTTTGGCATTCCGGGATTCGGCAGGGGAGTAGCAGGAGCGGCAATCGCCACCGTCTTAGGAAACATCGTCTCCATCGTCATCTATCTGATACACGTCTGCACAAAAAGCGCAAACAGCTCGCTTTCCATACGTCCGCGCCATTTTGCCGTGCGCCATGGCATCTTGCGCGGCGTGCTGCTCATCGGCCTCCCCGCCTCAATCACCAATATTCTGATGAGTCTGAGCAATATTTTGATGAACACGTTCCTCGTCACTTACGGCGACATTCCCGTAGCGGGCATGGGAATCGCCATGAAAGCCAATATGCTCGTCATTTTTGTGCAAATGGGAATCGGCATGGGCGTACAGCCGCTCATCGGTTACAACTACGGCGCGCGCAACTACAGTCGCATGAAGTCCGTCATCAAATTTGCTATGCTCTGCGTCATCACCGCAGGAATCAGCCTTACCGCCCTGTATTTTGTATTCAGCCGCCAGATTATCAGCATTTTTATCAACGACGAGACCGTTATAGAAACCGGCATCATCATGCTCCGCGCGCTCATGTACTCCAGCCCCGTCATCGGCATCCTGTTTGTGTTCAATTTTTCATTTCAGGCAATGGGCAAAGCCATCCCCTCGCTCGCCCTCGCCGTAAGCCGCCAGGGATTTGTCTTTTTGCCCTGCGTCTTTGTGCTGAACCACTTTTTTCATCTGCGCGGGCTTATCCTCTCCCAGCCGATTGCCGACATCGTTTCCATTGCGATTGCGTTCGGTATGTTTATCTGGCTAAACCAAGGATTTCACCGGGAAGAAGCGACAGAAGCGCGGTAGAACATTGCCGAGACATTGCCGGAACATTGCCAAGACATACAGGAGGGGAAAGCCTTCCCCTCGCTCCAAAGGCAAGTCGCTACGCAAATGCCATAAGCGGACAAACCGCTTCCGTCACATACTCCGCTTTGTTACCTTTTCCGCTCCCCCTTCTGCGGGACGACTATTCGCTTTTCAGCCCCGCAACGCCCGCGACAGTTGGGAGACACCATGGCGCAAAACAATTGCAGATTGCGACCAACGCTTTAAATCTTTACAGTCCTGTTTCGTAGATGTGAATCACGTCAAAGTCGTTGCGCACAATGGGAATATCTTCATCTTTATCAAAGCAGAGTGCATAACTATTAAAACTATAGAATGTATAATTCGTTGTTTCGTGCGTAGGTGTTCGTATCGTAGTCGAATAGATGGGTTTTCCTCTTACACTTGTATTTACTGTCGAAGTGTCATAAGTTGTTGTGGTATGTTCTGTTGTGGTAAAAGAAGTGTTTCCACCGATTAGCGCATAATATTTTGCCCCTCGATTTTTTGCAACAACTTTCATGGCATCATATGCTCTTTGCTCAACTTCACCCCGTGATGTAAGAGCATTTGCCCAACTATAAATTTTATAGACAGCCATCGTTCCATACCGAGATTCCCATTCGATTTGTGTCATTCCAAAGACATTCAACGCACTTATTTTCTGAACAGTAAGCTCATGTTCATTCCATGCGTGATTTATATCTATGTAATCACCATTTTCTTGCAGATAAGAAGAGTCTATGCTGATAGATGTACTGCAACCAACGAGGGTAAATATACTTAGAAAGAGTATGCGAGAAAAAAAACTCGTTTTTGCTTTGATGATATTCATATTCTACTCCACTTCAATATTTTGTATAAAAAACCGTTTCTTGCAAAGAATCATAGTCGACGGGATATGAACCTTTTGCTGATGAACGAGTATTATAGTTTGTTGACCAACTGTATTTTCCTCTGTATCCTTGTGAATGCCCACTCCATGTAACTGTATGCGACTGACCATAATACAATGTAAAAGGCGTATCATCATCAGAGCCAGAAGGCGTTACCGTAATATAATTCACCCCTGCGGCAGAATTTTTAAATGTCCAGTCAGCATGTAGTTCTGAACAGGATAACCATATAAAACAGAGCATAAAAATCATCAAAATGGAAAGCCATTTCTTTATATTTTTCAAGCCTTTATTCCCCCTATTATGAAAAATTTACTCCACCGAAACGAATCTCCCGCGCTGCCTGCACGGGAGTAGCGGTTATACTCACAAATGCTTATTGTTTTTCAAATGTAAGCGTAGTTCCCGTTGTTTGCGTGAGCGAAAAGCGTCCGCTTGTGATGGTATACGTAACTGCTTTTGGATTTGCAACTGCTACCAAAACCCCTTGATTGTTTATATCGTATGTTGTTGTGACTTCTATCGTCCCATTGGTGACATCCCCATCCGTAATCTTATACGTACCTTTTGAGACCGTTCCTGACCATGTTGTTCCAAGTGTACCATTCAGCACAAAGGTATTATCATCGTAAGCATACAGCATATATGTGCCAGCACCATCAGTTGCCCTGTATGTTGCGATAATTGAAGAACTACCAGCATCATCATCAGAACATGAAACAAACAATACTGCCAAAACGACCGCTAACACAAATGCAAGCAGTACAAAAAATTTGTTGAGTGATTTCATAATCAACCTCCTAAAAAACTCTCAGTCAAATATAGATTATTAGACTAATTTTTATTCTATCAGCATTTTGTTTAAAGTCAATCCATTAGCGTAAATTTTATTCCAATAGGCGAAATAAAAATGACCACGAATGAAATAAGAGATTTATTTGGTTATAATCTCAAACGAATCAGAAAATTACAAAATATTTCCCAGATGCAACTCGCGGAAAAAATCGATATGAATTTTACTTTTATCAATGCAATAGAGAACGGTAAAAAATGGGTTTCGCCAGAAAGCATCGCCAAGTTTACTCAGGCACTAAATGTTGAGGCATATCAGTTCTTTCTGCCTAGAGATTATCGGTTTGAACAATCTCCTGACATCGCTGCTTTTACAAAAGATTTGCAGGATAATTTTGCACTGCTGAAATCGCGGTATGGATTGAAATGAACGAACCCCGACGCAGAGCGTTCGGGGTATCGTTCGTTCTCCCGAGGTATTGCAGTCGGCTTTAATACCCCTTCATGCGGTCCAAGGGCTGGGGTATTAACCCCTCCGCACGAATAAACGCTAAAAAATCACACGGGGCAAAAAACTCTCCGAAAACGACCTCAAATCCGTCATCATCCTCATGGAAGAGATGTCGCGGCATTAGAAGGGTGCTTTTCACTCTGGCACGGTCAGACGGCTCACGTCCACCATATCCACCAAAAGCGGCTTTTTCTGCTGAGGCAAAAATCCCAGCGCGTACAACGGATAGGTGTCATAGTCCGCACCGCGTTCCATGTTCGCATCGGCAATTTTTACGGCAGGGTGCGCGCCGTACTTCTGCGGATGGGCAAGGACAAATTTCATACTCGTGGCGCGATTGTTGGTCGCCTTGCACTCCACCAGCACCACCTCGCTGTCTTTTTCAAACAGAAAGTCCAGTTCGGGAGAGCCACTCGGCGCATGGAAATAAAACAGCGGGCGGTCAATTTTTGCGAACGCCGCCGCAACCATGTTTTCTGCCACCGCGCCTTTGTACGCGCCCATTTCACCATTCAGAATCTTCGCCGCCACATCATCGCCCAACTGCGAGACAAACAAACCCGTGTCGATAAAAAACACTTTGAACTCAGTCGCAATTTTCGCGCCTTCCAGCGGATAGACCAGCTCGCGGGTATTGTAGGCGCGGACGACAAGCCCCACGTCCTCAAGGTACTGTAGCCCATCAGCCTTTTCCGGCGAATGCCCTTTTACGTTCACCAGACTGAACTGGAATTTTTTGTACTCCTTGGAAAGTTGCGCAGGGAGCGAATTTAGGCAGGCTTCCGCGCGGAGTTTCAACACTTCGTTCACCTTGTCGCTCCCGTCCGCTGCTTTGTACCGCCCAAAATCATCCCGAATCGAGTTCAAAATCTGAGTTTGTATCTCGCGCACCTGATTCAAGTCATGCGTCGCAAAAAAACACTTCACCACTTCCGGCATACCGCCCACAATCAGATATTGCAGATACAGCCTGCGCAGGCTTTCGTGGACGGCCTCGGCGACCATCGTTTTTTCCGCAATCGATTTTTCGATGTACGCAAAAATGTTCTCGCCCATTCCCGTATTCACCAGAAATTCATAGAACGTAAGCGGATACATGGTGAGTTCTTCTTCGTAGCCAACAGGAACGCCGCGCACATACGGACTGCGAAAGCCCTTTACGCCCAAAAAACTTCCCGTGCAGATAATGTCAAAACGCCCGTCCATATCCCAATATTTAAGGGAACTGCGGGCGTTCGCACAATCCTGAATCTCGTCCAGAATGAGCAGCGTCTTTTTCGGCACAAAGCGCGCATTTTTTTCCACCGATGTAATGGCAAGAATCATCTGCTCCACATCAAAATCGCCATCAAACGCCTTATGCACGGCAACATTCGTCCGCAGGTCAAGATAAATCACGCTCTCATAGTACGCTTCGCCAAATTGCCTGACCGTATATGTCTTTCCGATTTGTCGTAGCCCTTTGACCACCAGCGGGTGATGCGGACCCCTTTCCACGCAATCAGTTCTTGCACCACATCTCTTTTCAGCACAACTCGTTCCATTTGCTCACCTTTTTTCCTCACTATACTGCACTTTTGTCATTTTTCAAAGGATAATTGGTTTATCCGGCTACGCCGTCGCTCCCGCACGCCTTCGCGGCGCAGCCGCTCGGAGACTCGCTCAAAATGCTCCACCGGAGCATTTTGCCGGCTACGCCGTCGCTCCCTACTTTACGCAATGTGCCTGCGCTGATATAATAGAAAAAAATGCGTTAGGGATTGTAGCGGCGCGTAGCGTACCGAAGGGCATAGCCCGAAGGTATGGAGCGTGCGGGCGTTGCCCAGCGGAACCGCGAAAAGCCCGACCCGCGAAGCGGGGAACGCCCAAAAAATGCCGAAACAGATTCGGCACGACAGGAGAAAATCCAACATGGGAACAAATTATTTCAATTCAATTCCGTGGCGCGAGGCTCGTCTGCAGCTCGGTCACTGCCGCTCAATGGCAAAGGAAGAATTCGCTGACGGCGTAAACGCGCTCAAAGGCAAAAAAATCGTCATCGTCGGCTGTGGC
>JAFSTK010000037.1 GCA_017450535.1 Treponema sp.
AGGACCGAGCGCACTGCCGAGAACGTAATGGGTCGTGTCAGGATTTGCCGCCCTGTCGCGCATAGCTTCGTTTACAGCGTCTTTTAGTGTGCGGCTTCCCGATGTGACGGGATGCACTTTTGCTCCGTAGAGTTCCATGGCGGCAACATTTGGCTGCTGACGGCGAACGTCAACTTCGCCCATGTAAATTGTGCAGTCAAGACCAAGTTTTGCGCATGCGGCCGCTGTAGCCAGTCCGTGCTGACCGGCGCCAGTCTCTGCGATGATGCGCTTTTTTCCCATGCGTTTTGCAAGAAGACACTGACCGATGGCGTTGTTGATTTTATGTGCGCCGGTGTTTGCAAGGCCTTCAAGCTTGATGTAAATCTGCGCTCCGCCGAGCAGTTTTGTGGCGGTGGGGGCAAAATAAAGCGGTGTCTCGCGACCAATGTAATCACGACGGATAATATCGAGTTCGTCTAAAAATGCTTTGTCTTGCATCGCCTCTTTGAAAGCGACTTCAAGTTCGTCCAGGGGGCGGCGCAAAACTTCGGCGACATATTTTCCGCCGTATTCGTTAAAAAAGCCGTCTGTGGATGATGTTGTTTGCATGGTTCTTCCCCTAAGCAATGTTTCTCTCTATAGAAACATTGTAACGGAAGAATAGACGTATGTCAATAGAAATAAAAAGAGAAGAATTCTGTTCAGATTTTTCAGTGCTTGAAAAAATGGGTTGTTTAAAAAAATAAAAGCCATTAAATTATGTCCCGCAACATTTTTTAGTAAAAAAAAGGAACATAATCTTAATGACTTCCCAAAGATTGTGGCATCACCAAATTGGTTGCCGTCCATCTATATTAATTATCGGGCAGGAATTTCGATTTGTCAAGTTTTTTTTCATTTTTTTTTCAATTTTTCTTGGAATGCGCCTACTGTAGTTCGGAGAAGAATCGTTCCAGTTTGGAAAAATCTTTTTTACCTGGGGCGGATTCAACGCCGCTTGCTACGTCTATCAGCTCTGGGCAAAATGTTTTGCAGACGGAGCGTACGTTTTCTGGGGTGATGCCGCCGGCGAGCCAGAGTTTGGTTTTGTGAGCGACTTTTTCTACGAGGGCGTCTGCAATGCGTTTCCCAGTGCCACCGGGAGTGAGGGCGGAACTTGCGTCGATGAGCATGCGCGGCTCTCCACGGAGACGGAGCGCATCAATTTTTGCAATGTCTTCTTCTGATGAGATATTGACGACGGCGTAATGGGGAAGGTCTGTTTCTGATGTGGCTCTGAGAGTGTTTTGTTTGCTGTTTTCAGAGAAGACTGATTCTTGTTGTGCGTCAAGCGCAAAAAATTCTTCGGCACAGCCATGCAATTGTACGAAATCCAAAATGCCTTCGCGGACGAGGTTGCGCACGGTTTTGCCGTCGGTTGTGTCTGCGTCTACGATGACTCCGACGAGAGCAGGGGCTGGTTTACCTTGTGTCTTGGCTTGTGCGCGGATTTTTTCGCTGATTGTGCGGACTGTTTGTTCGTCGGTGCGACGCGGGGATTTTTCCCAGAAGATGAAGCCGAGAAAATCTGCGCCGAGTTCAAAGGCTTTTTGTGCGTCGATGAGATTGGTAAGTCCGCAGATTTTTACGAAGGGACGCGCGTCTGATTGAGTTGTGTTTTTTGCATGTACGGCGGCTGCAAACTTGAGCCATTGCTGTGCGTTTGGAGTAGTAGGGGCTGTGATGAATGCGCTCACCAGGGATTTTGCTTCTGCAGGATTACGTGCGGCGGCTTCTCCCAAAAGCATGCCGGTAAAACCGAGACTTCCTGCAAAGCGTGCGGCTTCTGGGGTACGGATGCCGCTTTCAAAAATGCAACGGACTGTGGACGAATTATTTTTTGTGTGTGCGCTTACGATGCGGCGTATTTCGGAAAGCAAGCCTGCGGGTGTGAGTAAATCAATGGAAAAATCTTTTAGGTCGCGCGCATTTACGCCGCAGACGATATGGTTGGTGTCTGTTGATTCGGCAACGACGGCGAGTTTTTGCAGGTCTTCTTGTTGACGCAGTTCGATGAAGGCGGTCATGCCGAGTTTTTGGCAGGTTTGTGCCATTGCGGTCATTTCTTGGGCGGAGAGTATGCGGGCGATGAGAAGAACTGCGTCTGCGCCACAGCGGTAGGCAATCTCAACTTCTTCGGGGGCGAGGAGAAAATCTTTACGCAAGATGGCGATGCGCGGTGTTCCGTGCTCAGCGGCGTAGTTGTCTACGGCTGCGCAGGCTGCTTGCAAATCGTCTAAGCCGCCTTTGAACCAATGTTGTTCGGTGAGCACGGAAATTGCTGTGGTGCCGGCGGCGGCGTATTGGGTGGCGGTTTGCGCCGCGTCTAAATCGGGGGCGATGTCGCCTTTGCTGGGGGAGGCGCGTTTTATTTCAAGCACGACTCCTTTTTCTGCGGTGAGCGGAGCTGGAAATGGCACGGGGGCAGCGCGTGTGCGTTCTTTTGGCACGGATGCGCCCATTGTGTAGCCGAGGGAAGCGATATCTGCGCGGCGGCGGGAAACGATTTGGTCTAGAATGTCGGTCATTTTATGTTCTCCTATTAAATGTCACGCGGACAGTTCGCTCCGTGTGGTTTTTATTGTCACGCGGACGGTTCGCTCCGTGTGACAGCCTTATTAGCGGCAGTTCGTGGCGCGTGATTTTTATTGTCACACGGACAGTTCGCTAACGCTGCTCGGACTAACGTCCTCGCTCGTTAAAAACAGGCTTGCAAGGCAGTTGGCCTTAGGCTTACTCTTAGCGACGTTAGTCGCGTAGCGTAGCTGCCATGCCCCTTGCGGTTCGCTCCGTGTGACAGACTTATCACCAATGGTACGTACCGTGTGTGTTTTTTTTGTCACACGGGCAGTTCGCTAACGCTGCTCGGACTAACGTCCTCGCTCGGTAAGTACAGGACATGCAAGGCAGTTTGCCTTAGGCTTACTCTTAGCGACGTTAGTCGCGTAGCGTAGCTGCCATGCCCCTTGCGGTTCGCTCCGTGTGACAGCCTTATTAGCGGCAGTTC
>JAFSTK010000038.1 GCA_017450535.1 Treponema sp.
ATTTCAGCGATTCTGAGCGCAGGCGATGAGACTAAAGTGCTGTCCGGAAATTTTTCTTTGAGGATATAATACTGTTCTTCGGCTAGCTCACCTCTGCCTGTATCAACAAGCAAAGAAAGATAGTTTTCCAAAAAAGTTTGTTCATTGGGATATTTTTCAATCAAAGCACGATACTGCGAAAACGCCTCGTCAATATTTCCGCTCATGGCATTAATGTATGCAATAGAAGCCGCAATCTCACTGTTTTCTGGGTCGCGGGAATAAATATCCTGATAGATTTTCATCGCATGCGTCCAGTCATTTGCGAGCGCATATGTTCTGCCAAGTTTATAATAAGCCTGCGTGTATAAGTTGTCATCACGCATCGCAAGCTCATAGTATTCCGCGGCTTTTGTGTAGTTTTTTAGACCAAAATAACCTTCAGCGACATTGTAATATTCAACGGCAAGATTTTGCAAAATAATTCGGTTCTGTCCTGGGACGAGCATACCGCCACTGGCAGCGCATCCTGCAAAATTCAGTCCAGTAAGGGCAAGAGAAATCACTATGAGAAAAAAACATCTGCGCTTTTTCACTTCAATCCCCTGCCCGCTTTTACTTTGTAATGACCCCTGACAGCGCGCGTTTAGACAAAGCGATATCGGTAATCACAATGCGGCTGCTTCCCGACTGCTGGATTTTTACCGGCATTGGGAACAATGTTATTTTCAATCCGGCAATCAAAGCCTTCATCTTTGCAGGAGTCGCATCGACAACCTCAAGAATCAGTTTTGCCTCGTATTCGTCAGCCGTTTTGGGAGAATTTGCAAGCGTGCCCGAAACAGATTTTAACGGAAGCTTCAGAGTTGTGTTCAGCATGTCCTGCAAAAAGGCATCCGCCTTGCACTCATAAAAACGAATCTCATTTGGGTTGCCCGTTGTAAGAAACTCATAGGCATTTTTATCAAATCCTGCGGGAATGCCTTGTGGAGCGGTCGCCTCAATCAACGCATCTGCAGACGAAACAACGGCGTCATCGTATTGCGCAAGCTGCGGCGTGACTTCGGTGGAGACCAGCGCATTGCTTGAAGACGGCAACGCAAGCTGAATCTGGAACTGCGGATTTTTATAATAATCATAAGGCAAACGCAGAGAATCCGTCATCTGCAAAAGCCAGCCGCTGTCAGGTTTGTTCAGGGCTTTTTTTACGAATTTGAGCGGATACTTTCCTTTTGCTGAAAGCTGAAACAATTGCCGGCGTTTTGTATTTTCAGAAGCAATGTAAATCACTTCGGTGCGGCTGGCAATACGTTCAGCATCTTTTTCGCTCATGCCGGTCATAGACGATAATGATGAAGTTACCAAGTCAAGATGGCTTTGCACAGGAATATACATATACAACGCGGCATCACGGGCAATGAGAGAAAGCGGGTCAACAGCGACCGGCTCAGGGGCAGAGGCACAGCTGAAAAGCAGAGTAACGGCACAAATAAGTGACGCTACCCAAACCAGATTACGCTTTTTCAATTTCAATACTCCATGTCTTGTCATCGGCTTCAACGGCTGTCGGCTTAGAAAGCTTGTCTTTCCATTCCTGCACGGTGGCAAGAGTTTCGCCAGAGACGAATTCCGTGAACTTAGCAAATGCAGACTTCAAATCAGAATCGCCTGACACATAGAGTTTGATGCGGTCAGTCACTTCAAAGCCACTCTCTTTGCGAAGGTTCTGGATGCCACGGATAAGGTCACGCACATAGCCTTCTTTTTTGAGCTCATCGGTAACTTTTGTATCCAAGCCGACGGTGAGCGTTCCGTCATTGACCACTTTGAGGTCTTCTTTTTCGATACGCTCAACGATGATTTTTTCTGTGGTCAAATCAACGCTCTGTCCGTCCACGTCGAATGTGATTTTCTTTCCGCCCAAGATTTCTGAAATCGCCTCGTTTTTGAGTTCCTGAATCTTTGCGGCGGCGGCTTTCATTTTTGCGCCGAGCTCTTTTCCGAGAACCTTGAAGTTTGCCTTTGCCTTGTATTCGACAAGCTCATCCTCGCGCTCGTGGAAAATGACTTCTTTGACGTTTAATTCTTCGCGGATTGTATCAATCATGCTTTCAAGAACAGTGCGCTCTTCTTTGTTGCGTGTGACAAGCTGTGTTGAAGCGAGCGGCTGGCGGTTTTTGAGGTTGAACTGGTTGCGCAAAGCGCGTCCCATTGAGACCGCTTTCTGAACCGTGTCCATGCGGAACTCAAGTTTTTCGTCACGGAGTTTTGCATTGTACACGGGGAAATCTGCCAAGTGAACTGACTCAGAATCTTTATCAGTACGCAAGTTCTGCCACATGCTTTCTGTGATGAACGGAATGAACGGAGCCGCGACAAGTGAGAAAGACTTTAATGCATAGTAAAGTGACTCGTATGCCTCTGTCTTGTCGTTGTCGTTCTCGCTCTTCCAGAAACGGCGGCGGCTGCGGCGGATGTACCAGTTGTTGAGCTGGTCAATAAAGTTGATAAGCGGGTCGATTGCCGTGCTTAAATCGTAGTCATCGAGCGCGGCAGTCACGTCCTTAATCATCTTCTGTGTGATTGAGACAATCCATGCGTCAAGCGGGTTAGACGGCTTGAGACCTTCAAACACACTTCCTTTTGCGGTGTAATTGTCGATATTTGCGTATGTCACAAAGAATGAATAGCCAGACCAAAGCGGAATAAGGATATTCTTGAGGACTTCGCGCACGCCATTGTCTGAATAGCGCAAGTCATCTGCCTTAACGACAGCTGAGTGCGTGAGGAACAAGCGCAATGCGTCTGCACCAAACTGATTGATTGCCTCAACCGGGTCAGTGTAGTTTCGGAGAGATTTTGACATCTTGCGGCCATCTTCTGCAAGAACAAGGCCGTTTACGATACAGTTTTTGAACGCAGGCTTGTCGAAAAGTTCTGCCGCAAGAATTGTGAGCGTGTAGAACCATCCGCGAGTCTGGTCGAGACCTTCTGAAATGAAGTCAGCTGGGAAGTGCTTTTCAAAATGCTCTTTGTTCTCAAACGGATAGTGAAGCTGAGCATAGGGCATTGAGCCAGATTCAAACCAGCAGTCAAAGACTTCCGGAATGCGGTGCATGGTGCCGCCGCACTTACATTTGATGGTGACTTTATCGACAAACTGCTTGTGAAGGTCGTCCAAATCTACGCCGCTCTTTTCTTTAAGCTCAGCGCGGCTTCCGATACAGATTTTCTCTCCGCAGTCGTCACAGCGCCAAATCGGAATCG
>JAFSTK010000039.1 GCA_017450535.1 Treponema sp.
GAGCGGAATGGAAGGCGGGTCGTCCTCCACATCCTCGTGCCAGCGACCTTCCCGCTCAAACTGCGCGATTTTCTCTACGATTGCCACACGTCCGGGGTCTTTTACAGGCACCGACTCCGCAGGCTGTTCCGTCTGATTATTCTGATTTTCCGCCATACAAGCCCCGCTTTACCAGTTTTTCGCCCGACTTGCGCTGCTGCGTAGCCCAATAATTGTTCGGGTCAACAGTATCTTCCTCAGCCATCTTGACCAACTCATTGAACTGCACCGTATCGCGTTCTCTCAAGTCCGCGCCGTAACCCGCTTTGATTTTTAAAATCTTATCGTACAAGAAAGTCTCTTTGGCATACTTCCAGAAATAATCCTCATACAGAATCTCATCGTAATGCCACGGCTTCCAATTGATTTTATAATGAATCAGACGCAAATCCTTGTCGTCAAAATCTTTATTCGTCTTGCTCTTGTAAGAAGATTTGTTCCAACCCAGGCTCACCGGTTTTACGCGCCCCTTGCACAACACATTGAGATAGTCTTCATCCTGCGTCACACGGAATGTAAACGAATTGAGCAAATCAATAAACTTCATCTCGATATTTTCTTCACGGTATAATTTTGCGTTAATCAAAAGCACACCCGCACTAAAATAATCATACCTCCATACGCCGAGCACATTTTCTACATACGAGCCAAACACATCATAGTCAGTCATCACTTCTTCGCTGGCAGCCGCAACCAAATTGTCACCCAAGTCCGTATTGTACAGTTCAGAAATATCTCCCGTCACCACAATGTCACTGTCAAGATAAAGCACCTTATCGTACTGCTTGAACACGCGCGGAATAAAAATGCGGCAATACGTCTCCTTTGAATAGTAATGACGCAAATGGAACGTACCCGTTGACTTTTCCATCTCGTCCTTCATCGAAACAAAATCAATAGACGCATTATCCACCGCCAAATCATCAACAATCAACCGCAGGCGATCAGCATATTCTTTTCGCAAACTTGTTGTCAAAACATAGATTTTATAGAAGAAATTCTTTGAAGCATTATCCAGAAGCGATGTGAGCGCAACAGCAAAAAAAGGCGCATAATTATCATCAATCGCAAAGAAAATCGGAATTTCCTGCTTTTTAGCATGTAAACTCATATTTTGCCATTTTATCACAGATTAGGCGGTTTTGTCACTAGTATTTTTGGGAAGTCTCCCCCCTTGTGGCACAGGGATTTTTCCTTTATGCTATACACATGAAACTAAAACCCCTTTTCGTCGCTATCATTGCAGTCGTAACGATTTCACTCGCCCCTGCCAAAGAATTCACCGCTGCAGAAAATCAGTTTGTTCAAGAACTGCTTGCGTTCAGACTGTCGCTCCGTGCATATGGTAGTGATGATGAAGTGATTTCCTCTGTTCAGAAATATCGTGCCGAACACGAAAAACAAATCGCGGCTTTCGGTGAAGAGGCGCAGATTGTCTGCAAGAACATGCTCGCCACAGCGGAATACAACGCATACTACGCAAAAAACATGCACTCGCCGGAGATGGAAGGCATTCTTCGCCCCCAATATGAACGCCTCACCGCCTATGCTGCCGCGCATCCAATTGAAAAACAAAACCCGTGGTTTACGCTCACCTCTGCGGACATCACTAATTCCATGATGCAGTTCCTTAAACAAAAAGAAGCGATGAAACTGGGTCTGCAAGAGAAAAAAGATTACGCCATGGTCTTGGAAAAAGCTCCCAAGATGGCATTCGCGCACATGCTCTCCGGCTTCTGGTATTATTATGCGCCCGGAATTGGCGGCGGAAGCAAAAAGAAAGCGCGCCAGTTTTTTTCCGACGCGCTCAAATATGCCGCAAATGACTACGAACGCTATTACGGCAACATCAACCTGTCCCAAATGAACTTTGAAGACAAAAACAAAGCCGAAGCAACCCGCCTCTTGGACGAAGCGGAAAAAATCTTACCCAGAACGCGCTATATCGCTTTTATCCGCAAAATCAACACGCTCGGCTATTCGCTGTTCGACTACAACATGAACTCCACCCGTGAAAAACTCGACGAACGGATGAAAGAAACGCAATAAAAAACTCCAGCCGGATGATGAAGTGCACTTCACCGGATGACTGGAGTTCACAAACGGTAGATATGTCTACCGCCTATTTTTTTGAAAAGGTATAACTCTTACTACCTATCGTCATGGTGAACTGACCGTTCGTAACAGTAACAGTTTTTGGGGTAGAATTAGACACCGTCACCCAAGAGCCATTTTTCATTTCGCTTGTTACAGTTATACTTAGCGTTCCATTAGTTTCGTCACCAGAATCAATAGTATATGTACCTTTTGAAACAAGAATTGTGCCGTAACTGGCATTTGAAAGGTACATTTCATATTTTCCGTTAAGACCGGCATAAATCGTGTATGTACCGTCATTTCCAGTTGCTTCATACGTAGCACGAATAGTGGGTACCACGATATTGTTATTATCAGAATCATTTGAACATGAAACAATCATCCCCACACTCAACACCGTCATCAATGCCGTCAAAAGAACGACAAACTTGTTCAGTTTCTTCA
>JAFSTK010000040.1 GCA_017450535.1 Treponema sp.
AACCCGCTTCATGGAAAAGGAAAACAAAGATACAGAGGATATTACTAATGCAAAACCATCCTCTTCATCTTTTCTATCCTCATGCATCCCTTTTAATAACCGTTCTTTTCGCGCGTCTATTCCCCGCTGCGTGGAAGGAACAAACAACAGAGCGCTTACAATTCAAAATGTTTCTTCTCGGCCGAAAAACCGCCCCGCATTGCTTTCAGCTTCGATTGCGGCAAATTATGGGGAAATCACGGCGGTCACTGGGTTGCAGGAGGCGGCGCTGGATACGCTGGAAGACACGATTACCGGCATGGAGACCGCCTACGCAAAAGGTCTGGTCACGCTGACAGACAGCACGGGCGAACACACCATCGCCGCAAACCATCTCTCACCGCAATTTTTACGCGCCCACAAGACGGCAATCGTTCCTTCAGACAGAAATTTCCGGGCGGCGAATCCGGCCGTCACCGTGGAACAATTGCTTACCGTTTATACCAAAACAGACATTCACCAAAAAGCCGCCGCCCTCATCGCCGAAGCGCAGGTGAACATCACGCCGGAACAACTGGTCTCCAATTTGAGCGGCGGAATGCTCCAACGCCTCATCCTCACCCGTGAACTTTCCACCCAGCCTGCGCTCCTGATTCTCTGCAATCCCATGCAAGGACTGGATATTGAGGCGCAGGGAAATTTGTGCAAAACGCTCACCAATTTAGCGGCACAAGGAAAAGCAATTATCGTCATCGGCACACAGGATTTTCCGCTCACACTCTGCCAAAAAGTCTACAAACTTGAGTCTGGCAACACGGAACTCGTTTTTGAAAATAATTTTACCGCAGCGGAGGCAACGCCATGAAGATTCGTCCGTCATCCGCTTTCCAGACACTCATTTCGCCCGCGCTCGGAATCGCCGTGTGCATTCTGCTCATTTTGGGCTTTGCCGCCCATCCGCTTTCCGCGCTCAGGAGTCTGTTCAGCGACACATTCACGTCGGCATACTATTTTGGCAACATGCTGAACATGGCGGCTTTTCTGATGCTGGCGGGCTGCGGTTCTGCGCTTTCGATTAAAGGCGGTAACATGAATCTGGGCGGCGAAGGACAAGTGTATGCGGGCGGTTTTGTCGGCTGCATGGTACTGAACGTGCTTCCGCTTCCCGCGCCTGTCACCTTTACGCTCGCATTTTTTGCCGCAGCCGCAACAGGCGCACTCATGGCTCTTTTTTCCGCCCTGCTCAAAGAATTGCGCGGTGCCAGAGTCCTGCTCACCACATTTTTAGTGTCCGCCGCCTTTATCCCGCTCATTGACGGACTGATTACCGCCTCAAAAAACTCAAGCCAGACAAATATGCTCGCTCTGCCCTACATTGCGGACGTGTACAAATTGCCCCAGCTGCTTCCGCCGTCTCCGCTCTCATGGTCATTTTTTGCCGCAATCACCGTCTGCATCGCGCTGTGGTATGTCATATTCCGCACACAAGCAGGACGCACATTGCGGCTCTGGGGAACCGCCCCAGACTTTGCCAAATACTGTGGCTACTCAACGCGCGCAAACACATACCTCACGCTCGCTGTCTCCGGGGCGTTGCATTCGCTCACCGGATTTTTTGCCGTCGCCGGAACATATTACACTTGTCACAAAGGATTTTACACGAACATGGGCTGGAACGCGCTCAACGTCGCGCTCATCTCAAAATCAAATCCGCTCGCCGTCATTCCCGTGAGCCTTCTTCTCTCCTGGATTTTCACATCGGCTTCCCGCGTATCGCTCACGCAGGGCTTCGCCTTTGACATCGCCGGCATCGTCCAGAGCGTCATTTTGTTTTCAATTGCGATTCCATTTGTCATGGGACGAGGAGGCAACAAATGAACATCACGCTGTCTGTCATCCACATCGCCGCGCCGCTTTTGCTCGTCACTTTGGGCGGACTTATCAGCGAATATGCGGGACGCATGGCAATGTTCCTGGAATGCATGATAAATCTCGGCGCGTTCCTGTGCTACGCCTGCACGTTGTGGACAGGAAATCTCGTGGCAGGCATACTGCTTTCCGTGCTGCTCTGCACGCTGATTGTATTTGCCATCGAACGGATTGCGTCCCGCTACAAGGCGAACATGTTTTTGATTTCACTTGCAATGAATATGTTTTTTGCGGCGTTAGCATCATTTCTTTCCGCCACCATTTTCGGAAGCCGCGGCGTACTCTACCACGACCTGTTCCGCTTTGACGCAACCATCGTCCGCCCCGTCACCACAATTATCTGCTACGCGCTCGCCGCCACACAGATTCTCATGCTCAAAACAACCACCGCAGGCCTCACGCTCCGCGTCACCGGAAGCGACAGCGATGTACTCCAAGCCCGTGGCATTTCAGCAGCACGCTACCGCACAGTCTCCTGGCTTTTCGCCGCCGCAAACGCATCACTCGCAGGCTGTGTTCTCGCCGCCCGCCTCTCATCCTATGTGCCCGGCATGGCAGGCGGTCGTGGCTGGACGGCACTCGCGGCAGTCTACCTCGGAAAAAAACATCCGATTCTCGTCGCCCTGTCCGTTCTCGTTTTTTCAGCCGCAGAATACGCAAGCTCCACCGTCCAGAACATCACATTGTTCAAAAACGTGCCGTCATCAGTGCTGCTTGCGCTCCCCTATTTAGTCGCGTTAGCGTTAATCGTTATCGTACCACAGAAGAAAGAAGGATGACTACTACCAAATTCGTCTTTTTTATCAACATTTTTTTATTTTATTCTATCTTGAACTACAGCATTATTTAAGTTACTATAGCATAGTTACAATACCAAGTTGTTGCACAGGAGTTTTTTCCGCGCAACACGACACAGGAGAAATGTATGTCCACACCTTTGGAAGAATATCTGAAATCCACAGACAAGCCAACTGCGGCAATGACTGCATACGTGGCAAATCTTCAGCAGGTCGCTTCAGTCAATCCGTCAATTGCGGCAGACGTAGTGAACGAAATCGAAAATCAGCGCACTCACCTCAAACTGGTGGCGAGCGAAAACTACTGCTCTCTGGCAGTACAGGCTGCAATGGGCAACTTGCTCACCGATAAATATGCGGAAGGTTTCCCGGAGCATCGCTACTATGGCGGTTGTGTGAACGTGGACAGCGTAGAAAATACTGCGGCACACGAAGCAGAGGCATTGTTCGGCGCAGACTATGCGTATGTGCAGCCCCACTCCGGCGCAGACACCAACTTGGTCGCTTACTGGGCAATCCTGAGCGCAAAGGTTGAGACACCCACACTTGAAGAACTCGGCGTAAAGAGCCTGAATGACTTGACCGACGAGCAGTTTGCAGAACTCCGCAAGCGTTTCGGAAACCAGAAATTGATGGGCTTGGACTATTCTTGTGGCGGACACTTGACCCACGGTTACAAAATGAACGTGTCAGCCCGCATGTTTGAGAGCCATCCCTACGGCGTTTCAAAAGAGACTGGTCTTCTTGACTACGACGCAATTGAAAAACAGGCGATGGAAGTTAAGCCGCTCATCCTGTTGACCGGTTATTCAGCATACCCGCGCAAAATCAACTTCAAGCGTTTCCGCGAAATCGCAGACAAATGCGGAGCAGTATTGATGGTAGACATGGCACACTTCGCAGGTCTCGTCGCAGGCAAAGTTTTCACTGGCGACTACGACCCCGTCAAGTGGGCAGACATCGTTACGACCACAACACACAAAACCTTGCGTGGTCCGCGCGGCGCAATGATTCTCTGCAAAAAAGAATTCGCTGACTACGTGAACAAAGGCTGTCCGATGGTTCTCGGTGGTCCGCTTCCGCACGTCATGGCGGCAAAAGCAATCGCATTCAAAGAGGCGAACAGCCCCGAATATCAGAAATATGCGCAGAACGTCGTAAAAAATGCTCAGGCTTTGGCAAAGGCATTGCAGGAAAAAGGCGTTCGCCTCCAGACCGACGGCACAGACAATCACCTGATGCTCGCAGATATCACCTCATACGGTTTGACCGGAAAACAGGCAGAAGCCGCATTGTTTGAATGTGGCGTTACCGCAAACGCAAACGCGCTCCCCTACGACAAAAATGGCGCATGGTGGACAAGTGGCTTGCGCTTGGGCACTCCGGCTCTCACCACCCTCGGCTTTACTGAAAGCGAGATGAGCGAAGTCGCCGCAATCATCGACTTTGTTCTGAAAGGCACCAAGCCCGGCGTCACAAAAGACGGAAAGCCCGCAAAAGGCAAAATCGTCCTTGACGACGCGACCAAGGCAGAAGGCAAAAAGCGCGTGGCAGCATTGCTCGGAAAGCACGTTCTCTACCCCGAACTTGACTTGGACTTCTTGAAAAAACAGTTTGTAAAATAAACAGACAACAGCGGGCGTTACAGCCCGCTATTTTTTTCCCATGCGGTAAACCGCTCATAAAACGCACGGTTTGCCCTGTCCATGGCAACGGCGGGGTCAACCCCCAAAAGGCGCGCATAGTTCACCATTGAAAACAGCGCGTCTCCGAACACTTCTTCCAGATGCAGTTGCGCAGCATTTACGGCTTCGTTTCCGCCGCTCACGGTGAACGGCTCCGCATCGGGCGCAGATTTTGCCGCCTGCACCACCTTTGCCGATTCCGCAACATCTTGCAGCTTTTCAGAAACAGTCGCGCCCGCCTCCGCCGCAGTCAGCCTAGACTTGTCTTTTTTTGCGGCTTTTTTGAGCATTTTGTATGCGCGTAAAAGCGGCGGAAATCCCTGCGGCACCGTGTCCAGCACAGAATCTCCCTTGCGCCCTTCCAGATTTTCTTTAATGCTTTCCCACTGTCCCAGCACATCGTCCGCAGACCGAGGGTTCCCGCTCATCTCGCTCTTTCCTTCGCTTTCGGCGAACACATGCGGATGACGGCGAATCAATTTATCGCAAATGTCGTTCAGACTTTGGGCGACCGTAAAATCTCCAGTCTCTTCATACAAATACGCCTGAAAAATGACGTTAAAAAACACGTCGCCCAACTCTTCGCACACATGGGCCGCATCCCCGCTCGTTATCGCGTCAATCGCCTCAAAGCATTCTTCCATCATCGAGCGGCGCAATCCCACCGAAGTCTGGTCTTTATCCCACGGACAGCCATGCTCTCCACGCAAGGTGCGCATTATCTCGTACAGCCGCGCAAACGCCTGCGCAGTCTCCTTTTTCGCATCGTTCATCACGCAATCACCTTTTTCTTGCCCCATTCGGGAATCAGCCGCGCAGGGTCAGAAGACAAGAGCAGCTTGGCAAACAATTTTGCGCCCTCAGCAAACACCGCGTTCAGCACAGGACGCTCTTCCGCAGTAAACGAACTCAACACATAGTCAGCAATATCACGATTCTGAGGCTTAGTCAGTCCAAAGCGCAACCGCCAAAAGTCAGCCGTTCCCAGCACCGCCTTTGTAGAACGCAACCCGTTGTGACCACCTAAGCCCCCCGACCATTTGAGACTCAGCGTTCCCAACGGCAGCTCAAGCTCGTCATGCACCACCAGCACTTGGTCTGGCGTAATCTTAAAAAAATGCGCAAGCTCGCCAATCGCCTCTCCGCTCAGATTCATATACGTAAGCGGCTTCAAAAAATAGATTTTGTCCGGCGCATTCTTCGGCACATTCGGCACCCCACCGTCCTTCGTCGTCAAAAGCCCCGTCTGACAAAACCATTCCGCCAACGCCTGCGTCTCTACCACCGCATAATCGCCCTTAAATTTTTCCTGCCAAGAAAACCTCTGATAAAACGGCAACGACGAAGCGAACTGCCACGCCACATTATGCCGCGTCTGCTCATATTCACGCCCAAAATTTCCTAAAAAAGCAACGAGAGAAATCATGCGCCCAGTATATCACATTCAAAGGGGGAAGTCTCCCCCTCGCTCCAGCCCGCGCCGCGGTCTTTCGCTACCCCCTCTACGGGGCAATTCGACCGCTTTTCAGCCCCGTAACGCCCTAAAACTGTATCATTTTGACACAAAATAACAAGTCAAAATGATACAGCTGGATATTTTTTCCACCTGAAACGCGAAAAAAACACCGTTTTACCTTCAATCGCAGGATTTTCAAAGGCTGTACCCTTGAATCGTGCCGGGAAAAACAGTTTTTTAGGGGCGTTACGGGGGTTTTAGGCATAGATTTTACCTTCTGAGACACGCATTCACCCCCGTAGAGAGGGTAGCACGCAACGCAGTGCGGGCGTAGGGAGAGACTTCTCCCCCAAATAAAAAGTTGGCACGCTTTCTGCTATATGTTAGGTGTACGATGAAGATTTCGTATGAAACCGAACATCGCACGGGGATTTTCCCCTCAAATTTTATACAATCGCCCGAAAGGGCTTGGAGGCACAATATGAACGAATTGACACTTTTTAACAGACTTTTTAACGACGGCGACTTCTTCCCGAAGTCATTTGAATCAGCGACGGTTCCGAGCGTAGACGTAAAGGAAACAAAAGACTCTTACGTACTCGACATGGACTTGCCTGGCAAAACAGAAAACGATGTGGACTTGAGTCTCAAAGATGACGTGCTCACAATTTCTTCACACACAGAAGAGACAAAAGAAACCAAATCTGACGAAAAGGAAACTGAGCAGGGCGAATGGCTCATCCGCGAACGCCGCAACTACAGCTTCACACGCCGCTTCACGTTGCCTCAGGACGTGAACGCAGAAGGAGTAAACGCAAGCTTCAAAAACGGCGTCCTCACCGTGGTCATGCCACGCAAACCGGTCAGCGAGCCTAAAAAAATCGCTATCACCGTAGCATAAAGATACTACAGGTGACTCCATACATATCTCCTTGCCCGCGCTTCATACGAAGCGCGGGATTTTTTTTGCAACCGCCCTCACACCGCTACTGCACACCCAAACGAGCGAGCAACGCTTCCTGCAAAACCTGACTAAAATTTACGCGCGCGTCTTCAGCTTTTTTGTTAAGCCATGCGGGAATAGTGAGCGTTTTTTTGACCGCTTTGTTATCAAATTGCCTGCGCCATTTGTCTGTATCAGCCAAAACCAACGAAACTGTTCCCGAAGCCTGCACTTTTTTTAACGGCGTTGCGACAGGTATTGGTAGATGGCGGTCCTCACAATCGGAAAGCCACATGCCCATTGCGTCCTGTGCCATTTCTATTGCCTCAGCCATTGTGTCGCCAAAGGTGTAGCATCCCGGTAAATCAGGAACCGTCACACCAACCTTGCCTTCGTCGTCTTCAAATACAACGGGATACACATACTTCATAGGTAGTCTCCTTGCAAATACTGCGATGATGCTATTCAAGATTCGCCACCTTTAGAATTTTATGCGCCGTTCCTTTTGGTATATCCCCGGAATGTCGCGGAATGGGAATCTTTTGGCCCGTACTGTCATTGATTGCCATATCGTGTTTTGCCCCTGTCACGATACGCCAACATCCTGCTTGTCTGAACCGTTTTTTTATTTCGAGTTCTGTCATCTTCTGACCTCTCAAATATAGTACGTATTTACACGTATGTCAAGTTTTTTCTCTCTCCGTTTCTCTTCTCTCCTAAAACGTCACGGTGCACATGATGGGCAGATGGTCGGAATAGCCGGCTCCGTTGTACACTTGGTAGCGGACGGGTTTTCCTGCGCTGGTTGCCCAGGCTCCGTCAGTGCGGGCGGCAAAGGAAGAGATTGTTACAGAGCCGGCGGCAAAAAAATTGTCGATGCGCTCCCATGCTTCGTTGTACCAATAGCTTCCCGGCTCCAAAAGATTTCCCTGCGCGTCAAACCATGGCGAATACACCGGAAGCGCACCGCCATTCTGACTGTCCGCGCCGCGCAAAAGAATGTTCGTCGCATAGCCAAGCGGTTGTCTCTCACCAGAGGGCGCATCAATTGAGCCTGTGTATGCGCTGAATTCCAGAATGTCCATGTTAAAGTCACCGCAGGCAAGCACAGGCACTTTTGACTTTTCTACGACAGAGCGCATACAACGGCAAAGAACGCGCTCCTGGCATGCCCTCCATGCGGCAGTATCTCCGTCCGAATCGCCCGATTTGCTTTTCCAATGATTTGCAAACACCACCAGTTTTTTCTCGCCAGAAGAACCGGCGAACACCGAAAACTGTAAAATCGGGCGCATACTGGGCTGGTCAATTCCTGCAGTGCGCACGTCGAGCGAATGCACTGAAATCTCGCCAATCGGAAGCCGCGAAAGCACACCGCAACCAATTGACGCGCCTTCATCCGTGGCAAAAAACGCATGAGAGTACAGTTTGGAAAAATTGAACGTGCCCGAAAGCCGGTTGGTAATGTCGTAAAGCTGCGCTTCTTTTTCAAGCTCCTCAAACACCAACACATCGGCATCCAGCGTTTTGATAACAGACGCAAGCCTGTCCAGCCGCGCCTCATACTTTTCCCGTGACCAGCCGGACTTTCCGTTTTTGAATTCGGAATACTCGTTCCCGTCAAAAGTCGCGTCAAAAAAAGTCTCCAGATTCCAGTTCATCACCGTAAAGGATTCCGCAGACGCCTTGTTATCATTACTGCAGGAGACCACTCCCGCACACGAAGAAAGGATGCCGACAAAAGCACCGACCATGAGTATAGAAAAACATGTTTTTCCCATAAAAAACCTCCACCTTATTTATAGGCAGAGATTTTTCATTTTAGGCTAAATTTTCAGAAAAAAAGTAAAAAATATTGAAAAAATTTGAGCCGTCAGGACGACGGCTGAAAACTGAGAGAGAATATTCTGTTTGCCTTTAGGTGAACAGAATATTCTCTGGAAGTAGAAAACTACAGGAGGTAGATTTCTAGGCTAAAACCGTAAAAAATTTGAGCCGCCAGGACGGCGGCTGAAAACTGAGAGAGAATATTCTGTTTGCCTTTAGGTGAACAGAATATTCTCTGGAAGTAGAAAACTACAGGAGGTAGTTTTCTACTTCGTGACGTTGAATTTGAAGAACATGCAATCGCCGTCTTGCACGACTTATTCTTTTCCTTCCTGACGATATTTACCCGCGGCTATGATGTCCGCCTCAGAACCGTACTTGCGCAAATCTTCAACAGAATAGACTTCCGCTTTGATAAAGCCTTTCTCAAAATCCGTGTGAATTACGCCAGCAGCCTGCGGAGCCTTGTCACCCGCATGAATCGTCCAAGCACGGCACTCATCCGGTCCGCCTGTAAAGAACGTGCGCAAGCCCATCAGATGATATGCCGCACGCGCCATCACCGCCAAGCCACTCTCTTTAAGACCGACACTTTCCATAAAATCCTTGCGGTCATTCTCATCAGTAATCTCAACCAAATCGCTCTCAAATTTTCCGCAAATCACGATAACTTCGCTCTTTTCTTCCGCGGCGATTTTTTTGACAGCCTCAACATACTTGTTCGTGCCAGAACCAATCGTATCCTCATCGATGTTGCAGACAAAGAGTTGC
>JAFSTK010000041.1 GCA_017450535.1 Treponema sp.
CATGTGAGCGAGTCCAATTTCTTATTCGCTCAACCGCGCATTTCAGCGACGGGTTCGCGTCGGTAGTCTGTTTTTGTTGGAACTCATTCGCCTGTGCCCTTTTTGTCTTACTTGTGAATGGATTATAATGCGTTTGCCCTGCTCTACACTACGGCTGACCTAACCAAAGCAAAGTAAAAATGTTTATCTGTAATAAGACATCTTGCTTTTAATGATAATATTATGATAATATTATGATAATATTATGATAGAGGAGTGCGATATGATACAAATAAGACCTGTTTCAGATTTACGGAATAAATTTTCTGAAATAGAAAATATTGTTGCGGCAACGAAAGATCCTGTATTTCTCACAAAAAATGGTTATGGGGTAATGGTTGTAATGAGCATTGATATGTACGAAAGCCTGACAGAAAACATTGAAAACCGTCTTGATGAAGCTGATGCCCAGGCAGCAGAAACTAATTTACGTCTGTCTCATGAAGATGTTTTTACAACAGCGCGTTCACGTATTGCAAGACTGTGATGAAAAAATATACGCTCCGTTACCTTCCTCTTGCGCAGCAGGATTTATTCAGCATTGTAGATTACATTCAGAATACCTTACAGAATCCCATTGCTGCTGAAAATACGCTTTTAAAAATAGAATCTGCAATTCTTGACAGACTTGAATCTCCAGAATCATTTGCAATATGGCACTCACGAAAAAAGCGAGAATATCCTTATCGCAGAATAAACGTGGGAAATTATACAGTCTGGTATGTTGTAATTGATACGGTAATGGAAATTCGACGCATCTTATATTCACGACGTGACGAAGAAAAGCTCTTATAAAAGCCCCCCCCAAAAAAAATTCAAAAATTTTTAAAATCCCTGTTGACATATTCCTACTATTCCGATATGATTTATATATAAAACCTATAGATTTAGTAGGAATAACAAAACGACGACCCTAGAGGTTGCAGGAGGATTATATGGCAAAAATTACGGACACTTCAAAATGGGGCTTTGAGACTAAGCAGCTCCACATTGGTCAGGAAGAGGCGGATTCGGCGACAGACGCACGCGCGGTACCGATTTATCAGACTACATCATATGTGTTCCACAACTCACAGCATGCCGCAGACCGTTTTGGTTTGAAGGATGCGGGCAACATTTATGGTCGTCTGACAAACACCACGGAAGATGTATTTGAGAAGCGCATTGCGGCTCTTGAAGGTGGCGTTGCGGCTCTGGCGGTTGCAAGTGGTGCGGCTGCTATCAACTACACGATTCTGAATCTGGCAGAAGGTGGCGGACACATTGTAAGTCAGAAGACGATTTACGGCGGAACATACAATCTGCTCGCTCACACTTTGGCTCAGTACGGAATCAAAACGACATTCGTGGACATTCACAATCTTGACGAAGTGAAAAAAGCTATCCGCCCGGACACAAAGGCGATTTTCACCGAATCTCTCGGAAACCCCAACAGTGATATTCCGGACTTGGACGCGCTTTCAAAAATCGCTCATGAAAACAAGATTCCGCTCGTTACGGACTCTACGTTCGCTACTCCGTTCTTGTTCCGCCCGATTGAGCATGGCGCAGACATCGTGGTTCACTCTGCAACCAAATTTATCGGCGGTCACGGAACGACCCTCGGTGGCGTGATTGTTGACAGTGGCAAATTCGACTGGGTTGCAAGCGGCAAGTTCCCGGCATTGGTTGACCCCAACCCCAGCTACCACGGTATTTCATTCGCAAAGGCTGTCGGTCCTGCTGCGTTCGTCACCAAAATCCGTGCGATTCTGCTCCGCGACACTGGTGCGACAATTTCTCCGTTCAACGCATTCTTGCTCTTGCAGGGATTGGAGACTCTTTCTCTCCGTGTTGAACGCCATGTTGAGAATACCAAAAAAGTACTCGCATACCTCGAAAAGAGTCCGTATGTGGAGCACGTCAATCACCCGGCGGTTAAAGACCATCCCGACCACAAACTGTACGAAAAGTACTATCCGAACGGCGGTGGCTCAATCTTCACCTTTGAGATTAAGGGCGGTGCAAAAGAGGCTCAGGCGTTTATCGACCGTTTGCAGATTTTCAGCCTGCTCGCAAATGTGGCGGACGTTAAATCGCTGGTCATCCATCCGGCAAGCACAACACACTCTCAGCTGACTGAAGAAGAGTTGCTTGACCAGGGCATTAAGCCGAACACAATCCGCTTGTCTATCGGTACGGAAACTGCTGAAGACATCATCGCGGATTTAGACCAGGCGTTCAAAGGCTAATAAAGGTTTTGGCTCAAAAGAGTTGAAATACATATTTAAAAATCCGTAAAATCTCCAAGCAACGGGCGGCTCTGTCAGGGTCGTCCGTTTTTTTGGGCGGTCCGGCTTCGCCGTCGGGCTTTGCATCTTTCCGCAATTACTACGCGCAAGGATGCGCGTTCCACAGCAGAGACGGCAGCTTATCTGCCGTCACACTTGGAAAAAACATGGACGTTTTTTCCAAGTGTCAAGCCCTACCGCTCCCTACCGCATCACTAAAGACAAAACTTTCTTTCTCCGCTATACTACAATCATGGCAAAGACATTCGACGATAAGAAAATTATTTACACGATGGATCGCGTTTCGCGCGCGTATGGCACAAAAGTTGTTCTGAAGGACATTTCAATTTCCTATTATTATGGCGCAAAAATTGGCGTGATTGGTGAAAACGGCGCGGGTAAATCTTCGCTGTTCAAGATTTTTGCGGGAATCGACAAGGACTACACGGGCGAAACAAAATTGCTTCCCGGCTACAGCATGGGTTATTTGGAACAGGAACCATATCTTGAACCGGGAAAGACCGTCAAAGAAATCGTCATGGAAGGCGTAAAACCGATTACTGATTTGCTCGCTGAATTTGACAAAGTAAACGAAGCCTTTGGCGACCCCGACGCAGATTTTGACAAGCTGTGCGCGCGTCAGGCAGATTTGCAGGAAAAACTGGATGCCGCAGACGCATGGAATCTGGACGCAAACTTGGAACTGGCTATGGACGCGCTCCGTTGTCCGCCGTCTGACCAAGTGGTAGATGTGCTTTCCGGTGGTGAACGTCGTCGTGTCGCGCTCTGCCGTCTGCTCTTGCAAAAGCCCGACATTCTGCTTTTGGACGAACCGACCAACCATTTGGACGCAGAGACTGTCGCATGGCTGGAACGCCACTTGCAGAACTACGCGGGAACAATTATCGCGATTACGCACGACCGCTACTTCCTCGACAATGTTGCCGGCTGGATTTTGGAAATGGATCGCGGTGAAGGCTATCCGTTTAAGGGCAATTACAGCGCATGGCTTGAGGCAAAAGAAAAACGCCTTGCTCTTGAAGAAAAACAGGCTTCTGTCCGCCGTCGCGAGATGCAGGAAGAATTGGAATGGATTCATGCGGGCGCAAAAGGTCGTCAGGCAAAGCACAAGGAACACATCACCAAGTACGAAGCGTTGCTGGCAGAAGAGTCAAAACGTGTCCAGCTTAAAGACAGCCAGATTTCTATTCCCGCAGGTCCTCGTCTGGGCAATGTGGTCATCGATGCAGAAAAATTGACCAAATCATTTGACGACCGCGTGTTGTTTGAAAATCTTGATTTCCACGTTCCTGCGGGCGCAGTGGTCGGCATTGTCGGTCCGAACGGCGCGGGTAAAACAACGCTGTTCAAGATGATTGCGACGGCGGCCGGTCAGCAAGTGGAAATGCCCGACGGCAGCATGGGAAAAGAATTGCCAGACTCAGGCGCAATCAAAGTGGGTGAGACGGTAAAACTTGTCTACGTTGACCAGATGCGAAGCAAACTCGACCCGAACAAGACAATTTATGAGATGCTTTCCGGCGGCGCGGATTTAATCAAACTGGGCGCGGTAGACGAAAAAGGTCGCCCGGTAAATGGTGCTGTTCGCGAAATCAATGCGCACGCTTACTGCTCTTGGTTCAACTTTAACTCAGCCGAGCAGAACAAAAAAATCAGCGTGCTTTCTGGCGGTGAGAAAAACCGTCTGAACATGGGCATGATGTTCAAAGAGGCGGGCAACGTGCTTCTGCTCGACGAGCCCACAAACGATTTGGACATCACCACAACTCGTTCGCTGGAAGAGGCAATCAATTCGTTCGCCGGCGTTGTGCTTGTCATCAGCCATGACCGCTACTTCCTCGACCGTATCTGTACGCACATCCTCGCATTTGAAAACAACAGCGAAGTGCATTTTGTGGAAGGCAGCTGGAGCGATTACGTTGAATGGCGCAAGAATGTTCTCGGCATTGACGACGACATTCCGCACAAGACGGTGTATCGAAAAATTACGCGATAAATGCGCTTTCTGACCTGGCAAAAGCAACGGATGTGTTGAGCGGGATTTTGAAATATCAGCAATAATTTTACAAATCTGAAATCCTGTGTTACAATAAACTAAGGTTTTGTCGGTGTCAGAAAAGAAAATACCGGTGAAAGGCAGAAGCATAGCTATATTTTTTAGCTGTGTCTGCTTAGTAATCGCCATCATACTTTTAATCAAATTGTTCTCTTCTGTTGCAAAAGAAGCGGATGTTCATGCGCCCGTCGAGGTAAGTCATCATGTTCTTTTCCTGTCATCATATACGCCGCTTTATTATACCTATGAATCCCAAGCGAGAGGTCTGGAAAAAACATTGTACCCAGAAGGTATAGAGTATGATGTTTTTTATATGGACTCAAATTCAATTAATAAGACTAAAGGGATTCCATTACTTCACGACATTTTAAAAGAAAAAATCAATAAACAGCATATGTACGAGGCAGTGCTTTTGGGTGATGATCAGGCATTGCGTTTTGCGCTTGAATATCAAGACGATTTGTTTCCCGGACTTCCACTTGTGTTCTTTGGAATAAACGATTTGTCCCTTGCCCAAGAAGCGGTAAAAAATCCGTTGATTACTGGTTTTTATGAGACTGATTACCTTGACCAGACGGTTGAGCTCGCCTTGAAATTATTTCCAAAGACTAAAATTTTGGTTGCGCTGCATGACCAGTCCGCCGCAGGTTCAGAGGATATAAAAAATTTTTGGAAAGTCCGCGAAAAATTTAGCGATTGCGCATTTATCAATTTTGACGCCACATTTTTTTCTCAGGACGAGTTGATTTTACAACTGGAAAATTTGCCCAAAGATTCATTATTGTTCTATATGACTTGCTATGCCGACAAATCGGGCAAAGTCTATTCTATGCTGTCACGTACAAATGCGATTGTAAATCATACAAAGGTGCCGATTTTCCGCAATTATGTCGGTGGCGAAGGCATGGGAATTTTGGGCGGAACCGCCATGAACATGGAAGAACAATGCGCCATGGCGGGAAAATTGGTCGTTGATATATTAAATGGAAAAGATATTTCCACAGTACCGCTTGTTCTAGAAACATCAGCCCGCACTTCTTTTGATTATCAGCTGATGAAAAAATACAATCTTGATTTTTCTCTGCTTCCTAAAGACACGATTTTCTACAATGAGCCGAACACGTTTATTAAGCACTACGGAAAAATATTACCGATTGCGGGACTGATTTTGCTGGCATTGTTGATGGTGATATTGATTGCCTATGTCGGAGAAATTCGTGCGAAACGTGGTCTGGAAGAAATCATGCTCTCACGGAACAAATTGGCAGAGTCAGAAGAATTGTTGCGCTATCAGGTTGAGTATGATGAAGTTCTGGATATTTTGAACCGACGCACAATAACAGACCGGTTGCGCAATACGGTTGCGCAAGATGCAAAATATGCGGTTGTAATTGTAGATATTGACGGCTTTAAGGCACTGAATGAAAATTACGGGCATTCTTTGGCAGACAGCATCTTGCAATATTTAGTGGCCCTGTTCAAAGAAATGGCGGCGGAAGGAAATTGGCAGATTGCCCGCTATGGCGGCGATGAATTCTTGCTGTATATTCCCGACAAACATCTTTCAGTTAATTCTCCAGAAGTACAGCAGATTCTTGCAGGTGTTCGCACGCCGATTCCGCTTGGTGATGAGACCCTTGCAATTACCGCCAGTTTGGGCATCTCTAATTCTGATGGCATTACTTTGCCAGAGCAGCATCTTATCAATGCGGAAATTGCCATGTACGAAGCGAAAAATCATGGACGCAACGGAGCCGCTTTGTACGACGAAGAGATGAAAGCAAGGGCTCGCGAAGAAGTAATGATTAAAGACAGACTGCAAGAAGCCTTTGAACACGATGGATTCTACATGGTGTATCAGCCGCAGATTAATTCACGCACAAAAAAGGTAAGCGGTTATGAAGCCTTGGTTCGTATGAAGGCACCCGGCATGTACCCCGGCAAGTTTATTCCCGTTGCGGAACATAACGGATGGATTTGGCGAATCGGTCGCATCACCACGGAACTTGCAATCAAACAACTGGCTGCTTGGCGTGACGCTGGCTATGAACTGCATCCTGTCTCAATCAATTTTTCGGGTAATCAGCTGAATGACCATGGCTATTTTGATTTTGTAAAAGGATTGCTCTCTCAGTATGATATTCCGCCACATTTTGTGGAAATAGAAATAACTGAAGGTCTTTTCTTGGAAAAGAGTGCCCTTGCCGATGAAATATTCAAACGCTTTAAGGAAATTGGCATCCGTCTGCTGATGGATGATTTTGGTACGGGCTATTCATCACTTGGTTATCTCTCTTATATTCCAGTTGATGTCATCAAATTGGATAAATCTTTAGTGGACACTTATCTTGTAGACGGTAAAGACTCGTTTATCAGAGATATTATTCGCCTCATGCATGACCTGGATAAAGAAATGATTATCGAAGGCGTGGAAGAAAAATGGCAATTTGAACGCCTGCGTGAATTTGAAGCAGACACCATTCAAGGCTACTATTTCAGCAAACCGATTCCAGCTGACGAAGCGATTACGTTTACCGTGGGCGACGACAAATAAAACTCATACGCATAAAAAAAATTTCTCTTGCCGAATTCGCCTTTTCATTAGTATCTTCATTATATAATCTCAATTTGTAAAAGAAGGCATGTAATGGCAACCTATCAGTTTCAGACCGAAGTGAATCAGCTGCTCAAACTGATTATTCACTCAATGTATTCAAACAAAGATATTTTCCTGCGGGAAATTGTTTCTAATGCGTCAGATGCTTTGGACAAGCTTAAATACCTGACCGTTTCCGATGACAACTACAAAGATATCAAAGTTGAGCCGAGAATTGACATCAGCTTTGACGACCCGAACAAAGTGCTCACCGTTCAGGACAGCGGTATCGGCATGAATGAAGAAGATTTGACGGCAAACTTGGGTACGATTGCCCGTTCTGGCACAAAAGCATTCATCGAAAAAATTGCAGAGGACAAAAACGCCGGAGAATCAAATCTTATCGGTCAGTTTGGCGTGGGATTCTACAGCGCATTCATGGCTGCAAAAGAAATCAACGTGATTACGCGCAAGGCTGGCGACAAGAGCGGAAAAATCTGGAAATGGACGAGCGACGGCACCAATTCATATTCTATTGAAGAAATCAAAGCAGACAGCGACCTCGCAAAAAAATATGGCTTTGACAAGGCGGAAACTTGCGGTTCAGCAATTGAAATGCATTTGAACGACGACAGCAAAGACTATGCTTCTCGCTGGAAGATTGAAGAGCTGATTAAACGCTATTCAGACCACATCGCATTCCCCATTTATCTGCACTACACACAGAACAAATACGATGACAAAGGCAACATCACCGGAAGCGAAAACAAAATCGACCAGGTGAACTCAGCCTCAGCATTGTGGAAGCGTGCCAAGAGCGAACTGAAAGCAGAAGACTACAACGAATTCTACAAGACTACTACACACGACACACAAGACCCGCTCACTTATCTGCACACACATGCAGAAGGTACACAGGAATACACCACATTGTTCTACATCCCGCAGAACGCGCCGTTTGACATGTATCAGGCGGACTACAAGAGCGGTGTAAAACTCTACGTAAAGCGTGTGTTCATCACTGACGACGACCGCGAACTTTTGCCCGCATACTTGCGTTTTGTGCGCGGTATCATCGACAGCGAAGATTTGCCGCTCAACGTAAGCCGCGAGATTTTGCAGCAAAACAGAATTTTGGAGACAATTAAAACACAGTCTGTCAAAAAATTGCTGGGCGAATTCCGCAAGATGGGCGAGGCAGCAGACAAAGCGCGCAAGACAGAAGAAGACAAGCGCACCGACGGTGAAAAGAAAGCGATTGAAAAATGGAACAAATTTGTGAGCCAGTTCAACCGCCCGATGAAGGAAGGTTTGTACGGCGACTATGCGAACCGTGACGAAATCAGCGAAATCGTGCGCTTTAAATCAACGGATGAAAGCGGCACTGGTGACGGAAAATGGACAAGTTTTGCCGACTATGTGCAGCGCATGAAGCCAGAGCAGAAAGCAATCTACTATATTACTGGCAGCGACGAAAAGAATCTGCGCGCCTCTCCGCTCCTTGAAGCATACAAGAACAAAGGCTTTGAAGTGCTGATTATGGCGGACGACATTGACGACATCGTAATTCCGTCACTGATGAAGTACAAGGACTTTGACCTTAAGGCAGTAAACCGCGCAGGCAGCGACGAAGAGTTGGGCGTGGACAAAGACGAAGCCAAGAAGAAGGAAGATGCGTTCAAGCCGGTACAGGAAAAGCTGAAGAAAGCGTTGGGCGACCGCGTAAAAGACGTGACGCTTTCAAAACGCCTTTCCGACAGTCCAAGCTGTATCGTTGTGGACGA
>JAFSTK010000042.1 GCA_017450535.1 Treponema sp.
CCTGTTCGCTGGACTGATGAAGAAAAAGTTCTTGCCGACATGATTAGCGCAGACAAAGACAACGAATGGGTGATTTTGGAAGTAGGTCCCGGCAAAGTTCTGAGCGGCTTGTGGGGTCAGACCGAACTCGGCGCGACTCTCGCATGTACACCGATTAACACAGCAGAAGCGATTCAGGCGTTGTAAGATTCATTAGGATGCACACAGATGTGCAGGATGAGTTAGGATAAAAAACGGATACGTTTTTTTTTGATATACGAAGCGGGTTCTTAGGGCGGTGAGCCCTAAGCCGTGCTGGAAGAGAGTGGGGGTTCAAGGGGGAGAGAGAAACAACGCTTCGGAGTAGAGGTTCCTCTCTTCCCCTTGGAACAGGGGGTGTTAGGGGAACTCCCCTAAGGAGAAAATGATGTTGTTAAAAAATAAAAAAGCATTGGTTACAGGCTCATCACGCGGAATTGGACGCGCGATTGTTGAGACATATTTGAAGAACGGCGCGGAAGTGTGGGGCTTGTGCTCTAAGCCTTCTGCTGCAAAAGCTGATTTGGAGAAGCTTGCCGCGGATAACGGTGTCGCGTTCCATGAAATTTGCGCGGACGTTGGAAACGCTGAGCAGGTGACCGAAGTGGTTAAAGCGGCTTTGGCTGAGGCTGGCACATTTGACATCCTCGTGAACAACGCTGGCATTACACGCGACGGTCTTTCATTCCGCATGAAGAAAGAAGACTGGGACGATGTTCTGCGCGTGAACTTGACGAGCGTGTTCCTGATTACGCAGATTATTTCAAGCAATATGATTCGTGCAAAAGACAAGAGCTGTTCAATCATCAATATGTCTTCAATCGTTGGTCTGCACGGACAGGGCGGTCAGGTGAACTACGCGGCGAGCAAAGGTGGCATCATCGCTTACACAAAAGCACTCGCAAAAGAAGTTGGCAGTCGTGGCGTCCGCGTAAATGCAATCGCGCCGGGCTTTATCGAGACCGATATGACTGCTGTTCTTAAAGAAGACATGAAGGCGCAGTGGGTTGATACTCTGCCGTTAAAGCGCGCTGGTAAACCGGAGGACATCGCGAATGCCGCGCTGTTCTTGGGCAGCGATTTGAGCACCTACATCACGGGCCAAGTAATTGGCGTTGATGGGGGGATGGGGGCATAATGCAAAAATGCATCCATGCATTTTTGCATTATTGCGCAGATTTCAGCGATGCTGAAATCTGAATTGGTTCTTTCCGCCATCCATGGCGGCGGCTGCGCTGCGCGCGGTGGTGGAAGGCATCCATGTATTTTTGTCAAGCCGCGCAGATTTCAGCGTGGCTGAAATCTGAATTGGTTCTTTCCGCCGTCCGTGGCGGCGGCTGCGCTGCGCGCGGTGGGTGAAGGCATTCATGTATTTTTGTCAAGCCGCGCAGATTTCAGCGGGTAGATTTTTAATAAGGAGAGTGGACTTGGTCCGCTCTTTTTTTTTGCTGGTGAAATTCCAAAAGCGGTTGTATAATAGAAGTCTGTTGCATCCTGGTGAAATCGTCCAAAAAAACGGAGATGTGTATGTTTAGGACCGCTGTTCTTGGTGTGGGAAACATGGGAAGCAAATATGCTGATTTGCTTCAGAAAAACAAGATTGATGGGATGGAGCTTTCGGCTATCACGAGGGTGCGTGGCGCGTACAAAGAGTTGCTTGCGCCGGCGATTGAGGCGGGGCTTCCTGTTTTTGATTCGGCGGATGCGCTTTTTGAGGCTGTTGAGAATTGCGACTTGAAACTTGATGCGGTCATTATTGCGACGCCTCACTATTCTCATGCGGAGCTTGCAATTCGTGCGTTTAAGAATGGGCTGCATGTGCTGAGCGACAAGCCTTCTGGGGTGTATTCAAGGCAGGCGCGTCTGATGGATGAGGCGGCGAAGAAGTCTGGCAAGGTTTTCGGCATGATTTTTAATCAGCGGACGCTTCCGATTCATCAGAAACTTCGTGAAATTGTTCAGAGCAAAAAATATGGCGCGGTAAAGCGTGTGAACTGGGTGGTCACTGACTGGTATCGGCCTGAGACTTATTACAAATCGGCTTCTTGGCGGGCGACTTGGAAAACTGATGGCGGCGGCGTGCTGTTAAATCAGTGTCCGCATAATCTTGACCTGATTCAGTGGATTTGTGGGCTTCCGGTGAGCGTTCAGGCATTCTGTCACGAGGGGCATTTTCATGAGATTGAAGTTGAAGATGACGTGACCGCTTATTTTGAATGGGCGAACGGTGCGACCGGCACATTCATTACGTCTACGGGAGATGCGCCCGGCGTGAACCGACTTGAAATTTCACTTGAAGAGGCGATGCTGGTCTGCGAAAACGGTGAGCTGAAAATCGGCACTGTTGAAGAAGAGATGGGCGGAAAAGAGTGCGATTACCGAAAGACTGCCACATCATTTTTTAAGCGGATTAACGGCACTTGGTCAAAAATTGAGCTGGAGCAAAGTGACTTTAATCCCTATGAGAAAATTTTGCAGGCGTTCAGCGACGAGTGCGCGGGAAAAGGAAAGTGCGTCGCAGATGGCAGTGAGGGGCGCAAAAGTCTGCTGCTTTCAAATGCCATGTATCTTTCAAACTGGGAAAAACGCATGGTTACGCTGCCGGCACTTGGAAGCGAGGACGAATTGACCTTTGAGAAAGCGTTTGAGGCGGCGTTCGGGAAAAAGATTTAATGTATTAAAAGCGGCTCTCCTCTTGATCAAAATGACAAAAAATGTTATTTTGTCATTAATTCCGCCATTCATGGCGGTGAGTGCGCAAAGCGCAGTTCTGACTAGTATTTTTAGGAGATAAAAATGAGAAGAGTTGTTGTTACGGGACTTGGTTGTGTTTCACCGGTGGGAAATTCGGTGGATGAGACATGGGCTGCAATCCGCGCTGGAAAAAGTGGTATTGCGACGATTACGCACTATGACAATGCAAATTTCAAGGTGAAGTATGCTGCTGAAGTGAAGAACTTCAATGCGTCTGACTATATGGATTCTTCTGCAGCGCGCAAAATGGCTTTGTACTCACAGTATGCTGTTGCGGCGGCAAAGATGGCGCTGGACGATTCCGGCTTGATGGGAAAGACCGATGTGCTGGAAGACACGGCGGTGTACCTTGGCGTTGGCATTGGCGGTCTTGAAGTGACCGAAAGCACGATGAAGGCATATTTTGATTCAAACCAGACCCGCATGCCGCCGCTCACCATTCCGGAACTGATTCCGAACGAAGGCGCAGGAAATATTTCTATTGCGTTCGGTCTGCACGGTGCGACTCATACGATTGCGACTGCATGTGCTTCTGGTACGGACGCTATTGGTAACGCATTGGATCAGGTTCGCGCAGGTCGCTACGATGTGATTTTGGCTGGTGGTGCGGAGTCTACTCAGTGTGGATATGCAAACTTGGGATTCCAGATGCTGCACGCGCTTTCTAGCAAATGGGCTGATGACCCGACAAAGGCGAGCCGTCCTTTTGACAAGCAGCGCGACGGATTTATCATGGGCGAAGGCTCAACAATTTTAGTTCTTGAAGAATATGAGCACGCAAAGGCTCGTGGCGCAAAAATCTACGCTGAGGTTGCGGGTTATGGCGCATCAAGCGACGGTTATCATCTGACCGCTCCGAACCCTGATGGCGTGACTGGCTCAAAATGTATGACTATCGCAATGAAAGATGCTGGCGTTAAGCCGGAAGAAGTGACTTATTACAATGCACACGGAACTTCAACAAAACTGAATGACTCTGGCGAGACGAAAATGCTTCACATTGCATTCGGTGATGCTGCAAAAAAACTGCACATCTCTTCAACAAAGTCTATGACCGGTCACTGTCTCGGAAACGCAGGCAGCCTTGAAGCGATGATTTGTATCAAAGCAATTCAGGAAGGATTTGTTCCGCCGACAATCAACTTGGACGAAGTGGACGTTGAGGGCGGATGTGATTTGGACTACACTCCGAACAAGGGTCTGGACATTCCTGTGGACGTTGCAATGAGCGCAAACTTTGGCTTTGGCGGTCACAATGGCTGTCTCGTATTCAAGAAAGTAAACTAAGGAAAAACTGATGGAAGCATTTACTGATATCGAATCTTTGTTGCCACACAGAAAGCCGTTTTTGTTCGTGGATTCCATTGATTCTTATGATGACAACGGCTGTGTGTGCCACAGAACTTTTACCGATGAGGATTTTTTCTTCAAAGGACATTTTCCTGAGTACCCGGTCGTTCCCGGCGTCATCCTGATTGAGACGATGGCACAGGGCGGCGGCGCAGCTTTGAGCTTGCAGAAAAAATTTGACGAAGGCAGCTTGTTCTTCCTCGCCACAGTAAACAACGTAAAATTCAAGCACCAAGTCCGCCCCGGCGACAAAGTGCGCATGGAAGTGGTAAACAAACGCTGCACCAAAAACATGGTCGTCCAAGAAGGCAAAGCGTATGTGGGTGAGACCCTCTGTGCCCAAGCCGAATGGATGTGCCTTGTGGGTAAGGGCGACAAGGCATAGGTCTGACGAAATCTGGCGCACAGGGCCGAAGCGAACAGATGTGCGCGCAGGCTGAGTGGACGGGCAGTGAAGACGAAAAAATGTGCACGTAGTTAGTGCTGTTAAAAGGGAAAGCAGAATGGCTTTCCCTTTTTTTATATGTGATTTTGATGTATAATTATTATAGAAGATTATGTACCCTAGGGCACTTTTGACTGCACATAACGGATTTTCTCGATTTTGGCGCATGCTTTTTGCGTGTGCGGTGTTGTTTTGTGCGAGCGCGGGGGCGTGGGGGCAACCGCTGTCATGGAATGGCAATACAACAGGTTCTATTGATGTAAGTACAAATGGTGTCGGAAATGTACAGATTAATCTTACTGGAAATGTTACGCTTGACACCTTGAATATTACAACGAACGGAGGAAACTCTGTCAGTATAAACTTGAATAATTTGACCTTGACTGTCGATACAATAAATCTGAAATCAAACAGTGGGGCTGGCGATTATGCAAATCTTATTGTTTATGGCTCTGGCAGTCTGATTGTAAGACTTCTTAGAAATGAAAGCCCATCTGCCTCTTCGGTATCAACATTGTACGGAGCGACGGTTTCTATTACTACGCTGACAAGTAATAACGGTACGCTTTCAATTGGAGGAAATTCTTCTACATTGGAGATATCTGAAACCCAGGGAAATGTATCTTACGGGGGCGGCGTAAAGGTTGTTGATCCGAATGTTTTTTATTGGATAGGTTCTTCCCCTGGTACATGGACAACAAGTTCAAACTGGAGCCATGAGGCGGGGGGTAGTCCGCTTTCAAGTGGATATCCGGGGATTGGAAATAATCAAACTGCAGTGTTTAACTCTACCATATCAGTGAGTGCATTTGAGGCAAGTGGTGGAATATCGTTTCAGAATGACGGAAGAGGCATTGTCACTGTTACATCAATATCACATGGAAATGAAAAAATAACTATTTCAAAAGGAATTGTACGCTTTAATCTTTCAGATGCGAATAAAACGATAGGTACTGTAACAGTAAAAACAAATGCGCAGTTTCAACCTCGAACAGGAAGTTTGGTTATTGATGGTGATTTAATAGTTGAGCAAAGTGGGTCTGTTTATCCTGCTAACAGTTTTACAATTAACGGTGGAATTTCTACAGAAGGAGCAATTTTTGGAGATATACCGAAAATAACTGTACTCGGAGCGACAGAGATAAAATCGGGAGGAAGCATTGCTTTTTCAGGAGCAAGAACCAATGAACAAATATATTCCGGCACCTTCACCAACAATGGCACGTTCACTGGCGGAAGCGGAACGGTTACATTTAACGGTGAATTTACTGCGGGTTCAGGCTCAACATTTACGGCATCGTCTACAAATACATATTTTTTAGCCGGGACAGACTTCTCAAACATGACTTCAGGCTTTACGGCCAACAGCGGAAGAATCTATTTTTACAATACAAATAGCGGTACTACCACTTTTAAGACACCAAATTACGGCGTAACTTTTAATGATGTTTGGTTCGGCGGAAATGTGGAAATCAATGCGACAAAGGATTTTTCTGTCGGAGATTTGCGTATGCGTGATGATAGTACAACATATCATCTTGGAGATACGTTTACGGCAAAAATTACTGGCGGAAACACGGTTACGGTTACTGGAGAACTTCAGCTTTCACGTGTAAGTTCCACGAATGGCGTAGTTGGTATTTTTGAACTGGACGGAAATCTGACGGACAATGGTACATTTGTTATGAACAGCGGTTCTGCATTACACATTGCTACTGGAAGGACGCTAACACTTGCATCGTTTAGTAATGTTTCCAATACAAGTTATTCGTATGCTGTTAAAGTATCTGGCACGCTGAAAACTCCATCTGGTGCATCTGGAACTCTGACTCTTAACGAGATGAATCTGATTGTAACAGACACCGGAATTATCAACATAGGAGAAGTCAATGTTTCCTTTGCAGACGATCCGTCTGCTGTTACCTACAACACGGCTGAAATTGCGTTTGGCGTGACGGAAAAAAATTGTGTGCTTTCAAACGAGGGTAGCATCACGGCGGGGTCATTCACTTTGCCAGCGAATACCACGGTCAATAATTCGAAGATTATGACGCTCTCCGGCTCACTTACGGGCGGCAAATCGCTTACAAACGGAAGCAACAGTTCTCTTTCGGCGACATCAATTACGTTCTCGGATAGCATCACGAATGAAAAGACAATCATCTCAAGCGGTTCTTCTGCTACGATTTCTGCCGCGTCGATTATAAACAACGGCTCGATAACATGTATGGGGACTGCTTCAACGCTTGAGTTTGGCTCCTTTTCTGGAAGTGGTAGCGTAACGACATATGGGAATAAAATTGTATCTACTACTGGTACAACCGCTACGATGGGAGATTTGACTATTGCTGGAACAACTACATGTCAGGGACTTTCCGGGGGGCTAGTTATTGACAAAACGCTTGTCGCGTATTATCCGTTGACTCTGCAAACAGGGGATCTTACAGTAAACGGCACGGGCGGTGCTTTCTCTATCATCAGAAATAACGTGATAACACCGTCTGGAGAGCAGATCTATAAAGGGAATGTACAGGTTAGTGCTGATGCTATGCTTGAATCGAATGGAAGCATTGCGTTTTCTAGTGTAGAAATTGCTAGTGAGGTAAGCCTCAGTTTTGGCTCTCCTTCCTCCGCTGCATATGCTGTTACTGTAAGCGGAGACTGGACGAACAACAATGCGACTGGCGGACTCACGGCATACGATAGCACGGTCACATTTACTGGGGCAAATGCAACGGTGAGCGGAAGTCAGGTTTTTCACAATGCGGCATTCAGTGGAGACGGTACGAATCTCAGCGGAAACAATACTTTTGCAGCAGCGACATTTTCAGGGAATACATCTTTTGGCGGAAGCAATACATTTGACACATTCTCTTGTACTGAGGCGGGAAAGACACTTAGTTTTGCGACTGGAACGACTCAAACGGTAACGGGCACAGCCACAGGCGCGCTCACGCTTAAAGGTGCAAGTGGCTCTCTGCTCAGTTTGAATGGGGCTGGTCAGCTTGTGGTAGCGAAGACTGCGTTCACGGGAGAATACCTGTCGCTTGATGAGAACGTCACAATTACAGAGTCTGCGGGAAATGTGGTAAAAGGCGCATTCTCTGTTAGTGAAAGTGTCGGTGCGTCCGCTTTGGCAACATATGCAGCGCTTTTCAACAATGGTTGGAAACTATCGGATGTTGCGTATGTGTGGACAGGTGGTACAGATACCGCATGGGGAACGGCGTCAAACTGGAATATAGGACTTGTGCCGGGAGTTTCTGCTGACAACACGGATGGCGTTTCGGTCTCTATTCCTGATAGTGTTTCTTCTGGGCGATACCCCGATGCAGGAAGCACTTCCTATTCAGTGGGAACGCTCATGGTCGGAACATCGACAGAGACAACGCATGATGCAACACTTATGCTTGGTTCGGCAGGTGTTATTGTGACAGACTCGGCAACGGGAGCGTTCACTAATTACGGCACGATTGTCTACAGTGACGTTGGGCGTATTACAAGTGACGGCAGCACAGCAATCAACGACACGTCGAACGACGGCTGGGTGGAATATAGTGGAACTGGACAGACAATTACCGATTTTGGTGCTGGTGATGACTATGCGAATCTTTCTGTCAGCGGAACGGCAACGGCTGGCACGGACATAAGTGCAAACGGGGACATCACGGTGAATGGTGCATTCACGACATCTGGTGCACTTTCGGCTGGCGGGGACATCACGGTGACAGGCACGTTTACGGCGACAGGCGCAATGTCTGCAAACAACAACGTCAGCGTGTCATCGGGCGCAATGCTTTCGCTGGGTACGGCTGGACTGACGGCAACCGGCACTCTTACGGCAGACGGAACAGTTACAGCGACAGGCGGCACGGTCAGCGCGCAAACACTTTCCGTGGGCACAACGGGTACTTTGGACGGAACAACTGCACTTTCTGTTACGGGAAATTCCACAATAGCCGGTGCAATCGGAAACACCACACCGCTCGCGTCATTCAGCATTGGCGGCAATTTGCAGACGACGGCACCGATAAGCGCAGGAAGTGTCTCTGTCACAGGCACGGCTGACCTTGGCGCTGACATCACGACGACAGGCGCACAAGTCTACACGGGCGCGGTTACGGCAAACACTACAGAACTGAAAACGACGACAGACGGTACGGTCAGTTTCGGAGACACATTAACGCTCTCCGCTTCACTTACGGTGACAACGGTAAACAGCAATGTGGATTTTACCGGAGCCGTCACCAACGCAAGCGCACAACCGCTCACTGTGGCGGCAGGCACGGGCGCAGTCACATTCAGCGGTTCAGTTGGAACATCCGCAATACCATTGGGAACGCTTTCAAGCACGGGAACAGGAGCCGTAAGTTTCGGAGATGCGGTACAAGCAACATCGGTAGATATTGCCGGAGCAACTACCATTGGAACAAGCGCGAGTGTAACGACCTCCGGCACACAGACCTATGCGGGTGCAGTGACAAATGACGGCACGATTTCTGGTGGCAACACAATTACGTTCAACAGCACGGTGACAAACACTGGTACGATAAATGTTCCTTCGTTGGCGGACGGTACGACATCGATAACCTTTGGCGGGGCGTATACGGGAACGAACGGAAGTCTCGTCGGCGCAAAGACATCGGACAGCGACATGACGCCGAATCCGGTGATTGCGTTCGCTGGTGACGTTACGCTCGGCACATTTACGGCGAACGGCGACATGGTGCGATTTACTGGTTCAAGTGCGCAGAGCCTTACCACAAACGGGCAACAATTTGCCTCCGTCGTAATAGCGACAGGAGCATCGGTCACCCCCAGCGATGCAATGGCCGCTTCTGGCACACTTACTGTTGAGGCTAATGCGGCATTCACTGCGGGAACGGGCACATTCTCGGTCGGTGGCGATGTCACCAACGGCGGAACGATTACGCTTGTCGGCGGGAACACCACGCTTTCAGCTGCGCTTGATAATTCCGGTACGATTTCAGGTGGCGCGGGCACGCTTTCTGTGGGGGGCGCAGTCACAAACACTGGCACAATCACGCTTTCAACGGGAGACGCAACATTTACCGGCGCATATTCCGGCATGAATGGCGCGCTCACGGCTTCTTCGGGAACAACGTCTTTTGCTGCAAATGCAGATTTCTCGACGACGACATTCACCGCGAATGGTGGTACGGTTGTTTTCAGCGGCACCTCAGACCAGACGCTTACATGCAGTAGCGCAACACTGCAATTCGCAAATCTTGAAATAGCTTCATCGGCTTCGGTAAAGACGGCTTCATCATTTGAGGTTTCGGGAAACTGGACGAACAACGGCGCATTTGAGGCAAGCGCGGGCACAATTGCATTCACGGGAAGCAACGTGACGGTTTCGGGCGCAAATACGTTCTTTGCGGTAAAAGCGGAAACGGCGAACGCGGCAATTTCTTTCACGGGCGCGAACACATTTGATTCGTTCACGGCAAATTCGGTTTCGACTGTTTCATTTGCCGCTGTAAATTCATTCAACTCATTCACGGGAACATCTCTCGGCGCGCTGTCATTCTCTGACGATAACACATTTGTCACGCTTTCACTCACGGGTGCGGGAACGACGGTCAATTTCGGTGCGGGAAAGACGCAGACGGTGACGGGAACATTCTCTTCTTCCGGCACAAGCTCAGGCACAATTCTGCTTACGACGGATGCGGCTTCCCCATCAAAAGACACGGAATCTACCTGGTGGACGCTTTCTATGCCGAATTACGACGGTTCTGCAATCACGGCTTCATTCCCGACTTTTGAAAACACGAAGATTGCCTTTTCAAAGTCATCACAGGACATTATTCATGCATGGGCAGCTTCGGTTGATGAGGATGTGGAAGATTCAACGTCAAACTGGTTCTCAACGGAATATTATTGGATTGGCGGAAACGCTTCTGGCGGTTCAGATTGGAAAGTCAATGCGAACTGGAAACACAAAGATTCTTCGGGAAATTATTATGACGTGCGAAAATGGCCGACATTTGACAAAAACAGGAACACAATTTTTGTAGCAACCGCATCTGGCAATAAAAATCTCGTTCTTGGCGAACCTGTCAAAATGAAGAAACTGACGGTTTCGAGCGGGGCTGAAATTGATTTGAAGGGCTTTGCGGTCAATGCTGACGATGGTGACGCTACGACGAAGGACTTTGTGAACAATGGCACTGTGCGGCTGTATGGCACAAGCGGACAGATTGCCTCCTCGGTTGAAAATGGCACGGACAGCACAATCGAATACTATATCGAAGCAAGTGGTTCTTCCTCGCTCGTCTGGGGTAATTCGTATGAAAATCTGACAATCCTCAGTCCATTCGCGATGGCAGAAGATGTCTCTGTGGCAAAAAATCTGACCCTCGGCAAAGACAGCTCTTACGGGGCTTCGGGCATGATTTCAAACAAATTCACGGTCACAGGAACGACGAGCATTTCAAACGGAAGCGGAAACGCACTTGGTTTGTCAGGGGCGAATTCATTCGGCGGTAAAGTTACTTTGACGGACGCGGGAAATGTCACTCTTTCAGGTGCAAACGCATTCACAGGCGGGTGCGACATTGTTTCGGGCGGGGCAATCGTCCTCAATTCGGATGGCAGTTTGTCGCTCGGCACGGTCTCTTGCGATTCTCTTGAAGTTCAAAGCTCCGTCACGTTTACGGCGGATGTGTCTTCTCCGGTCACATTCACTGGCACTGGCGCGACAATTGCGGGTGGTGGCGTTACGTTTAATCCGGCTGTTTTTTTTGATGGAAGCGGCGCTACGCTTACGGGAGACAACACGTTTGCTTCATCAGCGACATTCAGCGGTGCAGGCACAACGCTTACGGGAAATAATACGTTTACCAGCGCGACATTCTCTGCGGCCACAACGCTTTCCGCAGACAACACATTCGGCACGGCGACGTTCAGCGCAGACACCACGTTTAACGGCAGCAATACTTTCGGCACAATGACCTGTGCGTCGGCTGGTGGAAAGACGCTGACATTTGCCGCAGGAACCACGCAGACCATAACCGGCATTCCGAGCGCATCTTTAATTCCGCTTGAACTCAAAGGCACGTCTGCTTCCTCACGGCTTGCAATTTCAGGAGCAGGAAAAATCATTGTTCTGAAGAATACGGCTTCTGCGACTTATTTTGCAGGCGAATATCTTTCAGTGGGAAGCGGCGTTCAGATTGTTGCTTCTTCTGTTGCTGTTTCACCTGAATACGGAGCGTACTCGATTTCAGAAAGTGTTCCTTCAGATGGCATTTCCCCGACGCAATATGCCGCTGTCTACAAAAACGGTTGGAATTTGGGCTATGATTTTGAATATACATGGACGGGCGAAACTTCTGATTCATGGGATGAAGAATCAAACTGGAACATTGGCATTGTTCCGGGACTTACAGGCAAGAATACGCTGGGGGCGAAGGTCAAGATTCCTGACGAAAAGACAAATTATCCGACAGTCAATGTGGGAGGAATAAGCGTAGAGTCTCTTGAAATTGGTGATTCTTCTGGTACGCATAATGCTTCTATTAAATTGACTTCAAATCCACTTTCGGTTACAGGCAGTTCTAGTGGCACGGCATTTTTGACCAATTACGGCACAATTGAATATACGGGAAGCGCGCGAATTACGGACGGCACGAATCCACTGAATGACGCTGCAAACGGTGGCACAGTGCTCTATTCAGGCGGCACGGCTTCTTCCCCACTTACGCTGACTGATTTTTCTGCAACTGGCAGTGATTACGCAAATCTGAAAATAACTGGCATCGTCACTGATTCAAGTCCAGTCGTCGTTTCTGGAAAGACACTCATTAAAATCGCAAATGATGCAAGTATCACGCTTTCTCAGGCGCATACCTTCACCGGTCCTGTCACGATTGAAAGCGGTGATTCGGTCTCGCTTACAGGCGGAAACACTTTCACTGGCGGCGTTGTCATTTCGGGAAGCGATTCTTCGGTCACGCTGAACAGTGCTTCTGATTATTCGCTTGGTGCGGGTACGGGAAGTGATGCCTTGACTTGTAAAAATCTCACGCTTTCAGGTGGTTCTTCTGTTACTGTACAAAATGCACTCATGGTGACGAATACGCTCACGAACGAAAACACTGTCTCGCTCACAACAGACGGCACGGCTTTGTCATTCGGCACATACATTGGAGCAAGTGGCGGTACGGATAAGGTCGTGTTGGGGGCGAATACGCTCACAGCAACAGGCACAGGCAGCACGATAAGCACGGTGCAGACGAGCGGAAACAGCATGCTCACGAACAACGGAACAGGCTTAGTCACGATTGGAACATACAAGAACACTGGCGCGACATCCCTTGCGGTAAACGGTGGCACGACTGGCATCACGCTTTCTTCTGCTGAATACGGCGGAACTTCGCTTACGGCAAACGGCACGGTCACGCTTGCGGCATCTTCTGCGGTAAATCTGCTTGGCGCAGTTACGGTAGAAAGCGGTGCGACAAAAATGGCGGGCGGTCTCTCATGTGCGGCTCTCACGCTCTCTGGCGGTACAGCAACATTCGGCGGAGACTCTACTGCTGCTTCGGTTTCGATTGCAAGTGACGCGGCACTTATTGCGGGAGAAAATGCGACGGACGCATACACGCTCACGGTTTCAGGCGACTGGACGAACAACGCGGGAGGCACGGGCTTTGTTCCGCAGGCGGGCACGGTCGAGTTCACGGGAAACAATGTGACGGTTTCGGGCGCGAATACGTTCTATGCGGTAAAGGCGGAGACGGCGGACGCGACGATTTCTTTCACAGGTGCGAACACATTCAATTTATTCTCAGCGACAGGCGCAAACACGGCTGCCACATTCGCCGGAGTAAATACATTCGGAACATTCTCAGCGACAGGCGCAAATTCCGCGGTTACGTTTGCTGACGATAATACATTCGGCGCAATTTCGCTCACGGGTGCGGGAACCACTGTCAAATTTGGTGCGGGAAAAACGCAGACGGTGATGGGAACATTCTCTTCTTCCGGCACAAGTTCAGACCCGATTCTGCTCACGACGGATGCGGCTTCCCCATCAAAAGCCAACGAATCTACCTGGTGGACGCTTTCTATGCCGAATTACGACGGTTCTGCAGTCGCGGCTTCGTTCCCGACGTTCTTACATACAAAGGTCTCATATTCAAAAGCCGATGAAAATCACCGCATCGCGCATGACTGGGGTGCGACGGTTGCCGAAGGGGTGAGCGATTCGACGGCAAACTGGTTCCTGACGACATTCTACTGGCTCGGTTCTGCAAATTCTTCATGGGCAACGACAGAAAACTGGCGTTACTCTGAGACCGCGACCGAGACTGTGGCGATGGCTCCATCTTTCACAAACGGACGAAATAAAATCATCATCGCTACGGCAGCGGACGGAAATAATCTCATCCTTTCTGACGACATATCGATTAAGTCACTTACGGTAAACGCAGGAAAGACGCTGGACTTGGCAGCCCATGCGGTGACAGCAAATGACTCTGACAATTCGACGGCTGACTTTGAAAACAACGGCACTGTGCGCATGACTGGCACTCAGACAATCAACGCAAGCATGCAAAACGGCACGGGAAGTACCATCGAATATTATGGCGGAAACCTCAGCTCGTTGCCCTGGGACGGAGACGCGACGACGGAAGGAAAACAGTATGAGAAGTTGACGTTTGCCAGCGGTGCGGGAGGCTCGGCAGGGGATTCGCTTGAGATTTCCGGGGAACTCACGCTTTCTAGCGACGCGGGAAACATGACGCTTTCTGGTGCGAATACCTATGGAGGACAGGTTAATGTTTCCGATGGCAACCTGACACTCAGTGCAGACGCAACAATGCCGACATTGACTGTAGCAGCAGGAGCGGGCTTCTTGGCAGGTGCAAAACTGACGGTGAACGGCGCAGTTTCTAACGGTGGAACGATTACGCTTTCTACAGGAGACGCAACATTTACCGGCGCGTATTCTGGCACGAATGGCACGTTCACGGCTTCCTCTGGCACGACGACTTTTGCTGCAGCCGCAGATTTCTCTTCGACGACATTCACTGCGAACGGCGGTACGGTTATTTTCAGCGGCGCAAATGCGGGCATCAGAGGAAATACGACTACGGGAACCACATTCGCCACAGTACAGTTCACTGGTAACGGCGCAACTCTCAACGGCAACAACACTTTCACTGCAGCCACATTCAGTGGTGCCGGCACAACGCTTGCGGGAAATAATTCGTTCGGCACAACGACATTCAGCGCAGACACCACGTTTAACGGCAACAATACTTTCGGCACGCTGTCTTGCGCATCGGCTGGAGGAAAGACGCTGACATTTGCCGCAGGAACCACACAGACGGTGACCGGCACAGCCACGGGTGCGCTCACGCTTTCGGGCACTAATGATAGTACACTCCTTACGCTTGCCACGACAGGAAGTGGCTCAGCGGCAATTATTGTTCCGACAGGCGCATTGAGCGCGAAATGGCTCTCCATCGGAAAAGAATTGACCATCAGAGACGGAGCGACAGTGACAGAGGGCGCATTTACAGCGGCAAACAGTGAACCTTCAACAACGGGCACACCGGCACAAGCAGATTATGTTGTCGTCTACAAAAACGGCTGGAATCTGGGATATGCCTTTGCATATGTCTGGACGGGTGCGGACGGAACTGATGGAACGGCATGGGCAAATGAATCGAACTGGAATATCGGCATCGTTCCTGGCAGCGCGAATACACAGAACGCAGTCGTCAGTATTCCCGACGGCGTTTCATCGGGAAAATATCCTGATACTGGCAACAACGCCTATACGGTGGAAAGCCTGACCATTGGCACAAATGGGGCAGGTACGCATGACGCGACACTAAAAGTCACTGGCACTGGTGCGCTTACGGTGGGGGACATGCTTTCCAACAACGGCATGCTCACACTTACAGATTCAGCCGCGGTCACAACAGACGCGCTCTCCAACAACGGCACGCTCACGCTTACAAATGCGAGCGCGCTCACGACAAGCACGCTTGCAAACGATGGCACAATCACACATGCCAGTGCGTCTGCATTCAAAGCAAACACGGCTTTCACCAATAGCGGCACAATCATCTACCAGAACAGTGGCAGAATCACAAACGGAAGCGGAACTCCTGTCAACGACGCAGAACATAACGGCTTGGTAAAATACGACGGCACAGGTCTTACCGTCACCGACTTTGGCGACACAGACTATGCGAACCTCTCCGTCAGCGGCACGGCGACGGCAAGCACGGACATCAGCGCAAACGGTGACATCACAGTGACTGGCGCGCTCACGGCAACAGGCGCAATGTCTGCAAGCAATAACGTCAGCGTGTCATCGGGCGCAACGCTCGCGCTCGGTACAGCTGGACTGTCTGCAATCGGCACTCTTACGGCAGACGGAACAGTTACAGCGACAGGCGGCACAGTCAGCGCGAGAACACTTTTCGTAGGTGCAACGGGCACGCTGGACGGAGCGACCGCTCTTTCTGTCACGGGAGGTGCTGTTGTAGCGGGCGTAATCGGCGGCACCACACCGCTTGCATCATTCAGTACGGGTGGCATTTTGCAGACGACAGCGGCAGTGAGCGCGGGAAGTGTTTCTGTCACGGGCACGGCTGACCTTGGGGCAGACATCACGACGACGGGAGCACAGACTTACACGGGTGCGGTCACAATCACGGCGGACGCGGCACTGGCTTCCTCTGCGGCAGGAACAATTTCTTTTGAGTCCACGGTGACGAATACGCATACGCTTACCATTGATACGGCGGACGCAGTTAGATTTGCCGCGGCATATACGGGTACCGACGGAACATTGGTGATGACAGGCTCAGGAACAATCTCATTCCCTGTGGCCAGTTCCTTCGGCACGTTCTCAGCGACAGGCGCAGACACGACTGCCACATTCAACGGAGTAAATACATTCGGAACATTCAGTTCTTCGGGCACAGGTGCAATACTTACATTCGCTGATACGAATACATTCACCTCGTTCTCATCAGCAGGCGCAAATTCTGCGGTCACATTCGCTGACGATAACACATTTGATACGCTCTCAATCACGGGCGAGGGAACGACGGCCAAATTCGGTGCGGGAAAAACACAGAAGGTGACGGGAACATTCGCCTCTACCGGTGCGGCAGGTTCCCCCGTTACGCTGACAACAACGGCGACGACTCCGTCTGGAGAAGCGGACTGGTGGATTCTGGACATCCCGTCTGCTGCCAGCATGACGAATTTCACGCACACAAAGGTTGAATACACGAAGTCGGTACATGACATTGCACACGCATGGGACGCTTCCGTGGAGGAAGTGGCAGGAACAACGACGAACTGGTTCTGGCACATATTCTACTGGCTGGGCGCGACGGACGCTAACTGGGGAACGCTTTCAAACTGGAGCTACACGGCGGACGGCACCACGGCGGCATCACGCATACCATCTGCTTCGGACGGATACGATTCTGTCATCATCAATACGGCGAATAGCGGAAACACACTTACGCTTACGGACGCGATAACCGTACACGCGGTGACGGTAAACGCAGGAAAGACGCTTGACTTGGCAGCCCATGCGGTGACAGCAAATGACTCTGACAATTCGACGGCTGACTTTGAAAACAACGGCACCGTGCGCATGACTGGCACTCAGACAATAAACGCAAGCATGAAAAACGGCGCGGAAAGCACCATCGAATATTATGGCGGAAACCTCAGCTCGTTGCCTTGGGACGGAGACGCGACGACGGAAGGAAAACAATATGAGAATTTGATGTTCACAAATGGTGCAGGCGGCTCAGTAGCGGATTCGCTTGCGATTTCTGGAGAACTCACGCTTTCTGGTGGCGCGGGAAACATGACGCTTACCGGTGCGAATACCTATGGAGGACAGGTTAATGTTTCCGATGGCAACCTGACGGTCAGTGCGGACGCAACAATGCCGACATTGACTGTAGCAGCAGGAGCGGGCTTCTCAGCAGGTGCAAAACTGACGGTGAACGGCGCAGTTTCTAACGGCGGCACGATTACGCTTTCTGGAGATGACACCGTGCTGTCGGGGGCGCTTACCAATAGCGGTGCATTCAACGGTGGCGCAGGCACGCTTTCCGTGGGTGGCGCAGTCACAAACGCTGGCACGATTACGCTTTCTACAGGAGACGTAACATTTACCGGCGCATATTCTGGCACGAATGGCGCGTTCACGGCTTCCTCTGGCACGACGACTTTTGCCGCAGACGCAGATTTCTCTACGACGACATTCACCGCAAATGACGGTACAGTGATTTTCAGCGGCGCAAATGCGGTCGTCAGCGGAAATACGACATCGGGAACCACGTTCTCCACAGCGCAGTTCACGGGAGACGGATGCACGCTTAACGGAAATAATTCATTCGGCACAGCCACATTCAGCGGTAACGGCACGACTCTCAGCGGCAACAATGTGTTCGGTACGGCGACATTCAGTGCGAGCGCAACGCTTTCTGGCAGCAACACATTCGGCACATTTACGGCGACAACAGCCGGCACAACTTATACTTTTGGAGCCGGAACAACACAAAAAGTCACCGATGCATTTGTTGTCCAAGGCGCAGAAGAAAATCTGATTGTCTTAAAAAGCTCAGTTCCGGGCACTGTATGGACAATTGATGTTCCCGTCGCAAAAACTACAGTGTCTTATGTGAACGTATCGGATTCTGTCTCCGTGTATGCTTCAATTGAAGCTGCGCTCAGCGTTGATGGCGGAAACACGACTAACTGGGACTTTATGGAAGGTCTTCCGCTCCCCAGCCTGACGATGATGCTTTCTCCGGTGGGTGAAGATAAAGTGTATGCGATTTTCTCACGGAAGGTTGTATACAAAGACAAGTCTTTGGGCGAATTAAGCGCATCAGAACGTGAAGAAGCACTTTCCTATATTCCAGATAATTTCATCTTTATCACTGCGGGCGGAAATCCGATTGCAGACCCGTCATGTGTTTTGCATGAATGGAAAGTGAAGAATGCGGAATATGTCGCGGAAGGAACAAATTATACGGTGCTCATTCTGCATATAAATCATCAAGTGACGCTGGAAGACCTTAAACGTATGGGTGTGTACATCACATTGTTGCATAAGTCTGACACAAAACATGCCCATGCATTGAGCGATTTTGCCTTGAATGTGGTGCAGCCGGTGTACGCTTTGGCGGAAGGCACATCTGAAAAACATACCGTGCGTGACTTTACGGCGAATTCTGGAGATAGAATTCATGCGGAAAGCGATATCATCCTGCAAGCGCGAGTGGTGAGCGGCAATAAGGATTCACGTGGAAACGACATGGCTCCTTTAAGCGGAGAAGTGCCAGTTTTGGTTCCCGATGTAAAGTCAGAAATCAAGAGCACTTGGAAGAGCGACGTGATAAATGCCCTGCTGAACGTGGATTGGCGCGTCTGGATAACTGATGCTCTGCCCGCTCTCTCCTCTGATTACAATGACAGTCCGCAAAAAGCAGTGTCGGGAGAAATGGCAGGTGATGCCGCTAAGATGCTTTATAATTTCACGCTGAAAAATGCCGCAAATCGTCCTGCTTCTGAACGCTACGGGTGGGCAAGCGGAGATGAAGTGCAGTTTATCTTTAAATTGCAAGACAAATCGGGAAATGACATTACGATTGATATGTACGGCGATGGCACAAAGATAATTCCGTTGTATGCGCTCGCTATGGTCAATGGAGTTTCGCGCGCCTTGCCATCAGTCGATTTATGGTCGCTCAAATTGGAGTCCGCCAAAAAACAGCGTGGTGGCGTGACTATTTTGAACAATGTAATTGACGTAGGAATCCGCGAAGAGACGGTGCTTCAAGTGGATATGCCGAGCGATGGCGATTTGAGCGTTTATGTGATGACGTTGGACGGTAATATTGTACGTCAGTTGGAGCATGGTCGTGTGGCGGCAGGAACGCATTACTATCGCTGGAACGGCACCAATAATGCAGGAAATGCTGTCGCGCGCGGACTGTACTTTGTTCGCATCATCGGCTCTGGAATTGATGAGACCCGAAAAGTGATGTGCGTAAAAGAATAGCATTTCGGTCTGTTCCTCTATGTGACATAACTTGACGGTTTTGCTGGTTTGTTTCATACTGATGCTATGCAGGTTGAATTGCGTAAGAACACACGTTTTGAGGAATTTGGGCGTATTGATTGTGAAGCATTGGGTCCCGTAAGTGGTGTTCTTGATGATATCAGTGTGAGCGGATGTCGTGTCCATTTTGATATTCCCGTAACGGTTAATCTTGAAAATGACTATGAGTTGCATGTCCGCCTGTCACGTTTTCCGAGCGAAGAACTTGTTTTGATAACCCACCCCGAATGGACGCAAGAGACCGAGAATTCTACAAAAATAGGTTTTTCCATATTGCGTTCTCCTGATACTTCCCGTCTTGAAGAATATGTCACGCTTCTCCATGCTGAAAAAAAAGAAATTGACAGCGATGGTATTCCACAGGAAGAAGATAAATGTCTGTTCGTGTAGAAAAACTTTCTGGCGCAGCTTTTCTCGCTTTTCCTGAGATGCAGGGGCTTTTGACTTCTGAACTTTCCGAACGATTTGGTTATGGCGCAGTTGTTCCCGCCGCAACGATTTCTGGCACCACATTTTCTGCGGAAAAAGCGCAATGGTACGGCGACTTGCTCTATTGTCCTGACTTTTCCCTACAGACTGACGGCGATGGAAATCCTGTTGCGCCATATTGGTCGCGCACTACGCTGATTGAACCATTTTTAGTGCATTTTGATTCAATTGGAGACGCGGCATCTGCTTTGCGCGCTGTTCAGCGTAATTGGGCGCCGTATCAGTTCACTTGTTTTAGGCGCGCGTCACTTGTGCAGGAAAAATTGCCGCACATCAATTTAAAAGTCCGCGTCTTTCCCGTAGAGATTCCGCACAGTCCCATGGGAGTGTACACGCTTTTGGACGAGCACACATTGCTTGCCACCGGAAAAACCACCAGCGCGCTTCCGGCGGGCACCATTCAGTTTGAAGAGGACCACACGAATCCCCCAAGCCGCGCCTACTTAAAATTGCAGGAATCGCTCACCATGGCGAACCATTTTTTTTGCATACCATTGCCAAGCGCGGGGCAAAAATGTTTTGAGGCGGGAGCATGTCCCGGCGGATGGACATGGGTTTTGCGTGAGCTGGGCGCGGATGTTTTTGCTGTGGACAGGGCAGAGCTTGCGCCAAGCCTCATGGCAGACGAGCACGTGATTTTTCAGGCGCACGATGCTTTTACGCTCAAGCCGGAAGAAGTGTGCGCGCGCATGCAGTGCGAAAAAATGGACTGGGTGCTGAGCGACGTTATCTGCTATCCCGCGCGCTTGTACGAATGGGTGCAGGGCTGGCTGGAAAGCGGTCGCGTCCAAAATATGATTTGCACGATAAAAATGCAAGGCGCAATCGACTGGGATTTAGTCGCAAAATTCGCCGCAATTCCGAACAGCCGCGTCTTACACTTGAATTACAACAAACATGAATTGACATGGATTCATACCGAAAGCGCAGGAGAGAAATTAATATGAAACACAAGGCTCTGTTATTATTCTCAGTCCTTTTTGGGCTGATTGTTTTGCCTTGTTTTGGACAGGAATCGGATGCAACGCAAGAAAACTCTGTTTCAGAAAACAATGTTTCCGAAAACACCACTTCCGAAAACAATGTTTCTCAAGAAGAAAAAACTGATGCCGAGTTGCCTCATAAGAAAAAATCGTTGGTACAAGTCGCATCGTCTGTGTTTCAGCCGCTTCCTGAAGAAAATGAAGAAGAAGACTCCGATGTGGGACATTTTGTCACTGTGATGGGAAATTTTTTAATGGATAAATATCCGCTGACAATAGACTTTGGCGCAGAGCCAAAAGAACATGGAAGTTCGATATTCGGTAATCTGCAATATAACTGGAATAAAAAATATGCTAGTGCATTGAAAGTGACATATTTAAGCGAAAATGAAACAGAAGACTCTGGCAGTCTTAAAAACAATGTAACACATATCGTAAGACAAAAAAAGAGTATAAAAATTCAGTTTGACCCGTTTATACGTTATTTCGGCGATTCTTCGGCAACGGCTAGAACACCGTTGTTTGTATTACGACTAGGTGTGCAAACGCAGTTGTTTAACGGAGATGTTGATGGAATTCGTTTTTCAATGGACAGATTCGATACTTACACTATGAATCAAAAAATGGTAATTCTTGCTCCGTATATCGGTTTTGGTTTTTTCCTGCCATTTTTGAAATACTTTGAGTTCTTTTCGCAAACAAATATTGCCCCAGTTTTCGGTGAGATGGAGAGAAAGGTGTATGATCAGTTTTGGGTTAGTATTGAAGACCCTGAAGACCCTAAGTTGGCGGGAAGGTCTGACTCTCGCACGCTGCATACTATATCCACGCCTATAATTCAGCAGAATTTCGCACTTACGCTGTTTCGCTATATTCGAATTGCCTCACAATTGAATTTTCAGCGACTTGAATACTCTTTACCAGGAACTGCCGATGATACGTATGAACAATTCCAGACGAGTTTGAAGTACGGTCTTGAGATTGTTTTGCCTTCAAGAACTGCCCGACGCGGAGATAACCATCTATGGGCAGGCTTATACTATCAACACACATGGAATTATTCAACGGATAGTAATAATTTTACTCATGATGGAAAAGTCGTGCTGTCGTTTGGAAGTTAAATTCCGTCTCCCCAGCCGAATGCGTTGTCTGTAAAGGAATAGGGTGTCTCCTGATACACGTAGTAGTTCAGCCAGTTTGAGAAAAAGAGATGCGCAGTGCTTCGCCAAGTGTTGAGCGGCTTTTTCTTGGGGTCGTTTCCCGGAAAATAGTTTATCGGCAGGTCAATCGGAAGATTTTTTGCCTTGTCGCGGAAATACTCTTTTGAAAGCGTCTCAGTGTCGTATTCAAGATGACCCATCATGTAAATGTCGTGGCTGTCGTTCGATTTTACGAGCGTCGGCTCTCCCTCATCATTTTCTGCGAGTACGATTAAATCACGAACTTTGCTGACAGAGCCTTTTGATACGGTGGTGTGGCGGCTTGTTGGCACAGGAAATTCATCGTCAAATCCACGGAGCAAAGAGTCCGCCTGAATCAATTTGTGGTTTGGAAAAACGCCGAACAGTTTTTTGTCCAGCGGGAGTTTTTTGATGCCGTAGTTGTGATACAGTCCTGCCTGCGCTCCCCAGCAGATGTACAGCGTGCTGAAAACATTTTCGCGGGCATAGTCCATGATGTCGCACAATTCGCTCCAGTAGTCAACGTCTTCAAAAGGCATTTGCTCTACCGGTGCGCCTGTGATAATCATGCCGTCGTATTTGTGTTGAAATACTTCACTGGACGAAATGTAAAAGCGTTCCAGATGTTTTTCGTTGGTGTGCGTGGAGACATGACCTTCCATTTGTACCAGCGAGATGTCGATTTGCAGAGGCGTGTTTCCCAAAAGGCGCAAAAGTTGGGTTTCAGTAGCCTCTTTTGTTGGCATCAGGTTTACAATTGCAATTTTAAGCGGACGAATATCCTGTGTTGCCGCGCGTTTTTCGGTCATCACAAAGATATTCTCATTTTCGAGAATGGAGCGAGCTGGTAAATCTGATTGAATCTTAATCGGCATAGTTGAGCAATAGTATAGTAAATCTCCGAGTTTTTTGCTATAGTATTTTTATGAGTTCGTCAAAAGACCGTCAGAATGCAATAAAAAAGTTAAAGACTCTCTGCTTGTCGCCAAAAATTGACCCCAAGGTATTCAGAGAAAAAATTGAGAATTGTTTTTCCAATCCATTGCTCCCCAACCGCATCGAATGGTCGGAACGGGAATTTGGCGGTGTGATGTGCGATGTGCTGATGCCGGAAGTGTATTCTTCCAAGCGCATTATGCTGTATGTGCACGGCGGCTCCTTTGTTGGTGGCTCACGGGGGGCTTGGCGGTCATTCTGCTCATCTTTGGCTCATGCCACATCCTGTCGCGTGGTGGTGCCGGAGTTCAGGCTTTCGCCACCGTATCAATATCCTTCATCGTTGGAAGATGTGCAGTCTGTGTTCCGAAACATGTACACCGAAGAACAGATTGCCCGCTCCTTGGACATTGATTCTTCTGACGCTTCACCAGAAATTATCATCGCGGCTGACGGCTCAGGCGCATCTATTGCGCTTGCCTTGGTGCTGAGTCTCAAAGGAAAATTCCGCGACGTAATCAAGCAAATTGTCTTGTTCAGTCCGTGGCTTGATGTAAGCGCGGAGTCAAAGCATCTGAGCGCGAAAAAAGGCGGCGATGAGATTTATACGGTTGATGCTGTGCGTCGTGCCGCTGAATTTTACACCTTTCCGCAGAATCGTGCCAATCCGTTGGTCTCGCCACTTTTGGCCGATGACCAGTCTTTGCATGGTTTTCCGGCAACCTATATCCAGATGGGCGAAAAAGAATTGTTCTTGGATGATGCGGAACGATTTCAGGCGCGGCTTGCGGATAACGGTTGCGAATGTACTCTGGACGTATGGCCGCGCATGATGCCGTGTTTTCAGATGGCGGACGAATGCCTTTCTGAATCACATCTGGCGATTGAAAAAGTTGGGCATCTGATTACGGGCAGAGATTCGCGTCGTAATGAAAGTGACACAAGCATTCACATCGTCTTGGAAAAAAGTCTGAACGGATTTTAAGGAGAGCAGATTATGGAACTTCTTTCTCCCGCAGGAAATGTGGAAAAACTCAAATATGCGTACATGTATGGTGCCGATGCCGCCTATATCGGTCTCAAAAAATTTTCTCTGCGTGTAAAGGCGGATAATTTTTACGAGGACGAATACAACAAAGTCATTGAGCTCAAAAAACAGTTTCCCGGAAGAAAATTGCATTGCGCTCTGAACATTGCGTTTCACAACCGTGAGATTGACGCATTATTGCAGAACCTTGATTACTTCAAACAATATCCGATTGACGCATTTATCGTGCAGGATTTGGGAATTGTGCCGATTTTGCAGAAGCATTTCCCGAATGTCCATCTGCATGTGAGCACGCAGTCAAGTTGCATGAACCGCGAGGCTGTCAAAATGTACCAGAAATTGGGCTTTGACCGCGTAGTTCTTGGCCGTGAAGTGAGTCTTGCTGAAGTGCGCGAAATTAAAGACGCGGTGCCTGAGATGGAAATCGAGTGTTTTGCGCACGGAGCCATGTGCGTTGCCTACAGCGGTCGTTGCCTGATGAGCGCGTATTTGACGGGACGGAGCGCACAGAGCGGATTTTGTTCGCACACATGCCGCTGGGAATATGACGTGGGTGTGTTAGGACATTCAACACAGATGGACACTGATGCACACGGATTAACACAGATAGATGAAAAAGAAGCTAAAAAGATTGCCGAGTCAGGCAGGCTTGTGTTGCAGGAACGGAAGCGACCCGGCGAATTTTTCCCCGTGTACGAGGGCGATGATTTTACGGCGGTGCTTTCCTCCAAAGATTTGCGCATGATTGAGCATTTGGACGACATGCTGAAAGCGGGCGTGGATTCCATAAAAATTGAAGGTCGCATGAAAAGCGTGTATTATGTGGCGATGGTGACCCGCGCATATCGCAAGGCATTGGACGCGCTGGAAGGCCGCATGACATCGGAAGAGGCTGCGCCGTTTATCGCTTCTCTGGACGAAGTGGCGCACCGCGAAAGTACAACAGGTTTTTTCTACAGCCGCACCGACGCAGACAAAACTACCGTGGGCGCAAGCGACAGTCCGTATGAACTTGCGGGACAAGTCGGGGCGCAACTCACCGGCGCGGAAGAAGAGAACGTTTTCAAGACAGGCGCACAAATGGTAGCCGCACGAGAAGCGGAACTTGCCGCCATGCATCCCGCCGCCCGCGCCGCCGCAGAAAAAGATTGCGCTGAGCACCCGGAAAAATGTCCTGTCGCGCTGGAAAGGCGTGAGGGCTGGAAACTCTACTATTACAATTCGCTCAACAAAACCGATGCAGGCACGGAGCTGGAAATCATTACGCCGGATGTACTCAAAGTGGTGTTGAGCGGTGAAGATTATATCTTTGCAAATCCCAAAAATGGCACTATAATTCCATTCGTTAATCCAGACCATGACTGCGCAATCTATACCAAGGCTGACATTCCTTTGGATGCGCTGGTCAGAACAAAAGACCCCGGCTACAAACCGGGTGAAGTGAGAGTGACAGGCAGATGAAAAAAATTCTGATGCTCCTGTTTGTGGCAGGTGTCTTTTCTTTGGCAAGTGCACAAGTACATCTTATCCCTCACGAACAGGACGAAATCCAACAGTGGTTTCAGTTTTCGTTGGGACGGTCAGTAGACAAAGGCTTTGAGCAAAATCAAAGTTTCTGGAGCGTCGCATATAATTTTTCCTATAATCCATTTAATGCATTTCTCGGCGTGCAATATACCGATGCCGTTACCGATTTGACGCTGGAAGGCGATTGGTGGCCGCTTCAGTTTGATTTTGCTCCTGGAAAATTGCAATGTGGTATTGACGTAGACTATCATGTGGAATGGTATTCGGATATCAGTTGTGAGCACGACATTACCTTTGTGCCAGAGATTTTGTACCGCTCAAAAAAAGGTTTTTGGGCTGGCGCGCAGGTGGGCATCGGCAAGAAAATGGCTGACGTGTACCTGGTAAAAAATATGATTAGCAACTGGAACTTAATGCTGGGATTTTCACTGGGAAAATTGTTCGCCAACGGCTTTGAGATTTCTGTTGATGCGGGAACGCGCACTTTGTATCGGCGACCAGTGTTCGGTACGGCGATTTTTACTTTTGGAGCCGCATACACGTTTAAGAACGGATTCCGCATTGGAACAACAGCTGAAATTACAATGCGTGACTGGGTTGCGGCGGCATACTACATGGATACTGTTGTCATCGGTCTGACGGGGAGGGTATCATTTTGAAAAAATGCTGGTTCGTACTCTTTGTAGCGGCACTTTTGGTCTCTTCCTGCTCTCTTGGCAATTATATGCTGAACTTGTACGGCAGCAAGGTGGAAGACCGTGCTACTGCGATTGTGACTATTCCTGCGTCTGATGTGCCGGCAATTTCTGCTACGACATACAGTTTTATTGTTCTTGCGGACGTTCATTTTGGCGCAGGCAAGACAAACAAACAACTGGACAATTTTTTGATAGTTTATAAATGCTTGTTCGATACGACTGATGAGACAAAAAAGCCGCGTTTTCTCATCTGCCTTGGCGATATTACGGATAACGGAGAGCAGTGTCAGGCGGATGACTGGATCGCGCTCGAAAAAAAGATGAAAAAGCTCGCGCTGGGATATGCCGCTGATGCCACAGTAAGCGATGCTGAACTTGACGCTTTTAAAATATATAGTGTTATCGGAAACCACGATTTATATTCGCAGGACGGCTGGGACATCTGGAAACGCAATTTCTTCCCCGCATCAAAATACGGTTCTTCATACTATCGCTTTACGACAGGCGGTTTCTCATATTATTTCCTCGATTCAGGAAACGGCACATTGGGAGAGCCTCAATTGAACGATTTGGAACTGAATCTGCCGCTTGACCCCAATCCGAAACTTGTGTTCATGCATTATCCGATTGTGCTGGACATCTATTCGTTTTGTCTGCAGAACACGCTGGAGCGAAATCGTCTCATGCGTGACTTTGCCCGCTCCAATGTGCGAAGCATTTTCACCGGGCATTTTCATTCGGGAAATACCAATGACTTTGGCAATTTAACTGAAAAGACAGTGCCGTCATTCGGCTACAAAAACACGCTGCTTCTTGTCACCGTGGACAAAGCGACCAGCGGGGTTTCATATCAAGAAATGCAGTTTTAATGCTCTTTCTTTTCCCAAGCGACAGCAATCGTTCTCCGGTCGATGTTAGGAATGCGCTGAAAAGTGAGACAGTCCGCACGGTGAATAATGATGCCACGGCTGTTTGACACATAGCCCACGATTGGTTGTCCCGGTTGCGGTGAGCAACAGCCTGCAAAATTCACCAGGAAATTTGTGGTGTCTCCGATTTTAATTTTGCCGCTGTATTTTTCATCGGCGGCATGGCTTTCCTGTATCGCCGTAGAACTCGTTCTGATTCGTCTGCGCTTTCGCTTTTCATCTTGTATGGCGCGGGCATGTTCGTTGAGCGTGGCGATTTCTGCGGCGCGTTTTGCCTCCGCTTCCTTATCCGTAAAAGTTGGGTCGTTTGCCACAAGCCATGCATGGATTTTCTGACGCGCCTTTGACGTGCGCACTACTTTGAGCTGGTTTTCCGTGGGGTGCGCCTGTGGATTGGTGAGAATCTCAATAATCTGTGTGTTTTCCAGCGGTTTTGTAATCGGAATGATTTTTCCGTCCGCCTTTGCGCCCACGATTTTTTCACCCACTGCGCTGTGCACATGATAGGCAAAGTCAATCGCCGTGCTTCCGGCTGGCAGCTGTACCACATCTCCTGCGGGCGTAAAGACAAAAATTTCATCGCCAAGCAAATCGCTTTTGAGTTGTGAAAAAAATGTCTCGTCGTTCAAATCTTGGTCACGCAAATGTTGCAGCTGATTCACGATGCCCAAATCGCTGATGTCCACTTTGTCGTGGTTCGTGCCTTTTTTATAGAGCCAGTGAGACGCTACACCGTGTTCCGCCTTGTTGTGCATGTCAGCCGTGCGAATCTGGATTTCAAGCGGTTTTCCTTCACATTGCACGGTGGTGTGCAGCGACTGGTAGCCGTTCGCCTTTGGCATGGCGATATAATCCTTGAATCGTCCGTCCAGCGGCTTCCACAGACTGTGCACAATGCCAATCAGCTCATAACATTCCGCGTTCGTCGTACAGATGATACGCAATGCGAGCAAATCGTACAGTTCGTCGGCACCTTTGTTGCGTTTGCGCATTTTCTGGTAAATCGAATAAAAGTGCTTGGCACGGCTTGTAATCTGCACGCTGATTCCCGCTTTTTCCGCGCTTTTATAGATGGCGTTCACCGCTTTTTCAAGATATGCCGCGCGCTCTTCTTTTTTCTGAGCTACAATCGCCTTAATCTGCAAAAACACATCGGGGTTCGAATATTTGAGGCTCAAGTCTTCCAGTTCGCTTTTGGTGCTCTGCATACCGAGCCTGTCCGCAAGCGGTGCCCAAATATCTATGACTTCCGCTGCGACAAGACGCCGGCTTTTTTCGTCAATGCTTTTCAGATTGCGCATACGGTCAAGACGGTCAGCAAGTTTTACCAAAATGACGCGCACATCATCAATCATAGCGAACAGCATTTTTCTGATGGCGTCTGCCTGTTGAATCGTCTTTGAATGAATTTTCCAGCTTGTGATTTTTGATGTGTCTACGACGATTTTATACACTGTCTCGCCAAACTGCGCTTTCATTTCTTCGGCAGAGACACCTTCTACGTTCAGCAAACTGTGGAACAAGCCTGCAATCAGACATTCCATATCCAACTTGCTTTCCGCAAGAATTGCCGCCACACGCAGAGGATGCAGGTAGTAGGGGAGCCCGCAGCCACGTTTCATCGTTCCCGTAGTCTTTAATAAAAATTGCCATGCATCATTAAAACGCTTTCGTTCATCTTCAGCATAGTCGGGAAACATAGTCCAAAACGCGGCAATCAGCACATCAGGATTTGTTTCAGTATTGTTTGTCGTAATGTTCAGGGACATGCGCACCCCCCTTTGTTTTTCTTTAAATATAATACATTTAATTTCCTAGGACAATATTAAAATTTTATGCTATAATCAAAATATCTCACCAAACAGGAGGCGCACAATGTCAGCACAGGAATTGAAGAATTTTGAAGCCCAGCTTGCTTTGCTTTCCTACGCGGAACGGCTTGCAATCATTGAATATTTGGCAAAGTCATTGCAGCCGGCTTACAATGAAGAAAAAGAAGCGTTGGCACTTGGATTTTTCGGGCGGAGCGGTAGAACGGCGGAAAGTTGACGAAGCCATCACTGAATTTGAGCATGGTGAATTTGATACCTATGACAATTTCGATGATTTTTTGGTGGAGATAGCGGATGAATCGTTTGGAAGCGAAATATCACGATCACAATCTGCACGGCAACTACAACGGTTATCGAGAGTGTCATATCCGTCCTGACCTGCTTCTAGTCTACAAAAAGACTGATGATGGAAATGTTCAGATTCTGTACTTGGCTCGTATCACCTCGCATACCAACATTTTCGACATCAGCAAAAGGAAAAAATAATTTTTTTTCTACGGTACCCTGTATTCCACATACCGAACGCGCCCGTCTTCCACTGCGTCACGGATCTGGCGTTCTCTCTGGCTCAGTTGCGCGTCGCCAGTCTTCACCTCAATCAACAGAACCTCATCAATTGGCTCGCCCTCTGCCGCACCCGGAAAAGCGATAAAATCAATCGGCTTACCCACAAAACGCGCGTCAGCCGGATTGCACGGAAAATGCGGTAAAAATGGTGCCACTTGTTCTCCCGCCTGACCGCCCAGTACCGCCCGCGAGCGTTTGAGCGCGTCTTCCCGCACTTTTTTGAGCTCGCCTCGCAACGCAATTTTTGCGGCAGACTTTCCCGCCTTAAACGCCACGGCAATCGCAATCACGAGCACTAAAAAAAATCCCAGCCCGATTATCCCAATTGTAACGAGCTGCGAAGAAATCAGTTTTTCAAGAGAGAGTTCAGTCATGATTTCTCAGTATACCACGAATCTGCGTAATCTGCACGACAACCATTTTCTGGGATTCAAACACGGATTAACACGGATCAACACAGATTGACACGGATGAGAGTTGTTCTCCGTCGCAGAAGACTATCTGTATAATCTTTAGAGGAATTTCTGCCGATAATTGAAATGGATTATTGTCTGAAAAAATTGTGTGAAAAGGAGTTCAGCATGAGACGATTATTTTTGGCAGCGACTTTGTTCGCGCTTTCTCTCGCAGCGTTCGCAGAGGACGGCACGTTGCTTCGGTTCAAGTATAAAAAAGATGACAATTACCGCATTCTTTCCACCGTTCAGGAAGATGTAAAAGTGAATGGCAGAATGAATCATCATGCGGAAATCGTAAGCCGTGTTACAATCAACGTGACCGACGTGGATGCGGACGGAAACGGCACGATGAACGGCACTTTTATGACCAGCGAAAGTTCTACCAGCCACGTGGGGCAGAATTTCTCTTGGGGCGAAGAATTCAAAAGCACTTACAAGCGGGATTTGCGCGGTGTGTTCGACATTGCGGACACTTATTTTATGCCGACTATCCGAAACATTCCTGTTTTTCCGGAAAAGGCTGTCAAACCTGGCGACACATGGACGGCTGAAGGCTACGAGGCGGAAGATTTGCGTCGCACATTCAATGTGGAAAAGCCATTTAAAGTGCCTTTTACAGCGAGTTACGAATACGTGCGCAATGAGACTGGCAAAACTTCAGACTCTTCTCATACCAAAAAGACATTTCAAGTTATCAGCGCAAAATACAATCTGTATTACGAAAGCCCCGCGCCGGAAAATGCGTGGGAATTGGGCGAATATCCTGCCTCCACCATGGGCTATTCTCACCGCCTGATTTACTGGGACAACGAAAAAGGTCAGATTGACCACTGTGACGAGCAGTTCAGAATCGTAATTGAGACTTCCATGGGAAATCAGTTTGATTTTTCTGGCACCACGCATGAGGAAATCACTGAATTTACACGCACCGCTACCGAAGAAGTGCTCAAAGAAGTGCAGAAACAAGTGGAAAAGCTGGGGCTTGAAAATGTTACGGTTGTCAAGGCGGAAAAAGGTCTGACCATCAGCGTGGAAAATATTCAGTTCAAGCCGGACAGCGCGGAATTGGTGAACAGCGAAAAGGAAAAAATCAAAAAAATCGCTACCATTTTGCAGGCATACCCGGACAATGATTTGCTCGTAAGCGGACACACTGCCCTTGCTGGTACGGAAAAAGCCCGGCAGGAGTTGAGCGAACAGCGCGCGGAGTCTGTGGCGAACTTTTTGGTGCGTTTGGGCGTAAAAGACAAATACCACGTCTTTACGCAAGGCTTTGGCGCGCGCATCCCGATTGCCACAAACAAAACGGAAGCGGGCAAGGCGAAAAACCGCCGCGTTGAAATCACGATTTTGGATAAGTGATAGCCAGAAAAATGAAGATGACACGGAGCGCACAGAGACAAGGTTGAAAAAGTTTGCACTCTTTTTGAAAAAGAATGTTCTCCTCGTTTTCGTCTTCGTGCTATCCTTGGCGGCGCATAATGTATATGGCGCGACGAAAAAAGCGGAGAACATACTTATGCCTGCTAATGCGATTTTGCCCGTGCCTCCAGAACTGCAGGTGATGCGCCGTTCCTATCCCGATGTGGTTTTTTCCGCTACATATGATTTTTTCCAACTTGACTGGCGCATCGATGTTACCGCACCGATTTGGTATGGAAAGCGAGGCAAGCAAAACAAAAAATCCGCTACATTTTATTGGGCTGACGGTGCCATGCTTCCTAAAGATGAGCTTCCAAACCGCGCAAAATATTGGACGTTACTTTATCATTATCCCGAAGATTTGCGTGACCCTGCCACGCTGAGCGAAATGGAAATTGACATGATGCGCGAATTTAGTTCAAAAGACAACCGCCAGAACAGTTCTGGAACACCGATGTTCTTTTTTGAATTTCTGTACGCCGCAAAAAGCCGTGTTATTATAGAAGACCACATCAAATCAATTCTGCTCTGGAACAAAAAAACAAAAGTGCATGAGCGCATTCTTCCTGCGTTGCGCCGCGTGGAAAGCCGTGTCAATGAGCTTGCAAAAACCGATACAGAAGTCAGCGCATTTGTAACGACTTTGCGCTCCGCAGATGCCTACTACTGGCGGCGCATTGCGGACACAAAACGCCTGTCATTCCATAGCCTTGGCATTGCGGTGGACGTGCTTCCAAAAAGCTGGCGCGGAAAACAAATCTATTGGCTGTGGGCGCGCAATTATTATGGCGCAGACTGGATGCTCACTCCGCTGGAAAAACGCTGGATGCCGCCCGCTTCTGTTATCGCAATTTTTGAGGATGAAGGTTTTATCTGGGGCGGCAAATGGGGCATTTTTGATAACATGCATTTTGAGTATCATCCGGAATTGTTTGCGGTGCGAAAAATGCGGGTTTTAGGGGCTCGCCCCTAGGAGAGAGGGGTGCGACGCAATGCAATGCGGCGCAGGGGAGAGACTTCTCCCCTAAAAAGTAATGATTTCTTCGTAGCACTCAATCGCAAACTGGTCGGTCATGCCGGAGATGAACTCAATCACGCATTTTTGGTATGACTCGTTGTCGCTGATGTCGAACACAACGGGTGTCTCGTAGCGGAACAATTTTTTGCGGTCGGGCGCATAGTTTGTGTAGCGCACCAGCCAGTCTTCAAATGTTTTTCCCAGTTTTGGATAATTTGAAAGCGCACGGGGAAGCCTGCCATTTTTTGCGAATGTCTGTGCGCGGATGAGCGTGTCGTGCAAGGTGCCGAGTACATTTGAGGCATATTTTTGGAATTCACGCAGTCGCCAATGGTTGTAAATGTTGGCGAAACTAAAGCGTTTGAGTTCGGTGATAAAGCGGAAATATTGGTCGCTGAAACACAGGCCTTTTTCTGGCGTGCTCTGTTCGCACAAGTCCACAATCATGTCGTTTATGAGTACCGTGGTGTTCACTGCTTTTCCACTTCGGTGGCTGAGAGGCTTTCCTTCTCGTGTAATGCCTACGGTCTCCGCCACAATTTCGCGCAGCTGACGGTAAGAGCCCATGTCCAGGATATGATACGTGCGCGCGTCTTCAATGTCACGTCCGAGGAAAGCAATTTTGTCGCTCAGTTTTACCACGCAGCCTTCCCAAGTGTACGGCTGAACAAGTCCCGGTCGCTTGATGTCGTACAAATTGATTGCCTCATCGCGTGGGTGAATTCCCTGCTGGTCAATTTCTCCGCAGTGGCAGATGAGTCCGTCTCTCACCGCATACGTCAAATTGAGCGGCTTTTCCGCGCCATCGGGAGTCTGCAAGGTCTCAATGTAGTCCGCAAAAAAAAGACTGTTCCGTTCGTGCCAGAATTTTTTGGGCGCGTTGGCTCCGGTTTTCTGCTCCATCAGGCTGTTCAGACAATCTTCCCCGTGATGACCAAATGGCGCGTGTCCGATGTCATGTCCGATGGCGATAGACTGCGTTAAATCTTCGTTCAGCCCTAAATATTTTGCGATGGTGCCGGCGACAGAAGCGACGTGCAGCACATGTTCCATGCGTGTGCATACGTGGTCGTTGTGAGGGGCAAAAAATACTTGTGTCTTGTGTTTTAATCGTCGGTATGCCTGACAGTGTAGGATTCTTGTGTAGTCACGCTCAAATTGCGAGCGGATATCGTTTCCGCGTCCATAAATTGGCGTTTCCCGTGTGATTGCCTGATTCCATTTTTTGTTCAGAGAATCACAACGTACATTCGCAAAACTGTCTCTCATGCTGTATTAGTAGTTGGCTAAAAAGAACATGCCCACGAGGAGCACATAAAAACTTTTGTCGTCTGCCCAGTTGACTGTGGCTGGAAGCTGCTCAAAGTACCACCAGAACACACCGAATTCCGGGTCGATACGCAACGCATATTCGCTGAAGTCTTTGCTTTTTGCCTGAGAGCCGAACATGAGATATACGATGTCGGTGATAATCTCGCGGAAAGAAGGATAGAGTTTTGTCCACTGATTGTCTTTCATAGCGGTACAGAATTGGTCGAGTTTGTAAAGTACCTGCTCTTTGAGGGAAACGTCATCTTTTTCTACCCATGTTTTTTGTACGAGCAGAATTGTATTTTTTTGGAAACTTTGCAGAAGGTGCTGCTCGCATTCCTTGGGGTCGTCACTGTGCCCGCTGAATTCGCCGCCACCTAAAAATGCGCCCGCAACGGTAAGGGCATCTTCACGAACTTTTTTTACATCATCAGTTGAGAGCATATCACCCATTGCATCAACAACTTTTTTTTCTACAAATTCAGTTATTAATTCGTTCCCCATACAATATAGAGTAAAGAAAAACAGTGTTTTGTTCAAGGGGCGAAAAAAATGAAGTGTATACACGGTTTCTAAAGAAGAGCCGATAAAACTTATGCTGTATTATATCAGTTAAAAGATGGTAAAAAAAAGTCCCAACATACTAGACAAAAAAAATGGGGGGGGGGTATAATTCTTTAGTTGAACTGTTTTTGCGATAAAAAACAGTTCTATAGGGGGAAACATGAAAAAAAATATTCAAAAAAGATTGCTTCTGCTTGTTGCATTGGCAATGGTAATTGGACTTTTCGGTTGCAATAATGCTGATGATGCCGCTAATGCAATCGGAGGTTATTCAGTAACTGTATATGCGTCTACTAATGGTACGAGCAAAGTGTATGCAGTAACAGATGGAACAACCTTTTCACAGATGATTTCGGGCAATAGTATTGTTCCTTCCGCCGCTTCTGAGAATGCGGGATATGTCTTTACCAAATGGGTGCGTTCTGATTGGTCAGACTTCAGCACCTCTTCGAAAATCACGTCAGACATCACTGTTTTCGCGCTCTTTACAAAAACAGAAACTACCAGTGAAAAAACGGTGAAGACATACTTGCGTGGTGACAAGCAGATGAAAAAAGAAGAAAAGGTGAATCAAACTACCGTAACGAACAGCGACGGCAGCACGACTACAAAATCTTCTGAAACGGTAGTAAATCCTAACGGTACAACCACAGAAACGTCAAAAGAAACAACAGTTGCCACGGACGGTACAAAAACAGAAAAAGAAACCGTAAAGAATAGTGATGGCTCAGAAAAAACGACTGAAACAAAAACACAGACCGCATCTGACGGTACAAAGACAATAGCCGAGACAGTGACCGAAAAAAACACTTCTGGTGCAACAACAACGACTGAGAAAAAGACGACAGAGTCTACAAAGAAAAACTCTGACGGCTCTACGGTGGATACCACAAAAACAGAGACAACGGTTGGCGGAAAGACTACCACAGTTGTAAGGGAAGTGACAACCAGTACAAGCGGTGAGGCGACGATTGTTACGACCACAACCGATGCCGATGGTAAGACAACGGTAAAAACCGATATGACCAAATCATACAAGTACTACATTCAGCAGGGAATCGACAACTTAAAAGCGAATAAGTATGACGAAGCAGTAACGAGTTTTAATACGGCATACGGTTTGGAGGTAAACAACGAGACCCGCGTGTACTCTGCGTTGGCAACACTTGCAAAAGTTGCGACAAACAGTAAGACTGCTGAGTTCGTAAAAAAACATCTTGGCATTGCAAATTATCCCACAACATTGGATAAATTGTTTGATAAGAACCAGTCATGGCTGAAAGAAACAGAGTATGTGAATACTCAGCACACTGGTTCCGTGGTGGGGTATGAAGGTTTCTCAACGACAAGACCTATGGTCAAACATACGCTGAGTATTAGCGGTATTCCTGAGCTTACAACGACAGTGCCGGCTGGTACGTTTTCAGGTTATATTATGGGTCGCATTGGTCCTAATCCTTATGTAAACGCAACAATTGATGCGATTCCTGCTTTCCGCTATTACCGCGTGGACATAGCTCCTAGAACAACATCAAGTTCATCTACGGTATACGCTTCTTCTGTCTATGTATACAATAACGAACTGAGCATGTATGTAAAGGTAGACGATAATGAAAACTACAAAGCGAATAAGAGTGGAACGGGGACTTTTTCCCAAGTTTCTTATTATGCTGTTACGCCGAATAATAGTGGTGCATATTACGTTTCTGCCGAAAACTTACCTTCATCAGTTTCTACAGCGGGTTTGACGGCATATTACCCAAAAAAATATGTGACTGTGGGAAGCGTCACTCAACCTGAATATAAGTACGTAACCTATGAGACTGTAGAGACAGTATACACGGGAGATGCGTTTTATCGGGTTAGTATCAGCGAGCCTGTGTCATACTCAAGTTCTACAAGCATGTTTGATTTTAAAATTTATGGCAACATCCCTGCGTTGAATGTATATACAACGATGCCATATATTGAGGTTTATAATAAAAGTCAAATGGGTGAGACTGGTATGCCGTGGATTTACTATCGCACTGTAACGCTGGATGAAAACGGTGTGTATTATGTACCTGCCGGTAGTTTGCCCTCGTCTATTTCAACGGCAGGCGCAACACCATATTATCCCAGCACTCCAACTCAGGCTTCGGCGGCTTCGGCGGTGTATTTAGGCTCTAATGAATTGGTTGTTAGAAGATATACCTATAAAACAACTATGAATTCACTTAAATTGAATGCGGTACCGGATTGGTTTAAGAGCAGCAGTTTGAGCAATCAGTTTGAGTGGTTGTTGCTTGCAAATATTCTTGATGGCAATGTGACCGGTTTAAATACTGCGGTGGATGAATTGTATGATATTTTGTTCTCATCAGAATACCTTACAGCATGTGAACGAATAGATGCTCTCACAGGGGCTGTAACTGTTCCACAAGATGCTGTTACCGCATTTAAATTGGATAAAATTTGGGGCGATGGGGCAAATATTGATGTTGGAAAGACAGAATTGCTTTTGATAAAAACATCTTTGCAGTTGATGAAAGGTGCTCTTGAATATGTGCAGTCTCTCCAGCTTAATGAGCCGCTTGACTTGCTGAAATTTGACTGGGCTTGGAATGACAAAACTGCCTTTATTGCGAATCTGAAAACTCGGTTTGGTGCATACAATGCCGGAATTGATCCGTTGGCAAACGGCTTTTTAGGAACCCGCAATGAGAGCAAACTTGTATCAGCAAAAGCTAATTTTATTACGGTTTGCGATGATTTGATTGCCGCATATGATGATGTTCTTGTGAATAGCACAGCCTATCCGACGGTAGTAAAAGATAAAATTAACGAATACAAAGTGTTCCGTGCAGGTGCTGTTGCCCTTAGAACTGCGATTCAGAACGGTGGAACATTTGCTATCCCTAAAGAGATGCCGTCTGGTTCTGTATGGCCTGAATACAATGCTGCCAATGCTGGTATTGTCTGTGGTATTGATTTTGGTGCGTTCTTCGCGAAAGATGCGTTCAAATTGGATAATTTCATTGCAAAAGCAAATGATGGTAAGCCAGAGTTTACTTTAGGTGTGATGACGAAAAAGTCTACATCTTATACATACTCACAGCAAACAGGATACCAAATTGTAACAATAAACGCTTCGCTTGTTCCAACAACTTCAATTTCGTATACCTTCACGAATGAAAATGGCCTGTTAGAGGATAAAACGCTGACGCTTACTTCTTCTGTGCTGAACAATAATTCGATGGATGTACTAAAACAGCTTGCTGCTCTTGCATCTAAAGGAATTATTGGCTCAAATTACGTGTGCTATGTGACCGTTCCTGTTTCAAAGATTCGTTCGCTTTTGGGTGTTGATGCGAACGAAATAAATATGTTGAATCAATCTTATCTGTGGACGGAAATTGTTAACTCTGAGTGTTTTGTACGTCTTCCCGTGAGTCTTGAAGTGGGCTTGTGGATTTATAACTTCTATTACAACGGAGCTATAACCGCAGAACTGACAACAAAATAACGAGCGGAAACTTTTGGTACGGGGTATGGGGGCCATGCCCCACTTTTGCATGAAGCGGCTGCTTCTTCTCTTTGTATATGTGATATTCTCGTATGGCCAAGTTTTTGCGGAATGTGATAATTGGTCGGTGAGCGGTGGCGGAAGTGCAGGCTGGCTGTGGAAATCGGGCGCTCATTCCATTCCGTTGTATACGGGCGGGATAGACGCTGTTTTTCAGGGAAAATCAACATCCTTTTTTGTTTCAGGTGGCTACGCTTTTCTTTCTTCAAATTTTTCTGCACTTGAAGGAAAAGCAGACTGCTGTTTTTTTGCTGCGCAGGCCGAAACAGGACGATTTGAAGTGCATTTTGGTACGGCTTGCTTTGATTTGCCCGGTGACATACATATTTTGGATGGAAAGCCACGTTTTGTGTTTTCGGATACAAATGCACTTGCATGGCGGGCGGGCATGACTTATGCAATAACCGATACCTGTAGCATAGGCTTCACAGGGTATGCACTTGACGCAGATATGAAAAGCGGCGACTTGTATTATTTTTATGGAAAGATAGGAATTCCTCGTTTGTTTGGCGGTATCGCAAATTTCTTTCTTCCTTTTGATATTTCATTATACGGCGGAGCATTTTTTGCAGGGTTATCAGTTGCTACAAATGAAAATGTTTCTTTGGGGGGTGGAGAATCGAGCGTTTGTTTTGCCACTGCGGGGAAAAAAATTCTGGAATATGGTGCACATACGGTGTCTGCGATGGGTGGATATGCATATGCGGGATTTGACGCATCTATCTCTGTAACGCCGACGACTCAAACGTATGCTTTTTTCCCTTATAAATATGTGCATGTAAAAACGAATGGGGCATATCATTTTTTCTTTCTTGGGGCTTCGTATGCCTATGAAAGACGACGGTTTTTGTTTCATGCAACTGTAGGGTATGGTATCTGCTTGCAGAGCGATTCGATGGCGCGGTATTCTTATGCCTATAAGAAGACGATTTTCTTTGATGGCTCTTCAGGAGATGATTTTTTTGATATGCCTGATTTTTCTTATTCGGGACTTATTGGGGGTGTTGTCTCTGTTTCGTACACATTTGATTATCATTCCCATTTTGCGCCAGTTCTTTCATTCCGAAAAATAATAGCACTCCCTGTGCTGACTGATAAATTACAAAAATATTTCGACTCCAATTCTGGAAGCGAAGCAGGCGCATCTTCTACGGGATTTCCCGTCAGCGCAAACGAATCTTCTTTTGACTGGTCAGATGTGTGGACATATCTGCTTTCTGGTCTGAGCATTTCTGTGCGACTAACGGTTCGTTGAGAAAAAATGAAGATTTATTTGCCATATTCTTGTTTTGTATGTATATTTAAATAAAGTATTCTATTCTAGGAGTATCAGATGGCAAGTGGAACAAAAAAATTGCTGATTACAGTTGGCATTGTGGTGGTAGTGCTGTTCGGAGCGTACAGCTGCTATAAAAATGCGTATAACGGTATGGTCTCCCGCGATGAGGGCGTGCAGAGTTCATGGGCACAGGTGCAGAACCAGTATCAGCGGCGCATGGATTTGATTCCTAACTTGGTGAATACGGTAAAGGGATATGCGACGCACGAAGAGGGTGTTTTTACGGCGATTGCGGAAGCACGTTCAAAAGCGGGTGGGGTGACGCAGATTACGTCCGATGTGCTTGATGACCCGGAAAAATTCAAGAAATATCAGCAAGCGCAGGATTCGTTGGGCGCAAGTTTGCAGCGTTTGCTCGTGATTACGGAAAATTACCCGGAATTGCAGGCCAACCAGAACTTTTTGGCGTTGCAGGATGAGCTTGCCGGTACAGAAAATAGAATTGGTACGGAACGAAAACGATTTAACGAGGCGGTAAAAGATTACAATCAGTTTATCCGCGAATTTCCGCGCTCAATCATTGCGAATATGAGCGGTTTCCGCACCAAGTCATATTTTGAGGCTTCGGAAGCGGCACAGTCAGCTCCGGCGGTGCAATTTTGACGGCATTTCAGAAAAAACTGCGGCTCGGTGACGATGCCTTGGAGCGCATTGCCCGTGCCGTGCAGGAAGCGGAAAAATCTACGGACGGCGAGATTGTAGTGGCGGTGGCAAAAGAAAGCTCGCGCTACAGTTTTTGGGAGTTGCTTGCGGCGGTTGTCTGTTCCGTGTTGATTTTTGCGGCGTTGCTTCCTGTGTCGGATGCAATTCTCTCGCTGTGCTCACGTTTGTTTTGGGTAGTGCCCTCATGGTATGTGCCTGCATTCTACGGGATTTCTACTTTTGCGCTCATTTCTATTTTGTTCTACGTGGCGAATATTCCTGCGGTTGACCGGCTTGTGGTTCCGCGGTTTGTGCGCAATGCCTGTGTGACAAGCGGTGCGTTCCGACTTTTTGCAGAAAGCGGAGTGTACGATACTGTGTCTCACAGTGGCATTTTGGTATATGTCTCCGTTCTGGAACGACAGGTGCGGATTCTTGCGGACAGCGGCATCAGTAAAAAGATTTCTCAGGACATGTGGAATCTGATTGCGGATGATTTGTCGGCGGGGCTTGGCGAAAAAAATTATGAGCAAGCCATTGTGAGTACCGTCCAGAAATGCGGCGAGTTGCTTTCTCAGCATTTTCCTGCGCAAAAAGAGGCGGGAAACGAGCTTCCGAATGGTTTGATTCTTTTGGAAAGTGCCGGATGGAATTAAAACGGATTTTACGCGCAGTATTACCAGTTCTCTTTGTGTTGACCTCCGCAAGTCTTTTTGCTGAGACGGCAATACCTGTTCTGAGCCGGCCGGTTATGGACACGGCGAACATCGTTGACGAAGCGACGCAGACAAAACTTGACGGTTTGATTCGCGCGCTGGCTGACGAAAACGGAACACAGATTGCTGTGCTCACGGTGCCTTCAATTGGCGAAGAAACAATAGAAGATTTTAGCATGCGTGTGGCTGAGGCATGGAAACTCGGCAAAAAAGGTGCGGATAACGGCGTGCTGATTACAATCGCGTTTGCAGAGCATAAAGTGCGCATTGAAGTTGGCTACGGGCTGGAAGGCACGCTTACGGACACAAAATGCGGTCTGATTATCCGCAATGTGATGACACCCGCGTTCAAAAATGATGACTACAGCACAGGTATTCGTGACGGCGTAGAAGCTATTCTGGGCGTGATACGCAATGACGAGGAGTTGAACGCACGGCTCGAATCTTATGCTGAAGATAACGGAAGCTATGTCGCGTTCTTGATTCCGCTTTTGATGTTTGCGCTGTTTTTCGGCATTGCGCTTCCCGATTCTTGGGGCGCAGGTCCGTTCGGAATATTTTGGTTTAAGGCGAAACTGACCGGTCAGCCGTTTGTACCAAAAAAACGCCCTGTCGTAAAGCGAACTTCGTCTGGCGGCAGTGCTGACTATAATGATTCGTCATACGATTCATCTGATTCGTCGGACGACAGCGACAGTTATTCCGGCGGTGGCGGCGATTTTGGCGGCGGCGGTGCATCAGGCTCGTGGTAGGAGTATTCAAAATGCCCTCCGTGGCATTTTGAAACTCTGCAGAAGCATTCGCTTCTGCGCTTTTCAGCGCACGTCCGTGTGCGCTCCAGTGAGTTGTGGTAGGAGTATTCAAAATGCCCTCCGTGTGCGTTACAATTTTGGAGGTTTGTTCGGCATGAAAAAGGCGATAAGTGTTATAGGTTTGTTTTTAAGTGCGACATTTTTGTTTGCGGCGAAGATTCCTGCGCTGACTTCTCCAGTTATGGATACGGCGGGCGTTGTTGACGCTAAGACGGAAGCCGAGCTGAATAAATATTTGATGGCGGTGAGCGAACAAACTGGCGTGCAGGTGGCCGTGCTTACGGTGCCGAATTTGGGCGGCGAATCTATTGAAGAATACAGCATGGCAGTGGCAGAAAAATGGCAGCTTGGCCAGAAAAAAGAGGACAACGGCGTTCTTCTCACGGTCGCCATGGCAGAGCACGCCTTGCGCATTGAAGTTGGCTACGGGCTGGAAGGTTTGCTCACGGACACAAAATGCGGGCTTATCATCAGAAATGGTATTACGCCTCAGTTCAAAGACGGCGATTATACGCAAGGCATTGTGAACGGCGTGCTCCAAATTGTGCGCGTTGCGACCAATGGCGCAGAAATTGCCACAGATTTGCAGACCGATGAAGATGAGGGCTCAGATCTTGCCGACGGCTTTGTGGTGGCTTGGTTCATTTTTATTGTACTGATGATGATAACGACGCGCGCTGGGCTGGGACCATTGGGCTTGTATTGGTGGCTGAGTCTTTTGACCGGCACACCGTTTGTGCGACGCTATCCTAAAACAACTCACCACAGCGGTTCTTTCCACGGTAGCTTTGGTGGTGGCAGCTTCCACAGCGGCTTTGGCGGGGGCGGTTTCCACGGTGGTGGAGGCGGCTTTGGCGGCGGCGGTGCCAGCGGTAAATGGTAGGAGTCTTCAAAATGCCCTCCGTGGCATTTTGAAACTCTGCAGAAGCGATGCTTCTGCGCTTTTCAGCGCACGTCCGTGTGCGCTACAGTGTGTTGTGATAGGAGTCTTCAAAATGCCCTCCGTGGTGTTTTGAAACTCGACGGGGCTGTCTATTGTCGCAGGTCGTTTTTTTTAGTATCTTATATCTATGGCTTATGAAGTAACGGCGACGCGACGACGGCCTCAGCGGTTTGAAGACCTTGTAGGGCAGGAATTCGTTGCGGAGACACTGAGAAATTCAATTCAATCACAAAAAATTGCGCACGCATATCTTTTTTCGGGGCCGAGAGGTTGTGGAAAAACGTCTACGGCTCGTATTCTGGCAAAGGCTCTCAACTGTGCCAATGGTCCCACGGCTACTCCCTGTGGTCAGTGTCAGCAATGTCTGGAAATCACAAAGGGCGCATGTACCGATGTGATTGAAATCGACGGCGCATCAAACACAAGCGTAAACGATGTGCGTCAGATTAAAGACGAAGTGTTGTTTCCGCCGCAGTCATGTCGCTACAAGATTTATATCATCGACGAAGTTCACATGCTCTCTACGAGCGCGTTCAATGCGCTTCTCAAAACAATTGAGGAGCCGCCCGCATACGTTATCTTTATTTTTGCAACGACCGAATTGCAGAAGGTTCCGGCGACAATAAAAAGCCGCTGTCAGCAGTTCAATTTCCGTCTTGTACCGATTGAAAAAGTCAAAACCTTGCTTGGCGAGGCGGCGGCTGAAATCAACATCAAGGCGGAGGATGAGGCGTTGTATTGGATTGCCCGCGAGTCAACGGGTTCTATCCGCGATGCCTACACGCTGTTTGACCAAGTGGCCGCATTCAGTGGTGGCGAAATCACTTATGACAAAATCCGCGACAAACTTGGTCTTGTGGGCGTGGACAGACTGAACGCCATTTTTGAGTCCTGCGCCACAAACAAAACGACCGACGCGCTTAATCAGTTGGATGACTTTTTACAGAGCGGCATTTCTATTGAGCAGCTTATTTCTAACAGCACAGATTATTTGCGCTCGCTCCTTCTGATAAAAAACGGCATTACAAAAGAAGCGTTGCTTGGTCAGTCTCAGGACAGATATTCCAAGACAGTGCTGGAGGCATGGTCGCCCGTTCAGATTGAGCGCGGCATCTCGCTTTTCTTACAATTATATCGCGACATCCGCTATTCGTTGAGTCCGCGCTATGAGCTGGAACTTGCGTTTAGCCGTTTGAGTTGGTTGAGCCAATATGTTTCTCCCGCAGAAGTAAAAGCGGCGATTGACAAGGCACAGGCATTGCTCGCAGGAGCGCCACAGCCTACCGCATCTCATGGTGGGGCAAACGCTTCTGGAGCGCAGAGGCAGTCAAGTGTGGCGAACACTCATTTTGGAAATGCGCAGACACAACCGACCTCTGCACAAACGGGAACGCCTCAGCCGGCATTTGCACAGCATGTTCAGCCTTCTCAGCCTGTTCAGCCGTCACATGACGCTACACAAAACGCTGAGCCACAAAAATCTGGTGGTTCGCATGGTTCGGCAATCCCGAATGGACTTCCCGTGTTCAGTGCGTTGCAAAATGCGCCACAATCCGATGACGGCTACAATAATTTCGCGCCCGATACGGCAAGCCCCGACTCATATCCCGTGGAGCAGGCTGTTCCGCCAGAAGTTCCCGACCCTTTTGATGAAGGCGGTGCTGTTCCGCCTGAACAAACAGCGTCGGTACCGTATCAGACAGCGGCAGCTGCTGGCACGATAAACGATATGGCGGAACTGAAAGACAGACTTGTTTCTGAATTGAAAGTGCAGGACACCATGCTGGCAACTTCGCTTATGGGCACATCTCAATGGACGCTCAATGGCGATACCGTGACGGCTACAGTGGACTCCGCCTTTTTAAAGCAGCATCTTGAATCGCAGAGAAGTCAGATTTCAGAGCATTTGACGAGACTTTCTGGAAAAACGCTTCGGTTTGCGGTTCAGTTGCTTGTTCAGCAGCGACGCAGTCCGATGCAAGTTGCGACAAAAGAAGTGAAAATTGTGTGCGATGCGTTCCGTGGGACCATTGTGAATGTGGTGAAAAAAGAAGATGCTCAGTCCACTTCAACACCGAGCACACTGGCTGATGAAACTGATACACCGGCAGAAACGATTGATAGTGAAATAACGGAGGAAACCGAAAATGATGAATCCCTTTGATTTAGTCAAAAATATGCAGAATCTGCAAGGTCAGATGGAAAAAATGAAGGAAGAACTGGGCGAAATGACGGCGACAGGCTCTTCTGGTGGAAATATGGTGCAAGTTACGCTCAACGGAAAGTTTGAGATGGTCAGCATCAAGATTGACCCGATTGCCGTAGACCCGCGCGATGTTCCTATGCTTCAGGATTTGATTGTTGCCGCCGCTCACGACGCTACGGAAAAAATTCAGGAACTGATAAAACAAAAGTCCGGCTCACTCTTGGGCGGCATGAATATTCCCGGCTTGAATATTTAGTCAGGTCAGGGCGAAACAGGGTGGGAAAACATAATGAACGCAATTGACGAACTGACCGATTCTTTTTCACGCTTGCCTGGCATCGGCAGAAAAAGTGCGGGCAGACTAGTAAATCATATCTTAAAAGCGGACAATGCCTGGGTACAGCGTTTTGCCGAGCAGATGGCGACGCTCCAGAGTAAAATTAAGCCGTGTTCGGTTTGTGGTGCATGGACAGAAAACGACCCGTGCCCCATCTGCGACAATAATTTGCGCGACCGCTCGCTCATCTGTGTGGTGGAGCAGCCGCAGGATGTCGCCACAATTGAAAGCGCGCACGAATATCAAGGATTGTTCCATGTGCTTGGCGGCGTGATTGCCCCGCTTGACGGCATCGGTCCGGACCAGCTCCGCATCGCGCCTCTTTTGGAACGTGTTCGTAGCGGCGAAGTAAAAGAGGTGATTATCGCAACCAATCCTACCGTAGAGGGCGACACCACTGCGCTCTATCTGCAAAAAATGCTTTCTCTTATTGACGGCGTAACGGTCACACGCCTTGCAAGCGGACTTCCTGTTGGCGGTGATTTGGAATACGCTGATAAACTGACCTTGGCGCGCAGTTTTAGGGGAAGAACCCGGTTTTAATGAATAATAGCGCGTTATAGCTATTTTATTGACGGATAGCTATACTGATGGTGTACTGAAAACATCTTCTTTTTTTTGGAGGTGTGTATGTGCAATGCTGTTCCAGTCTTTCAGGCAAAAAACCGGCTGCCGTTTTATATTCATCTGGCGGAAACGGAAGGACCTGTGCCGATTATGCGACGGAATGAAGAAGTCGCATATATTATTTCAAAGGAAGATTCTGATGAATTGAGGCAGACTGCGCCAAAAGAGAAAAGTCTGTTTGAAGAATTGCAGGAAAGCCGCCGTGAATGGGGACTAGAAGATGATGATTTTGACTACACGGAATATTTTGACAATCTCCGTGACCGCACTTATTATGGTCGTCCTGAATCTGAGCATATTTTTGATGATGTTGCTATTGATGATGGAGATGCAAAATGATTCATCCGTATAACTTACTTGACACGAATATTATTTCTGAAGTTTTAAAAACAAAGCCTGACGAACATGTGCGAAAAAACTTCCTTAAATACGAAAACTTGTGTGCGTTGCCTGCAACAACATGGAATGAATTGCTGTTCGGTGTTCAGTCTATGGCTATGGGGAAGAAGCATGATTTTCTTCTCGATAAGCTGGTAAACAGCATTCAGTCGCGTTATGACATCATCCACTACGACAATCATGCGGCGTGGATTCAGGCAGATATTCGTGCGCGGCTCAAAGAAGCAGGAAAAACAGTGGATTTTCAGGACACGCAGATTGCCGCCATCGCGGTCGCAAATGGTATGATTTTGGTGACGCGCAATGTAAAGCGCTTTGAGCCGATTCAAGCAGTGTCGCCGCTTTTGGTTGAAAACTGGTTCTAAAGGGAGAAAAAAATAAAAAAAAACGCACCCCGTTTTGGAGTGCATATTCACAAAAAAATTGAGCACCCATGGACGGGTGCTGCAAAGCCGAGACGGGAACTGGTTCCCGTCTAATTTCAAACTGGCAGGAGGCCAGTTTGAATATTACCGGAGCAAGCTCAACACGTTCTGTGAC
>JAFSTK010000043.1 GCA_017450535.1 Treponema sp.
GACCCAGATGTGCGCAAATTCTTCCTTTTGTTCACATTCCTTCCGATTGCGGAAATCGATGAAATCTGTGCGGGCGACATCAATAAGGCAAAAGAACGCCTTGCCTATGAAGTGACCAAAGAGATTCATGGCAAAGAAGAGGCAGACGGCGCATTGGCTGGTGCAAAAGCGGCGTTCAGTGGCGAAGGCGACAAGAGCCAGATGCCTACCGTCGAAGTGTCAAAGGCAAAAGTTGAGGCAGGAATCGGCGTTATCGATTTGTTCGCAGAAGCAAAATTTGGCGGCACAAAAAGCGATATCCGTCGCCTGATTCAGGGCAAGGGCTTGGCTGTGAATGGCAAAGTCATCGAAGATGTTCGTGCGACAGTCTCTCTTTCCGATGTGGACGACAGCGGAGAGTTTGTATTGCGTACTGGCAAAAAGAAATTTGTCCGCGTTGTGCTAAAATAGCACGTAATGGTGGGGGCAGTATGAATCGACGTATTTCCTTATTTTTGATGTTCTGTGTCACGCTTTTTTCGGCGGTCGCACAGACTGAGGACGCAACCCAGATGGTTCGCCCGATTGTAAAAAATATTTCGGTCTCTCATATTGCTGATGCCCAGGTGCGGGTGAGTTGGAAACTTCCGCAGGGATTTTCCGCATCCGCAATTTTAATTTTTAAGGATACGCAGCCCTTTGTGACGAAAAATCAGATTACAACGATGAGTCCGATTGCGCAGGTAAAACCCGATTCTACGTATTATGTTGACCGGCTGATGAACTACAAGGAATATTACTATGCGGTCATCGCACGCCGGGCGGACGGAAGTCTGTACGATGTGGTCTTGCCGTCAATCAATGCGACTGCTTCTGGAATTCGTGCAAGACGCGAGGCGGTAAAGCAAGAAGAGGACAAAGAACTGGAGCAGGAAAAACTCTATGCCGATGGTCAGCTTCGCGAGCTTCCACTTCCGTATTTGGAAATGCTGGAAGAACAGCACAAGCCCAATCCGTTGCGTAAAGAAGTGCTGGCGGCTGGCGAGAAACTTGCTGGGTCACATGTGAAAAAACACCTTGCGATTCTGCCGCCCTACATTTTTGAAGAGGATATGATTGCCCCCGCTGGTGGTGACGATTATTTCCTGTTCGAGATTCTGAAAGAATATTTTATCCGTAAGGATTATAAAAATTCGGTGGAATATCTGCAGAAATTTCTCGGCGTAAATCGTTCCGATGCCGTTACAAACCGCGCTGTGTTTTATCTTGCAGAATCATATTACTACCGGAAAAATTATCGACAGGCATTAAATCTGTTCCTTTTTGTGGAAGATGAAATTCCCGTCGTATCAAAAAAATGGATAGAGTCAACGCTTGATTTATACCAATTACCAGAAGAAAGCACAAAATAAAGAGGTTTCGTTATGCTGGAAGAGATGAAAGAGCCGATTGCCGCGCTCAAAGAAGATATTATGAACGTCTGGGGGCGTCTTTGACTCTGCCGCAATTGACAAGCAGATAAAAGAAAAAGAAGAGCTGAGCGCGTCTCCCGATTTTTGGAACGATACAGAGAAAGCTCAGAAAGTGATGAATGATATCAAATTGCTCAAAGGTCGTGTGGAGCCGTGGCGTGAGTTGATTGCCGCCGTGGATGACATGGAAGCTTTGTATGAGATGGGCATTGAAGAAAATGACCAGAGCGTAGAAGGCGAGTTGCGCGAAATGTATGAGGACGCGCAGAAAAAATTTGACCATCAGAGCATTTTGAATTTGCTTTCGGGCGAAGTTGATAAGAGCGGCTGCTTCTTGACCATTCATGCGGGAGCTGGCGGAACTGAGGCGTGTGACTGGGCATATATGCTGAGCCGTATGTACATCCGCTGGGCTGAGCGACGTGGCTTTAAAATGGAGACCGTCGATATTCAGGAAGATGAGGGCGGTATCAAAAGCACGACAATTCAGATTACGGGCGATTACGTATACGGCTACTTGAAAGGAGAGGCAGGCGTACATCGTCTGATTCGTATCTCTCCGTTTGACGCAAATGCGCGCCGCCACACATCGTTTACTTCAGTGTTTATTTTCCCTGTGCTTGACGACACCATCAAGGTGGACATCCGCCCCGAAGATTTGCGCGTGGATACATTCCGTTCAGGCGGCAAGGGTGGTCAGCACGTAAACAAAACTGACTCTGCGGTACGCTTTACGCACTTGCCCACGGGTATCGTCGTTCAGTGTGACAGCGAGAGAAGCCAGCTGATGAACCGTGCCACCGCTATGAGCATGTTGCGCGCAAAATTGTATCAGCACTACAAAGAGGAAAAAGAAAAAGAAAACGCCAAGTTCGGCGCAGAGAAAAAAGACATTTCTTGGGGAAACCAAATCCGCACCTATGTCTTCCAGCCGTACACCATGGTAAAAGACCACCGCACCAAACACGAGACGGGAAATATTCAGGCTGTTATGGACGGCGATATTGACCAGTTTATCGACGCATATTTGCAGGCTCAGTGGAAAGGCTTACCGGTTGGCGGAGATGACAGCGACGAAGAAATGTAGGAGGCAGCAGGCAAACTTGTTAGTCATGCTGGTACAGCTGCCGTTTTGCCCCGGACCAAGGTCGGGGCTTTTTTGTGCGTGTTATAACAACGCCACGGGGTCTACGTCGCACTCAATGTATACGTCGCTTGAATGCTTGTGATTGTAAAGCAAATCGGCTGCGATTTTCTGCATGATGCCCATGTTGTTTCCACGCAGTAAAACTTGATACCGCCAGTTCAACGCAATTTTGACAATCGGACACTCTGCGGGTCCAAGAATCTCCGTCTGTTCGGCGGCGGAAGCGAGATTGGGCGAAGAATGTGCGATGTTTTTGAGCGAGGCATGCAAAATGGAGACAGCACCCGCCGCACCTTGTTCTGCCTGTGATTCAGTTGGCGCGCGGAAAACGAGTCGCACAAGGCGCGAATATGGCGGAAAGTCCAGCATTTCTCGCTGCTGTAACTCATCATCGTAGAATTGTTCAATTTCACCACGGACGGCGCACACAATCGGTTTTCGGTCGGGGGCATAAGTCTGCACAAGCACGCGCCCATCGGGAAAAAATCTGCCCGCGCGCCCGGCAACTTGTGTGATAAGCGCAAAAGTTCGTTCTGCCGCGCGGAAATCAGGAAGATGCAAGCCCGTGTCCGCAAGAATTACCCCGACCAGTTGCAAGTTTGGAAAATTCAATCCTTTTGCCACCATTTGCGTTCCGAGCATGATGTCATATTCGCCGTTTCTGAATGCGTCGAGTTTTTCTTGCAGTTCACCTTTGTGCGTCACATTGTCGGTGTCCACACGGACGACGCGGGCATGTGGAAATTTTGCGCGTACTTCCTGCTCAATGTATTCCGTGCCAAAGCCCGAATAGCCCACGTCGAGCGAGCCACATTCGGGACATTCCTGCGGCGGAACAGTCTGCCAGCCGCAATAATGGCAGCGCAGACGTTTTTCATTTTTGTGGTAGGTGAGTGAGACAGAACAGTTTTTGCACTTCATCTCAAAGCCGCAGGTGTTGCAGCGGAAAAAATGCGTGAATCCGCGGCGGTTCAAAAAGAGAATTGTCTGCCGTTTTTGTTCGAGTGTTTCTTTGATTGCGTCAGAAAGTTCAGGTGAGATACAGCCGTCCATTTTGAGCGAAGAAAGATTTATCGTTTTGATTTGAGGCATTGCGCCACCTGCGAGACGACGGGTGAGCGTGTGGCGGACAATAGTGCCTTCGCTCATCGCATGCCATGCCTCCGCGCTTGGAGTCGCGCTTCCCATAACGAGCGGAATCTTTGCTTTTGTCGTGCGGAACATCGCCACCTGTCGCGCATGGTACCGCGGAGTGGAGCCGCTTTTGTATGAGCCGTCGTGCTCCTCATCAATGATAATCAGCCCTAAATCGGGGACGGGGGCAAATACCGCGCTTCTCGCTCCAATTACAACGCGCGCTTCCTTGTGCAAAATGCGCTTCCATTCGCCGAGACGCTGGCTAGGAGTGAGCCCTGAATGCAAGACTGCCGCCGTCTGACCAAATCGCGCGACTACAGCTTCAATCACTTGTTTTGTCAGCCCAATTTCCGGCACAAGGTAGATGACGCCTTTTCCCTGAGCGAGCAATTTTTCCGCCGCCTGCAAAAAGACTTCTGTTTTGCCGGTTCCGGTCGGTCCGTAAAGATAATGCATTCGGCTGGAAGAATCCGTAGATAAAATGCCTTCTACGGCGGCTGACTGCTCTTCGCTCAGCTTGCGTGCGGTCGTGTCGGGTGCCTCTTCGGTAAAAGAAAAGCTTCCCGCGTCAGTCTCACGTTTTCCTCCGGGGAGCATGGACGAAATCGCTTCTCCTACCGAGCAAAGATAAAACGATGATACCCAGCGCGCAAGGTCAATCAGCTCTTGTGTAAAAATTGGTTCATTGTCGAGCAGACGCAATATCGGACGAATTTTGCTTTCTTCCACGCCACAATCCGCAGGAAACTCATATGACTCAGAGATAATAAAGCCTGTGGTGCGCCTGTTACCAAATTTGATGTCCGCGCGGAAGCCCACATGACTTTCCGTTCCATCGCTTTCATCACAATCGAGGTAGGTAACGCTCTGGTTCAGAGGAATGTTCAATACGATTTGCAGATAGCGTTTCATGCGCCGCCGCCTAGTTTGGATTGTATTCCGGCGCGATTTCTTTGAGCCGGGCGCGCATCATTTTGAGGTCTTCCCAAGCAAGTTTTTTCTGGCTCGTGTCGCGTAAGAGCGCGCTCGGATGAAATGTGACCGCAACAGGAATGCCGTTCCATTCATAAAAAGACCCGCGCAGGCGCATAACACCGTTTTGTGTTTTGAGCAGATTTTTTGCCGCTGTGCTTCCCGCGCATAAAATCATCTTTGGTTTTAGAGAAAAAATCTGCGCCTGCAAAAATGACTCGCATGCGGCGGCTTCGTCAGGGAAGGGCACGCGATTGTTCGGCGGACGACATTTTACGATATTTGCGATAAATGTGTTTGTAGTCCGTGAAAGTCCGATTGAAGCGAGCATTTTGTCCAGCAATTCACCCGCAGGACCAACAAAGGGGCGGCCACTCAAATCTTCTTGCTGTCCCGGTCCTTCGCCAACAACTACGACAAGCGGTTTTTCCACGCCTTCGCCGGGCACGACATTTTTTCGTGTCTTTGCGAGCGCGCATCGCTGACATGCGGCAATCTTTTGGGCGATTGATGCGACAGTGTTGGAAGTCGGAATGTCTGCGGATGGAGCGGACGCATCGGATGACTGTGCAGAAAAAGATACATTCTGAGACGTTTCGGATGCCGCTCCAGTCTCTTCCGGCACAGGTTCTGCTGGAACGACGACATCATCTGTAAAAACAGGCATGTCTCCCGCAAAAGTCGGCGCATTATAGCCGTACGCATTGTTTGCCGCTGTTTTGAGAAGATTGTATATGGTCTCTTTTTCTGTCTTTGTCATAATATTATTGAAGAAAGAGTAGCGTTTTTTTTGTTCTTTTTCAATTGGCTGTCCTAACTTGAAATTCATGTAAGAATTAGATAGAATGAATATTTGTATGAAAATCGCCATGTTTTCGGATTCGTATTATCCGCGCATAAACGGAGTTACGGTTTCGGTTCATTCATATGCGGTAGAACTCACTAAGCTCGGTCATAAAGTTGCAATCATCTGTCTTGATTATACCGAAGAGCAACAGCGCGCTTCATTTTTTGATGAGAAAAAGAGTGATGCCGCGTCTCCGTTTAAAATCATACGCATTCCTTCTCAATGGATTATCTGGTCAGACGAGGACAGATTTGCCCGGTTCGATTGCTGGCGATATCTAAAAAAACAAGTGGACGCATTTGGTCCAGACCTTGTTCATGGCAATGGCGAGTGGTCAATCGGCTATTTGGGCGCCATGTATGCGCGTCACCGTCGTCTGCCGTTTGTGTATACGTTTCATACTATGTGGGAGGACTACATAGCCAATTACACTTCCTTTATCACTTCGCTTATCCCCAACAGAGGTTTGCGGCTTGCTGGAAGAACATTGGTCAAATTTTATCTTAAACGCGCAAATCTGATTATCGCGCCCACAAAGCATATCGCACAGGTAGTGGAGCGATACGGCATTGACCGTCCCATGGAAATTCTTCCTACAGGAATTCCGGACAATAAATTCAGTAAGTATTCTATTTTTCGTGCTCAGTCCATGTTTGGTACTTTGAGCAGAAAATTCCCTGCAATCAAAGACCGAAAGATTTTGCTGTATGTCGGTCGTGTTGCATACGAAAAAAATCTGGCGTTTCTTTTTGACGTGTTGAAAAAGGTGCAGGAAAAAGAGCCGAAAGCCTGCCTCTTGATGGTTGGAGGTGGACCGTATCTTGATGAGCTGAAAGACCGTGCAAAAGAATGCGGGCTGGAAAAATCAGTTTGTTTTACGGGCTATGTTCCTTCAAAAGACGTGCTTTATCTCTACCGCATGTCTCAGATATTTGTTTTTCCCAGCAAGACTGACACACAAGGACTGGTCACTATTGAATCGATGATGACTGGGCTGCCTGTAGTTGCTATCGGTGAACTGGGAACGGTGGATGTGATGCAGGGGGACCACGGCGGATTTATGGTGCATGATGATGTGAATGAATTCGCCGAAAAAGTGACGTTATTGTTGCAAAATCCAAAACTTCGCAAGCAGAAGTCCGAGGAGAGTAAGCAGTGGAGCCAGCAATGGAAGATTTCCTCTCTTACGCCGCGCCTTTTGTCTTGCTATGAAAAAGTTCTTGCAGAAAAAAAAGATAATAAAAGAAATAAAAGTGAAGAAGATGAAAAGTATGAGAAAAAATAAGTTTGTTCTTGTTTGTTGTCTATGCATGTGTGTTTTGCCGGTATTCTCATTTGAAGCAAAATCATTGTTTGAGCGAAGAGGAAGAAGCGCGCAGGAATTAGTTCCTGTCGGACATTGGATTTACGATGCGCTCATGGCGCTCAGTTTGGAAAGCCGTGTGCTCAATTTTGCCGACAGTGCGCCGCTTTCTATTCAAGAGCTGCTAACCTACATGGACGAAATTGACTACGATTCTCTGAGCGATGTGGGGCGCGCGCAGTATGACCGCATTCATCAGTACATCGACGAAAAACGCTTTTCAATTGGCGCAGATTTGCTCTCTCTGAGCGTTGAGCCTGAAATCAATCTGGAGGGCTTTTTCAAGACAAACGAAGTTGACTGGGTATACGACCGATACAGCCGTCAGCCAGTGTTTGATTGTCCGCTTGTTATTTCTTGCGCTGACTATTTTGCGATGGATATGGAAATCTCGCTTGGCTCATCAAAAGGCGCGTCACTTCAACATGAGAATTATTCAAATATTCCCTATCTGGTAAAAAATATGGATGTGAATTTCCCGTACAACGCATATTTCAATACGGGATATAAGTTCACGGATAAAACGGGAATCGCTTTTCAGATTCAGCAGGGAAGTCAGTCAATCGGACGCACTCTCGGTGGCTCCATCATCTGGTCTGACCATTTGACTGGAACGACACAGGCAAAACTCAGCGCGTATTCTCCGGTGCTAAAATATACTGCATCTATCAGCGAATTCAACGTGGACAGATACATGTATATGCACAATGTGGAGGCACGTATCTTCAAGAAGTTTACGCTCGGCGTACAGGAAGGCATTTTCGTGAACGCGCCACTGGAACTGCGTTATATGAATCCATGGACAATTTTCCATGGCTTTGCTCCGTGGCGTGATTACGGCGATGAGCTTGGAAAGCGCACCGAAGATGACCCGGAATCTCACACCTGTGCCTATCTCGGCATAAAAATGGAGTTAACCCCGGTAAAGTTTTTGCGCTTGTATGGATTGTTCGCCATGACTCAGTATGCGACGCCCTATGAAAAGGCAAACTGGCCGGACAGCCTTCAGCCGGATGGTTTGGGCGGTCAGTGGGGTGCGGAGTCTTATATCCCATTGAGCAGCGGCTATCTGCATTTTGGGCTTGAGGCATCTTATACCCAGCCGTATCTGTACATCAAGGAAAGCCCCAACTGGACGCTTGTACGAACATATAGTGAGAATATGGGTGACCATGCTATTTTCTATGAGTGGATTGGTTCTCCCAATGGTCCCGACACGATTTCTGCGCATTTTACCGGTGGTTATGCGGTGCCGGCAAGGTTTTCTGTTGACGGAACATATCTGTTCATGGCTCGTGGTGAGATGTCCGGTTCGGGTGTGTTCGACAAAATGAATGCGAATGGAATGCAATGGGGTGGTCAAGTAATGGAGCAGTCAGGTATTACCGATTGGTGTTATCCGACAAAATTGAGCCAGCGTGATTACAGCACTCCACATGGCATTCCTGAATATGTCCATCGCTTTTCCGTGTTGGGCAGTTGGTATGCAAAACCGTGGCTCAAGATTTCAGCGCAGCCGGCTTATGTGATGATTTTCAATCGTAATCATAAGAGTGGAAATTTTGCAGGCGGATTTGAGTTTGCCCTTGCGGTGAAGTGTTCATTTATTCGATTTTAATGTATAATGGAAAAAGGTGTTCTGATGAAAAAAATAATAGTTTTTTTAGCATGTTTTGTACTGACTCTTTCAGCGTTAAGCGCGCAGGTCTCTGTTGACCCCAATGACCGCTTTTATCAGGAGGCGCAGATTTGGGAAGTGCGTGGACTCATTGACCGTCTTCCGCAAATTCGTCCGTATCCGTTGAATTTGGTTAAGTCGATTTTGGAGACCGTTATTTTTTCTGGTCTTGACGAAGATGGCACTTTAACAGAACACAATAAAGCGGATGTAGAGCTTGCTTTATATGAGTATGAGCGCATTTTTTCCAAGCCGTTTCATGTGCAGGGTACTGGCGGCGGTATCATCGGCTTGCAGACAGGACGCCTGACCGCAGATACGAATAAGTTGTTGTCTGACCCGCGGGGAACGTCTGTGAGCAAGTTTTTGCAGGGAAAGGGTGCGGTTGTTGGTGATGTCGCATTGCACCCGCTGGTAAGTTTCAGTTTTAATATCGGCGAGAACGGCAAAATTGGCTCTTGGGGCGATGTTTCTCCGATGTATAGCAATTATCCTTATGATGCAATTCAGGATGCTGCAGAAGTCGGTCCATTGGAGTTGTATTTTGATGCGAACAGCAATATCAGCGTGGGCACAAAAGACTTGTACGCTACGGCTGGCATGAGCAGAGTTGGGTTTGGCCCATTCTTGGGAGAAGGTTTGTGCTTGAACGAGACTTCATACCACTCGGCGAATATGTTTATGAATATTTCAAGCAAATTCATTTCATTCACGACATTGTTTTCTGCTATCGGTGCAAAAACGAACTATGGTGATGACAATTTGGCGAATGATAAGTATTTTGCCATGCATTCAGTTCGTTTTAATCCGTTCAAAGCTCTTTCAATTTCATTCTATGAGTCCGTCGTCTATGGTGGGCGCACTGATTTGTCCTATTTGATTCCTGCGCCATTTATGGTCATTCAAGGCTTGGGCGGAAACCGTGACAACTTGCAGATGGGACTTCTTGTTGAGTATTCTCTGCTCCCCAATTTTCGTCTGAATCTGGACATTTATGTTGATGATTTTGATGTTGAGAAGCTTGCAAAACTAAAACTTGACGGTAAAAACCGTTTTGCTATTCAGGGCGGTTTTTTGTATACGCCGCCTGCAAGCGCATGTAAATTGTTCGGCATGACCTATTCTCTGGTTACACCTTATACGTATACGCATTGGCAGTGTGTCTCGGAAGAGAGCGGAAAAATCATTGGTACCGGTTTCAATTATCAGAATTATACAAACAATGGCATCAATATCGGTTCTTCTCTCCAACCAGACTCTGACAGGGTGGCGTTTACGGCGCAGTTCCAGCCGAAAAAGAATCTGAAAATTACGCTCGCTTCAAGTATGGTTCGCCATCAGAATGTTGTTGAGTCTTTGACTGATGCGGAGGCTGCACGCTATATGATTGAAAAAGCAGGCACGTACCGCACAGATGGCAGTATCTATACGCATTCTATGTATAGCGCGGCAAAAGCTTCCGATGCTGGCGCAGACCACGTAGACAGTGCATGGTCAAAATTGTTGTTTATGTCGGGAAATCATACCATGTATTCATGTCAGGCAGGGGTTAATGCTGAATACGAGATTCCTTCGGTAAAAAAATGGCGCGTTACGCTCAAATTCGGCTACACCTTTGAGTATGTGCATAACAAGGGCGTTGACAGTGTATTGTATCCCGGTGATATGACAGGATATGTCGCTGAAACTCAGGAAGACGGCTCCATTAAATTTGCGTTTCGTGGCGTAAAATATGATTCATTGGATGAAATTACCAGTCGTGCTGATGTTCAGGCTGAAACAAAAGCCGCCTACGAAAACTGGGTTGGAAAACTCTTCGACCAGGTGAACAATTTTTTCAGTTTAAGCGTGAAGCTGACGTATTAGTTCGACTTATTCACCTGTCAAATTCTTTCCATTTTCAGCCGCGAGCATTGAAGCGTTCTCACGGGTTCCGTACTGGGATGCGACAATGCCTGCGCAGTCAAAGCGTTTAATCTCACGTTTTTCATAGGCTTCGCGGATTAAATCTTCAGCTTCAAGAGACGCATAGATTTGTTTAGCCTCTTCCAGGTCGGCATGCAGAACCGGGTGTCGCGGCGAGAACAGAACACAGCAGTCCTCATACGGCAGAATCGATGTCTCATATGTGCCGATAAAATTCGCCGTAGCGATAATGTCTTCTTTGTCCATGCCGACAAGCGGGCGCAAAAGCGGGTAGCGTGCCATGCTTTCTGTGACCGCCATATTCTGTACAGTCTGACTTGCCACTTGTCCCAAACTTTCGCCCGTCACAATGCAGTCTGCGCCCAGACGCTCAGCCAAAAGATTCGCGCACTGCATCATACACATGCGCAGCATGAGCGTCGTAAAATTGGCGGGTGAACGCTGCTTGATTCTCATCTGCACATCGGTAAACGGAATCACGTTTATGTGTGTTGTCATGCCGTAAGAAGCTAAAATCTCGGCGAGTTTCTCCACTTTTTTTTGCGCTTCTTCCGATGTGTATGGGTAGGCGTGGAAATAACAGCATTCGATTTTCATGCCACGGCTCATCATGCGATAGCCAGCCACAGGACTGTCCAATCCGCCGCTCAAAAGCAAAAGACCTTTTCCGCTGCATCCAACGGGAAGCCCTCGGTGTCCTTTGTTTTTGTTTGAATACACAAAGCAGCGGTCGCGCATTTCCACACAGATTGACACATCGGGATGGTGCACGTCTACGGCAAGAATATTTTGCTGGCAGACGAGCGCAGGTGCCTCACGGCAGATGCCGTAGGAATCAAGATAAAAACTTTTGTCGCTTCGTTTTGCCTCAATTTTAAACGTTTTTGCGCCCTTGTCGCGCGCACTGATTGCTTCTTTTAATACTTCTTCTCTGATTGCGTCAATATTCTTCTCAACAACCGCCGCTTCAGACCAGCCTGTAATGCCGATTAAGTGGTCAAGCGCGAATTCCACGGCTGGTGCTGCTTCGTCCTCGCACTCAATGTAAAGCCGTCCCGCATACAAACTGACCTTCGCTTCCACGGACTGCAAATAACGGCGGGCATTTCCCATCAAAAGCCGCTCAAAATCACGGATGTTCGAGCCTTTCAAAACCAGCTCGCCAAGTCTACCTAAATATGTTCGCATAAAGGTGAGTATATCTGAATTACAGGCTTTTTTCAATTGTTGCCCAATTCCCGTTTTTCCGTTATGCTTATCAGTATGAAACTCGTCCGTTGCATTTTGTTTTTTTTCAGCGCAATGTTTGCTGTCACTCCGTTCATTTCATGCCACCGGTCAAATGTGGTGGCGTCGGTAAATGAGGACACGCTTTTTACGCTCAAATACGGCAATTTTGAAGACGAGCTCAATCTTTTTAATCTGTCTCAGGCTGGCACGATTAACACATATATGACTATGCGCGACGGATTTTTCTACATTGCGAACGGAGAATCCAAAAAAATCATGGAGCTGAACTCCTACGGCGATTTGCTGAGTCTGTATTACAATGAGGAAGTCACAAAAAATCCCTCACTTGCGGAGAACAATGCGGAGAATTCCACCAAAAAGGCGGTTTCTTATCCCTTTAATACGCTGGGACCAATTGCAGTCGATTCGCAAAAGCATTTGTATGCGGTGGACACATTGCCTCCTGAGCGTCAGGAACGCGACACGGAAAAAAGACTGCTTTTAAGTCATGCGGTGCTCCGTTTTGACAGCGATGGTTCGTTTATCGATTATCTTGGTCAGCAGGGACCGGGGGGAACGCCGTTTCCGTTTATCAAAAATATGTATACAACCATGGCGAATGAACTGGTGGTCGTCTGTACGACAAATGACGGGCCGATGGTGTACTGGTTTGGCGATAATGGATTCCTTTTGTATACGGTGCCTTTTACTGCGGAAACAGTTCCCAATCCGTATAAAGAAGCGGTGGAAGATACGGTCTATATCTCCATAGAAAACGTGGTGCCCGATTTGGTGAGCCATAAATTATACGTCAAAATCGACTATTTTACCAATATGCTTGACCCTGCGCTAAAAGTCCCGTCCGGTGTGGATTATCATCATACATTGTTGTGTCCGCTTGATGTGACGACGGGCCGATACGAGACTCCGCTTGAGATTCCGCCGTATGAGGCTGCTGTTGCCGAAGGTTTGAGCAACGAAGTGTATCTTTTGCCCTATGATTTTCTTGGCGTGACGGAAAGCGGATGGTTCTTCTTCTACATTCCCACGGAAAAAGGCTATCAGGTGCAAATGGTTCAGCCGAACGGTCAGCGTATTTTGAAGCGTGGCCTTTCTGCCAAACACAGCGATATTCTGTATTATGCGGTCAGTCTGGACGAAGAGGGCATTATCAGCGCACTCTTCATTAAAAATGACCGGGCGGAAGTGAACTGGTGGCGCACGGATAATCTTGTCGCTTCATTCATGAATAATTAACGGTGGAGTCGTGCAATGGATTTCAGTCAGATTGATGAAGGACATACCGAAGGCGAAGATGGAATGATTTTCCGCTACAACCGGGCGGAACGTCTTTCCCGTGCTCCAAAAATCGTGCAGGACTACTATGCCGGAAAAATGCAGCTCGGAAACAAAGGAATCTTCAAGTCGCTGGTGGCTACCCGCGGAAACCGTTTTATGCTTTTTTCAGTGATTATTTGTGCCGCCGCTATGATGTTCATGTGGTATTTTGGACAAAGTAAAAACGAAGATGTTATCAACCATGTACCGGCGACGCTTTCCGCTTTTTCGTTTGAAGACACAGTGTATGTGACGCTGGAGTTGTCTGACCCCAACAAAAAATATGCCCAGAATGCGGTATATCCCGTGGATGTGACTTTTCAATTTAACAATGTAGACAAGCAACTCGCGCATGAAGAAATAATTGTGACAAAATATACGGGAAAGAAGCAATTATTAAGGACAACTTTTAAAGACTATGATATAATAGAAGTGTGCGCTGTGTTGAAAATGGGTGATACAGTGAAAACCCTCGTAAAAACAGTGCAAAAGCAATAATAAATGGCACATAGGAGAACAAAAAATGCTGCAGTTTTATTTTCTATCCGTTTTGCTCAATATCGTGGCGGGATTGATTTTGGTCTACGCTTCTGATTTTACCAAGGGTACGTCGCTTGCTTCTGGCGCAGGAGATGTTGCCGGCGATTCAGATGATTTGGATTTTGATACAGACACTTCTGATGCGGCTGAGAATGTTGAGGAGCCGTCAGTCGAGTCTCCAAAGATTTTTGCGGATGGCTCATTTATGAACGATTCGCTTTTCCGTTTGGTGACGGGCGTGCTCGGCTTGCTTGCAGGCGTGCTGATTATCGTTTCTCCGATTCAGAATGACGCTCCAATTGTAGGTGATTTGGTTCCTGCTGTTGCGAACGTGCTTGCTGGCATTGCATTGCTTTTGGAA
>JAFSTK010000044.1 GCA_017450535.1 Treponema sp.
AACACGACTCCCAAAGCACTGAGCTCGCCTGTGACAGCCATTGCCGCCACACCGCTTAACGCAAACGCGGCACCAACACCGATTGCCATACCAAGAAGCAATGTCTTCCAGTTTTTGCTGAACCAGTCGCCTGCTGAGCTTCCGCCTGCTACCATTTCAAGTTCATTTTCAGTCAGTTCTGCCGGTTGGGCTGATTTCTTTTCGTCAGCACTGTTCTGCAACTGTCCTGCCATGAAATCAAGTTTTTCTTCCATTTCTTTTGCATTAAAATCAGGATAGAGTTTGCAGATTTCTTTGATGGCAGTTTTTGGGTCTTTTGCTTTTTCTACAATCTCAGTCAATTTTTCGGCATCAACTTTCTTTGAAATTTTTTGATGTCTTCCGGTTTTGTTCCAAGTTGTTCAAGGGCTTTTTTCATTTCTTCGTTTGTCATATTGAGCCTCCTGTTTATCCACGCTTTTTCAGGTGGATTGCTATTTGGTCATTGTGTTTTCTTCCACTAAGACATTATATTATACGATACAATTGGCTAAAGATACAATTTTTTTTTATTTTTTTACAAAACAGACGCTTCCTCCGCCAAAGAATCTGCGTCATCCACACAATCAATGGAGTTTCCTTTTCTCGTTTTTTGCGATATACTTTTTTCATGCGTTTTCCGTTCCGAAAATCATTTTTTCTCGTTGCAGTCTTGTCGCTGTGGATACCAATGACAGCGCAGCAGAACGATGCGTTGCCAATGGACTCAGGGACGCAAGAAGAACGGATTTCGGTTACACGGCACGAAGTGTTCTCCTACGATTCTGCGGATGTCGCGCTACGGCTTCCGAAAGGGGCGCACCTTTTGGTCATTTCAGGGCCGATGGACACGTATATGCTGGGGCACTTGCGCGATGCGATGATTGCAAACCGCAAGGCAACATTTTCGCTCGATTTGTCCGCAGTGTCTGCGTTTTTTGACATGGACAAAGAAGCGTTCAACGGCTGCAAAAATCTTATTTCGATTATCATTCCGGACGGAGCGATGCGCGTTCGTTGGCAATGTTTTTCTGGCTGTGAAAATCTGATTGCGATAAATGCCACGGAAAACTGCGATGCTTTTGCATCTAGCGCAGGAATCTTGTATGACAAGACGGGCAGTGAAGTGGTCGTTTGTCCGCCGGGCTGGGACGGAGCGGTGGAGCTGCCGCTTTCTGTCTCATCGGTACGGAGCGGCGCGTTTGCAAACTGCTCAAAAGTGACGGCGTTTTCTTTGGCAACTCGCACGGAAGAATATCAGCAGGACGGAAAAATTCTGGAGCGCGTCATTGAGAACGAATATTTTTCAGTGCGTGACGGCATTTTATATTCAAAAGATATGAAGCGTCTCGTGCAGTTTCCCGGCGGAAAATCAGGGCGCGTGACTATCCCGAACACAGTGGAAGTCATCGGTCGCGAATCATTTGCCTATGGCGGACGGGTGACGGCGGTGGAGATTCCTGAGTCCGTGCGCACAATTGAAAAGATGGCGTTCGGCTATTGTTCTGCGCTTCAGTCAGTGATATTTCCTGCTGGTATCATCAGCATCGGTAAACAGGCATTTGTGTGGTGCACATCGCTCGGTGCGGTGACGATTCCTGCCAGCGTGACTTATCTTGGCTCCCGCGCATTTTTTAAGTCGTCGGTAACAGCTGTTGCTTTTGAGGACGCTGACGGTTGGACATTCGGCAAAAAGATTTTGGTGGATTTGACCAATCCCTCTGAAAACGCAGAAAAATTCCGGCATCCAGGAAAGTATTGGTTTTTGGATTTGTATAAGGCGGAGCGATAAGAATGCACCAGTTTCCGCGAAAAATCAGTCTGTTCTATCTCATTACAGTTGCCGCGATTTTTTTGCTTGTAGTGCTCTCACTTTGTTTGGGCGCGGTACACATTTCTTTCGCTGAATTACAGATGAGCCTGAGCGGAGACACATCTCTTCCCGCCTACAAAATCTTACGCTATGTGCGCATTCCTCGTGTGTGCGCGGCGATTCTGTGTGGCATGGCTCTTTCTGCGAGCGGCGCAATTATTCAGTCCGTGCTGCATAATCCTCTGGGAAGTCCCAATGTACTTGGCATGAACGCAGGCGCAGGTTTAGCGGTGATTTTGTGCGCCGCATTTGTTCCGTTTGCGCCAAAAGTTCTGCCCTTCGCCGCATTTTTTGGCGCGTTCGGAACATTGCTTTTGGTATGTGCGCTGGGAAAACATGCGGGAAACAGCAAGGCGGCGGTATTGCTTGCTGGCGTGGCGGCGAACACTTGTTTTGTCGCGCTTGCCGATGCAGTCACCGTGTTTGTGCCCGATACCATTTATAGCCGTGCCGCATTTAAAATTGGCTCTCTTTCCGGGGTACAGTTGCCGGTGCTTGCTCCTGCGGCGGTTGTCATTGTGCTTGCGATTGTGACGGCATTTTTATTGCGGAGCGAATTGGACGTGCTCGCCTTAGGCGATGAGAGTGCGCATGCGTTAGGCTTACCCGTCGGTGCGATGCGTTTTTGCGCGCTGATTTTGGCGGCTTTGCTCTGTGGCGCGGGCATCAGTTTTGCCGGGTTGGTTGGCTTTGTCGGATTGATAGTGCCCCATTGCGCGCGCATGTTTGTGGGAAGCGAGATGCGTCGTCTTTTGCCTGCGAGTGTGCTTTTGGGCGCGGCATTGGTGCTCTTGTGCGATTTATTGAGCCGCCTTGTGTTTGCGCCGCATGAACTTCCTGTGGGCATTTTGCTTTCGGTGATTGGCGGCCCGTTCTTTGTGATGCTGTTGTTGAAAAAGAAGGAGCCGCATCATGATTAAAATTGAAGGGCTTTCCGTCTCATACACAAAAAAATCTGCGCCCGTCTTACACGATGTAACCTGTTCCGTGCCGGAGAAAAAAATCACTGTGCTTGTTGGACCAAATGGCAGCGGCAAGTCTACGTTGCTCAGAACAATCTGTGGCTTGTTGCGCGCGCAGACTGGAACAATTACATTGGACGGAAAAAATCTGAGCGCATACAAATCCCATGAGCGTGCCCAAAAAATTGCGTTTCTTTCTCAAAGCCGCCGTATTCCGGAGGTGACTGTCCGCCAACTGGTGCTTCGCGGGCGGTTCCCGTACACGCATTTTCCCCGCCAATACTCACAGAACGATTATGCGATTGTGGAAGAGGCTTTGCGCGCTCTGGATATGACCGCCCTTGCAGACTGCAAACTTCATGAGTTGAGCGGCGGTCAGCAACAAAAGGCATGGCTTGCCATGGCGTTGGCCCAGCAGACACCGCTTTTGGTTTTGGACGAGCCGCTTACCTTTTTAGATATCCGCCAGCAGCTGGAACTTTTGCGTCTGCTCAAAACATTGTGCGCTCAGGGAAAAACGATTCTGCTGGTGATTCATGATTTACAGACTGCGCTCACGTTCGCCGACAAACTGATTGTGTTAAGCGGCGGCAGGGTAATTGCGGAAGGAGAACCTGCGCTGATTGCTGAGCAGGGGACGATTGACCGGGCTTTTGCTATCCATACAAAAAAAATCACGGCTTCCGATGGCGGTCAATTCTATACATTTTCGAGCGAAGGAATAGTATGACGACAGACGATTTTCATTTTATGGTGGCGGTCAAAAAGCCGCTGGAGTTTACGCATCGTGGCAAAACATACAATCTCACGTATGGCACAGACGAAAAAGGTGACTACATCGCGTTTGGACGTTTGTATGACACACCCGTTCGTTATCGTGACGCAGGCGAATTGTTAAACGACGTAAAAATTGAGAATCACTTTTTTCGGGAAGTGCTTGCCGATATTTAGACATTTACACTCAATTCACACAAGAATAAAAAAAAATCCTTGCCGAATATCAATTCACGGTTTATTCTATTAGAAGAAAACTTAGAGGAAAAAAACTCAGAAGGAGGCCTGCGATGAAAACGATGGTGTATATTTTTGACACGAAAGTGTTGGAAGACAAAAAATTGTTCGACAAGTTGTACAAAACAGTTCCCGCATACCGCCAGAAAAAAGTTGACGCTTATGCTTCCGATGCTGAAAAACGCAGTTGTCTGGGAACAGGCGTGATCTTTTCCCATGCGATTAAAGAAGCGGGCTTTTCTGAGGATGAGCTGAAAATTGCGTATGGCGAAAACGGAAAGCCGTACTTTAAGAACGATTTGGATTTCCATTTCTGCCTGTCTCATTCAGGCGAGCGGGCCATGTGCGCAGTTTCCGATGAGCCGATTGGTTGTGACGTAGAAATAATTAGTCCGGAAAAAGACACTGATTTGTGGACACGATTTGAAAGCTATGGCAAAGCGACTGACATTCCGCTTTTCCAGCTGATGAACCAGCAGTCTCCGTTCAGTAATGACTGGCTTTTTAAGGAAGTTGACCTTAACGACGGCTACAAATACATGACTTGTACGCAGGAAGAGTTGTCAGACGACCAAATCACAGTGTACAAACTGGACTAAAATATGCTATCATCACGCTATGAAAGTTGCAATTTTTTTCGGGTCAAAATCAGACTCTGAGACGATGAAGAAATCCGCCGATGTGCTCAAAGAATTCGGTGTGGATTATAAGGCGTACATCATTTCCGCGCATCGTGCGGGCGCACTGCTTACCAAAACTATCGCACAGGTGGAAGCGGATGGCTGTGAAGTGATTATTGCGGGCGCAGGATTGGCGGCGGCTCTTCCTGGCGTGATTGCGAGCGAAACCGTGCTCCCTGTGATTGGCGTTCCTCTTGAATGCATCAATCCAGGAAAGAGCAACGGCTTGGCTGGCTTGGACTCACTTTTTTCTATTGTACAGATGCCTTCTCAGATTCCTGTGGCGACCGTTGGCATTGGAAACGCAAAAAATGCCGCCTATCTTGCTGTGGAGATTCTTGCGATAAAGTATCCTGAGCTCAAAGCAAAATTGATTGACTTCCGCAAAAAACTTGCCGATGACGTTGAGAAAAACGGCGGGCTGGGCGTAGATTTATAAGCGATTTTTTAATAAATGGAGACCAAAATGGCAAAGAAAATTGATTACAAAGATTCTGGCGTTGATGTTGAAGAAGGCTACAACGCAGTAAACGAATATAAAGTACACGCAAAACGCACGGCGATTCCGGGCTTGCTCACAGAACTGGGCAGTTTTAACGGAATGTTCGCTGTTCCAAAAGGCGTAAAAACTCCGGTACTGGTGAGCGGTACCGACGGCGTAGGAACAAAACTTGATATCGCGTTCCAGATGGGAAAATACGACACGGTTGGTATCGACTGCGTTGCGATGAGCGTAAACGACATTTTGTGCTCTGGCGTGCAGACATTATTCTTCCTTGACTACGTTGCTTGCGGTGAGCTTTCTGCAAAAGTCGCTGGCGAACTTGTAAAAGGCGTTGCGGACGGCTGTGTGGACGCAGGTTGTGCGCTCTTGGGTGGCGAGACTGCTGAGATGCCCGGATTCTACGATAAGGGCAAGTACGATTTGGCCGGCTTTGGCGTTGGAATCGGCGAAAAGAGCGAGATGATTACGGGAAAGAAAATCAAAAAAGGCGATGTTCTGATTGGACTTTCTTCAACCGGACCTCACTCAAACGGCTACTCACTTATCAGAAAACTTGTGACGAATTTTGACGAGCCATTTGGCGACAGCGGAAAGAAAATTGGCGAAGTTCTGCTTACACCCACCCGCATTTACGTGCGCCCGGTGATGAATGCGCTTAAAAAGTTCGGCTCATCAATTCACGGTATGGTGCATATTACAGGCGGTGGATTCTACGAAAATGTTCCGCGCATGTACGCAAAAACTGAGCCGGGCAAAAAACAACTCATTTCTGTCATCAACAAAAACAGCTGGGAAAAGCCCGCGATTTTTGACGAGCTTGTAAAACGTGGCGCGGACGAAGATGGTATGTGGGGCACATTCAACATGGGAATCGGTTTTGTGCTTGCTGTCGCCAAAAAAGATGCGGATGCGATTATCGAGCATTTTAACAAGAACGCCCACAAGTTTACGACCGACGTGCAGAAGTCTCTCGGCATTCCCGATATGAAGGCATACAAAATCGGCTACGTTGACGAAAGCGACAAAGATTTGGGCACTGAGCTCAAAGGCAGCCACGAAGCGACTCGGTTGGTAGACTAAATGAATATAGCGGTTTTAGTGTCCGGCGGTGGCACAAATTTACAGGCGTTGATTGATTACGAAAAATCTCACGCGGATTGCCCGTACCACATCGTCGTGGTAATTGCGGACACTAAAAAAGCGTTTGCGTTGGAGCGCGCGCAAAATGCGGGGATTGCGACAAAAATCGTCTCTCCGTTCGCAGTGCTCGGCGCAGAAAACGCAAAGACCGCCTCAAAAGAAGAAAAACGTGAGGCAGTCTCAGACGCCGCACTTCAAGCCGCAAAAGATGCCGGCGCGGACGCAATTGTTCTTGCCGGCTGGCTCACTGTACTTTCTGGAAAAATTATCACTGAGTATTCAGGACGCATTGTAAATCTGCATCCCGCGCTGTTGCCGAAATTTGGCGGCGTGGGCATGTGGGGACATTTTGTGCATGAGGCGGTCCTTGCCGCACATGAGACCGAAAGCGGCTGTACTGTTCATCTGGTGGACGCGGGCTGCGACACAGGAAAAATCCTCGTACAGAAAAAAGTGCCCGTCATGCCTGATGACACGCCGGACACACTCTATGCCCGCATTGCGCCGCACGAGCACGAGGCCATGGTTGAAGGCGTCTGCCTGCTCGCGGGAATGTTGGGAAAATAAAACGCTGTTTGTCATATAACGAGAAGAATCGAAGGAGAAAAAATGCTTCTTTCTATTTGTATTGGTACATATAATCGAATCTCACAACTTTTGGCGACTGTACAAGAAATCTTGCGATGCCCCTCTCCGGACTTTGAAGTGGTAGTGCTTGATAATGTTTCTCCTGATGGAACTTTTGAAAAACTGCTTGCGCTCTCTCAGAAGGATTCTCGCTTACGCGTTTTACAAAATGAACACAATATTGGTGGTGTAAAAAATCCGTGCAAAGCTCTTACTTTGGGAAAAGGAACTTATGTCTTGCAGCTGCTTGATAAAGATAGAATAGACAGCACTTATCTGTCAGATTTTTTGGATTTTTTAAAAACACATGAAATTGATATTGGCATATGCGCATTAGATGAAAACGAGTATGGAAAGCCTTCTGTCATCTGTGATAATCGAATCGACTCTTTGCTTTCTACCTCATATATGTCTAAGCATCCCAGCGGAAATTTTTATAGGCATGAAATGTATTGCGCAGCTTCAATCGTGCAAGAAATACTGAATACAAATATACAGTATGCTTTTTGTTGGGAGTTAATAAATGCAGAGATTGCCGCAAAATCAAAACTGCCTGCGGTGGTGTATAAACAGCCGTTAGTGCATATGTATACGCCAGAGGAGTTTTCTTCTCAACCGACATTGACTTTTACAAAAGATGAAGACTTATATATTTTGCCAAAAAACCGAAGAAAAGAGTATCTGGCATATGTCGTGCAGACGGATTCTTTTAACTTGCCCTCAGATGAAAGAAAAAAAGCATATGAAGCAATCATACAGCGATTTAAAATTTTGCTGAAAGCAGACGTCTTGTATTTTGATGACCCTAGTGTTTGCTCACATTACCGAATTTCTGAAAAACAGAAAAAAGCAGGAAAAAGTTTGTTTGTGCAGCGAGTAAATATCGTGTTGTTCTATGTTTGCTTTTTATGTTCCAGACATGGATTTTTTCGGCTGAATTTTCTTTTGGGCCGTTTTTTTACGAAAGTGCAGAAAAAACTGAATCTTCATACTGCCGAAAAATAGAAAAATCTAGAAAAAATTGTAAAAGGAAAAAAATATGGGAGAAGACTCATCGGCTAAACGTATATGCTTGTTTGACGCTCTAAAATTTTTCTCGATGTGTATAGTATTCGTCACACATATTATGCTTTCGTTTTTTCCAAAGACTGCGCCTGAGTTTCATGTTGGCAATATTCTATTCCCGAATTATTTAACGGATGGAAATCTTGCAGTTTGTATGTTTCTTTTGATTTCTGTTTACCTTTTTGTTCAAAAAGCTTTCAAATCAACACAAAATGATACAATAATTACTCTCTTCCTAAAACGATATGTCCGGCTTGCAATTCCTGCTTTAATTGTGAATATAAGTATTTTTGTATTGTATTCATCAAATTTGTTTTTTAACAGAGACTTTTATGATGCATCGGTTCCCTTTGTTGATACATGGTTTGATTTTTCAAATCCTTTTTCTGCGTTGAAAAAGCTAGTATGGGGAATTTTGGATACCTGTCTGTTTTTTAATGCTTATAATCCTCCGCTATGGTGTTATTATTTGTTGTTTTGGTTGCCGATATTAGTTTATGCAGTTATCAGATTAGTTCAAGATAAAAAAGCTCTCAATTTGCTGGCTCTCATGTTCTTACCTTTTTTCTTGCTTCGAGATAGCTATTTGTTGGCATTGCCATTATCAGTTTTAATTTTTAATGATTTTCTGGATAGAAAAAAGACAATCGGACTTTGTGTTTTTGTGATTGTTGCTTGTATTGGAGTTCGTTGTATACGTCTTAATTACAATGCATCATTTTTAGACAAGTTTGCTGTGTCAAATAATATGTTTTTAGCAGCTTCTATTTTAAAACTACTTAGTTTTAATAAGGGGGGGGGGTATTCTTAATAAATCAATATTCCTTTTGCTAAATAAAATTAGTTTTAGTATCTATTTGTTGCATATGCCGGTAATTTGTAGTCTCGGTTTTTATTTGTTATTATTGCATTGGAATCTTTTGTTTGTGCTCATTGTTGTCATCGTGGTCGTAGTGTTTTTGTCAGTTATATTTCATCTACTTGTAGAAGAAAAACTGACAAAAGCTGTCTTGAGAAAAATTTTGCCTATTGCCGCTGAATATACGTCGCCTTGGGGCGGGCGGTAATTACGACGCGGCGGTTTGCGGCGCGGCCTTCTGGCGTGTCGTTTGATGCGATGGGGACGGTTCCGCCGTAGCCACGGTATGAGAAGATGGAGCGGGGGAGCCCGTTCTGTACAAGCACATCGATAATTGTCTGTGTTCGCTGGACGGAAAGCCTCATTTGTCCTTCTGGTTTCTTTACGTCGGCGGTGTGACCTTCCACCAAAATTGTATACGCATTGTCAGCATTTACGCCTTTGAGTGCGTTCGCAAGTTTTTGCAGTTTGGGCAGTTCTGACGGCAACAGTTCGGGGCTGTCGGCGACAAATTTCAAATCATACAAGAATTGCAGTCCGGGAATCGCATCGATGATGATTGGCGCGTCTTCGTCGGCATAGAAACGCTGCTTGACGGTACGGTAGTCAGTGTAGTAAGACTCGTCTTTGAGCGGAGCGGCGACGGGCGCAATCAGTTTGTCCTTGTCCAAAAGAATGACTACTTTACCCTGACGCAAAAGCTCAAGATTTTCCGGCACGGCAAGAATTTTGAGCGCGTCTTTTCGCGAGATAACGGGGTCTGTGCGGAATCTGCCGTATACTTTGCGCGCATGAATGTGCATGGGGTCCAGACCGACTCTGTCTTGATACAGGTTTTCATTGTCCGACCAGTGGTAGAGAACCATTTGCTGTGCGCGCTCCAAATCGGGGTCGCCCATGTTGCGCTCGTAAATCAGGTTCATTTTTTCGTCCCAAATCTGCGGGAAAAAACACGGATATACATCATCTTTAATAAATTCACCTTGCACAGGAAGACTTCCGCGCGCATCGATGATAATGCCGCTGTATGCACGACTTGCCACGTCTTCAATCGGTTTCGCATTTTTGTAGGGAATGCGGTGACGAATCATCAAATCAGAAATAGCGGTCAGTCTGATTTTGTGGTTTGTGCGCAGTTCAGAGCCACCGTTTGAAAAAACGCCTGGTGTGCGCTCTCCGGCATCGATAATTTCCGTGAGTTGTTCCAGCGTGATGTCGTTTGAAAACACCAAATCGCCCAGCTGCTGATATGAATTGACATACAGAGAGAGCAGCGGGTCTTTAATCAGCTCAGGAAGCCCGGTCTCAATTCTGTTGACCGCCGAATTCTTCCCGGACGGCATTCTGATTCCCGCTTTTTCCATGTCCAGCGACACTGCGGAATTGAACGTATCTTTTGTCCAGTCAATTGAACTTGCGGAAGTGATGGACGTGGCATTTTCGGCAAAAAGATACGGCGCAATGGTGAGCGCAGAAAGAATGAGCAGTGTGTGTGTTTTTCTCAAAAAAAATCTTTTCACGATATGCCGTCCGTTTGAAAAACAAGAATCTTCTTTTTAAGTTTCGGCTTTTTTTACGGGAATGTAAAGCGTTTTACCAATAGAAAGCACATCATTCTTCTGCATGTCATTTGCCGCGCAGATTTCATCAACCGAACAGCCGTACAACCGCGAGAGAAAATACAATGTCTCTCCCTTGATGACCGTGTGCGAGATGAGCGTGGTCGTTGTTTTCTCCGGAATGACTGTGGTTGTTTTAGCAGACGCAGTCGGTCTTGTTTTTGTCGGTTGAGTCATGGTTCCAAGCGCAATTGCCGCGCCACGACCCATTCCCACGGGCAGACGGATATTGTATTCGGCATCTGGAGGTGTGCATTCATGAACCAGCGCGCAGTTGAGCATTCTGAGCGTCGTGTGATCAAGCCGAAGTTCTGACGCAAGCCGTTCAATTGTGATGCTCTGCTTGACCGTCACGTAGTCAAATTCAGCAAAACGGGTGCTCTTTGTGATTTCCGGGAGCTGAATGCCATAATTTGCGCCGTTCACTGAAAGTTCAGAGATAGCGAGAAATTTTGGCACGTACTGCACTGACTGGTCACGGAGCAAACCTTTTTCCGCGATGTACCAGAACGTCTTCTGCGGTGCTTTTGCAAGAATCCGACTCATCGCACCCGCCCCGCAATTGTATGCGGCAATCGCAATCGGCCAGTCCCCGAACATCTTGTAATTGTCCTGCAGTTTGCTGAGCGCGGCATCGGTGCTTTTCCACGGGTCAAGCCGCTCGTCAATCCATTCATTTTTTTTCATGAACGGTTCAATGCTGTTTTCCATAAATTGCCACAATCCACGCGCACCGCTTCGGCTTGTCGCCAACGGCTTGTATTCGCTTTCTACCACGGGCAAATATTCCAGTGCGGCGGGCATGTTTCGTTTTTTTAGTTCTTGGCGGATATACAGACGATACAGCTCGCCGTTGTCCAAAGTCTGCACAAGTGATTTTTTTGCGTATTCCGTGTCCGTGTAGGAGCGAATGTATTTTTGAATCATCTCCTGCGCATATTTTTGATTCGGCACCGTAATTCCGCCGATGTGAGTAAGCGGCTTTGTGGCGGGAGCAGTTGTTTTATTTGCAGGCGCATTTTTTGTGGACGCAGACGCTTGTGCATGGGGTGTGGTCTGTTGTGTGTGTTCCGCAGACTGCTGTGCGTCAATTTCCAATAAAATAGGAAGTAAGTCATCAATAAACTTTTCCTCTGTCTCAGACTTGTCCGCTCCAAACAACGATACAGCGGCAGAGGAGAAAAAAGCGCACAAAAGAAGAAAACGTGGTTTCATACTTCGAGTATCGGCAGAAAGCGAGAGAGAATTCAGCATGAAAAAGCGGCGTTTTTTGCAATTTAAAATCGAATACAATGCGCACGACGCTTTGGACGACTCGCGCACCTGCGGAAAAGTTATTGCGCTTGCGGCAGAAAAATGGGGCGCGCACTATGTAAGCGAATTGCTGGAAAAATGCGCCTGTTCTCTCTCGTCCGTGTAGCGTTTTCTACAACTTCTCGCCGTAGTAAATTCCTGCCCATTCCCATCTGCCGTGAATGTCGGGGTCGGCGGGGAAATTTACTTTGCGGAAATACAGGTACCACACGTTGATGTATTGGCTCCAGCCTGTGGTGCGCAGGTATGCTTCGTTCGGGTTGGAAGAATCGTCCAGTTCTTTTGCGTAGCGGATGCGGTTTCCGCGCATAAAGTTGTGCATGGAGAAGTATTCCAGCGCGTTTGCGTCGGATCCGTTTGCCTTCCAGCTCATCGCAAAGAAATTCACTTTGGAGCGGTATTTGTCCAGTGAACGCCAGTCGTAGCGGCTGATGGCATTTTTTACCGCGGTTTCCAATGCGTCCAGGCTTTCAAATGTCCAGTCTTTTGCAGACTTTGCAAAGTCTACCATCTGTCGCGCATTTGAGTATGCGTCAGGAATGCCGGGAATCTGAATCGTCGATGCGTCCGGCTGCTCCAAAAACTGTGAGTAGGAGCGCAGAACTTGGTTCCATTCGCCTTCTTTTTCATATTCAAGCGCAAGACGCACATACATTTCCGTGGTGCTCACGTTTGACGGAAAGCGGCTCACCAACTCGTTAAAGTATGCGATGCGGTTTGCTGGTGTCTTACTGATTTGAATTAAATGCTGCAGGCAGGAAAGATGCACGGATTTTCCCTGTACCAGAAGGTCAGCATAGTTTTTCAGAATGCGCTCAAAATAGTATTCCGCCACTGGCTCCGCGCCGTTTTCCAGATAAGTAGATGCCACCATCAAAAGCCAGTATGCGTTGTATGTGTCTTCCGGATGCTCTTCTACCCAGCTTGTCAAAAAAAGATTAAGCTCGTTGTAGTTTTTCGCGCTGTACAAATTGTTTGCGATGCGGTTTACGACGGCATAGCGCGATTGCGGGGAAAGGGTGTTGTCTTCCAATAACTGATAGAGTTGATGCTGTGTTTCTTCCCATTGTTTTTGCCGTGCGCGTTCAGTGTCCGTTTTGCAGGAGATAAAGAGCAGGACGGTCAGAAAAAAACATGCGCACCGAGTTTTTAAGAGCATAGATAAAATGTAGCAAAGAAGTGCGCATTTTGCAAGGCAGGATATCATTTTTCAATAGACTTTTGCGCGTATCTGCGGTATTCTATTATATTGGAATACACTGCTAGACGTGTTTCTGTTGTGTTTTTTGAGGAACTATGAGAAAAATTAAAGTCCCTATTCTTAACATTCTCTTGGCCGCTGGACTTATCTGCATTTTTGCGGGTCTTTTTCTTTTGTTGCATCCTTTTGCCGCTATCGAGGAAGTGGAGCCTTTTATCCATCCGTTTGTAAACATCTGTCTGATTTGTTTTGGCGCATTGTGCTTTTATTTTGCGCTCATCAAATATCATCATGCGCCTCTGTATTTTTTCGGGCTGTATTTATGTCTGGCCGCTACGCTGTTCCTGTTTGTTTCGTCCGGTGTTTTTTCCATTGGCTTTGACCGTTTGTGGCCGTGTGGCGTGATTTTGTGCGGCGTATGTCTGTTCTTTACTTGTTTGTGTCGTCATCACCGGCTTTTTTCAGCGTATGTGGTGCCAAGTATTCTTCTGGTGGTTTTGGGTGGTTTCTTCCTTCTTTTCTCTCTTGATATTATTACGATATCATTTAAGGATTTTGTTTCCCGCTGGTGGCCGGGCTTTTTGATTTTGGCAGGTATGGTGCTTGTGGGGCTTTTCTTGTATCAGCAGAACCCTGTTATTCCATTCCCCTATGAGCCGGAAGCGGATTTTTCTGACGACGAGGTGATGGGGGAATGAAACGGCTTGTTTACGGCACATCGATTGCCGCTATAGCAATGTTGTTTTTCTCATGCGGGTCTACTCCCAAGAAGGAGGCTCCTGTGCCAGTCGTTGAGCCGGCGTATGAAGCGAATCCTTCTGATGCCGTCTCCATTGCGGTTCCGTCTCGAAAAAAACGCTCTTATTTTGATGGAATCCCTGAGCAGATTCTCGCCAATGTTGAAATCGGTTCTCCCGACACCTTAAAAACGGCAATCTCTCAGCTAAAGAAGCCGTCAGATACAGCCACGGAGCAGGAAAAAATTCTTCAGTCTGTTGCGACCCATGTGCTGCAGATTGTCTGGGGCTTGGAATCTACTCAAACAACGCCTCCTGAAGTGTCTGACGCAAACCCCTATCTTGGCGCAATAGCGACGGCGCGGCAGGGCGTATACGATTCCAGTACAGGAAAGACAGATTTCTTGACGACCGTGCTTCCGTCTCTTGTTTTGGTCACGTCAGAAATACGCAACGATTATTACGAGCAGTCATTGGCTGATTTACAGGCTGCCTTGCAGGAACGTAAAGACTCTGTGCTTGCGAATTATCTTCTGGGCGTGCTTTA
>JAFSTK010000045.1 GCA_017450535.1 Treponema sp.
TTTTCCAATCAAATAATTTAACTGATTGAGTTTAATTGCAATTTTATTTGTGTTACGGATTACTTTTTCAAAGTCTGTAAAATAATCGAGGGTTGCGTTTGTTTCACTGAGTTGTGAGATGAACAAATCAAAATTCTTTTCCATTTTTTTGCTCCTAAAAAACAGATGCAATATTACTGATTAAAAGTTCATTAATTGCACCGCGTTTTTTTGCATTTGAATTTATCATTCGTGATGCAGATACTCTTTCTATTTCAAAATGAGAATACAAATCATCAAAGAAATTATCATTTTCATCTGAGTTCTTTGGATCTGAATTACTGGCAACAACCATTGCACCGTTATTTGAAATTTCTGTAATAAAATTTCCTAACTCAATTTGTTCTTTATCAGAAAATCCATTTTCTGAATAAGAGGTGAATGCTGACGTTTGTGTAAGAGGTCTATAAGGCGGATCAATATAGACAAAAGTTTTATCATCGATAAAACTTTTGCATTCCTTATAATCTCCAATTTTCATTTCTACGTTTTGGAGGAGTGCAGAACAATTTTTAAGATTTTCTTCATCGCACAAAAGCGGATTTTTTGCATTATTGAATGGAACATTAAACATACCTTTTGAATTCACGCGGTAAAGTCCATTGAAGCAAGTTTTATTTAGGAAAATAAATAATACAGCTTTTTCAAGGTTTTCAGCATTATTTCCATTTACTTTAAGCTCGTTGTATCTTGCTCGTTTTTCGTAGAAAAGGTCTTTATTTTCTTCTAACGAATGATTTTTATAAATTGACTGAAGTTCTGTAAGCTGGGCAATCATTCCAAAACAATTGTTTTTAATCTGCGAATATGTATTTATAAGTTCTTTATTTATGTCGTTAATTAATATTTCTTTAGGTTGAAATTTGCTTAAAATATCAAAAAGCACCGCACCGCCACCGACAAAAGGTTCGCAATACTTATCTATTTTTGAGGGATATTTTTCTCTAATTTCTTCAAGTAGCTGGCTTTTCCCACCAACCCATTTTATAAACGGTTTTGCCAACATAATGTATAAATTATACTCTGTTTTAACGAAATTTTCTACTATCTTTTCTCCCGACCGGCTCAGTGAGCCGTGGGCATAACAATATTTTCGCCGTATCCGTTTAAATCCCACCTCGCATCAAAATCGTCCGTTTAATGTGCGGTGGAATTCAAAACTCATTTCTTTATAATACTACAACATTGACTGGTGTGCTAGTATGTTAAACGGAAAACATTTAATGTGCGCACTTCTTTATTCATTTCCACAGAGTTCATCCAGTGGGCTTTGCACTTCCTTCGCCCCCTTGTTCAGCACATGGGTGTAAATCATGGTGGTGCGCACGTCGCTGTGGCCAAGAAGTTCCTGCACGGTGCGGATGTCGTAGCCGTTTTCGAGCAGGTGTGTTGCAAAACTGTGGCGGAAGGTGTGGCAGCTGGCATTTTTTACGATTCCGGCTTCGCGCACGGCGTTTTTGACGGCTTTTTGTAAAATGCTTTCGTCCATGTGATGTCGGCCTTCTTCGCCGGTCTTTCTGTTTTTCCAACGGTTCTTTTGCGGGAAAAGCCACTGCCAGCGGAATTCTTTTGCACTGTCAGGCGAGCGGTTTGCGACATTGGATGGAAGCAGGACTTTTCCCCAGCCATCGGCAAGGTCTTTTTCGTGGATGGCTTTTACGTCTGCAATGTGGGCTTTTAGTTTTGGCACAAGGCTTTTTGGCAGCATGACGCGGCGGTCTTTTCCGCCTTTTCCGTAGCGGATGGTGATTTCATTTCTGTCAAAATCTATGTCGAGAATGCGCAGACACAAAAGTTCGTTCAGTCTCATGCCTGTTCCATAGAGAATTTCTGCGGCAAGTTGTTTGCTTTCTTCGAGTCGTGAAAGTATGGTGTGTACTTCTTCTTTGCTTAGGACTACGGGTGCGCGTTTTTTATTTTTGGCGTGAATGACATTTGCAAAGTTTTTAGTGTCTTCGTTTCTGACAAAGCGGAAGAAAAAGAGCAGGGCGGCAAGAGCTTGATTTTGTGTGGACGCGCTCATGTTTTGTTTGACTGCAAGATTTGTGAGAAATTCGTTGATTTGATTTTGACCGAGGAATAATGTGTCTTTGTAAGTTCTTAAAAAAAATTTTGCCCAGAACAAATAGTTTTCAATGGTGCGCGGGCTGTAATGGCGTGTTATAAGTATTTCTTTGAGTTTTTGCAGTTCGTGGGTATGGTTGTTCTGGTGGGAAGGGGTTGATTTGTTTACGGTGTTTTCATTTGGAAACTGAGGTTTTTGTACGGAATTGTCTGACTCAGCGTTCGAAATATTGAATTCATCGGTCTCGTACAGGTTTCTCAGCAGCGTGTCGGCTGATTGTTGGTTATCCGGGATGAGCCAGATTTTTTGTTCGGGGTTATATGTTCTGTTGGGAACGGAGCGAACTGCGTCCAGCATTTTGGATGAAAACTGTCCGTTAAAACTGATGGCAATGTTTGTGTCGTTGTGTGATGTTATGGTGATTGTCATGCTTGGAATATAATGATTGAGACGGTAATTCGGCAAGCAGTTTTTTGAGGGGATATGCGCCAGGGATTGGAGCCGCGCCGTAAGGCGTTGCGCAGCAATGGAGCGAACAGCGGAACGGCGGAAAGCCCGACCCGTTTTGCAAAATATGGATATTTTGCAAAAGGCGGGCGCCCAAATTTATCGTACTTGGACGACTTCGGTTACTTCGGGGCATGCGTCTTTGAGGTAGCGTTCGATGCCCATTTTGAGGGTCATGGTTGCCATGGGGCAGCTTCCGCAGCTTCCGGTGAGGCGCAGGTGTACGCGTTTTTCGTCGTCGATTTTTACGAATTCCATGTCGCCGCCGTCAGCCTGCAACTGTGGGCGGAACATATCCAGTGCTTCTTTTACGGTCGCTTCAAATTTTTCATCTGCCATAGTGTTCTCCTTATTTCTGTCATTTAGTATATCACAGTTTTAAAGATACTAAAAGTGCGGAGAATCGGCTAGTAATTGGTCTGGCTATTTTTCGAGTTCGGCGATAATTCCGTCCAATACGGCGCTCATGCGGCTTTCTTTGAATGCGTCTTGTTTGTTTTGCGGCAGGTCTTTGGTCATGTCGCGCAGGGTTTTGAACAGTGAGACTGATGCTTTGAGGTCGTTCAGTTCGGTGTGGGCTTTTACCATGTCCAGAATTGATGGGGAGGTCAATTCTTTGGGTGCTGTGTTGCCATCGCTGTCGTTTGCGGAATTTGTGCTCGGAATGTCCACGGGGTCGGTGGGGGTGAGGATGGGCACTTCTATGTCGGACAGGTCGTTGTCGGTTACTTCTGTTGTCTCGTCGGGCAAATCCAAGATGGGCACGCTCATGTCTGCAAGGTCATCGTTGGTGACCAGGGATTCGCCTTCTGTCGCTTCGACGGCTTCGATGTCTTGGGGGAGCAGGTTTTCTGAGGTGACGGCGGGCTCTTCTTCGATTTCGGTTTCTTCCGCGGCTGCTTCTTCTACAGCAGATTCTTCCGCTTCGGTTTCTGCGCTGTATTCATCAGTTTCTGCTGGCTCTTCTTCGGCTTTTGCGGCGAGGGCGTCTTCTGCGGCCTGTGCGTAGTCTGCGGCTTTGCGGGCGGCTCGCCATGCGTCTTCTGCGGCGAGGGTGGCTTTGTCTGCTTGGGCGGTGATTTTGTCCAGGGCCGCGCTCAGTGCGTCGGGGATGTCGTCATCTTCTTCGTCTTCCTCTTCGATTTCTTCATCGACGGGGTCTGCGAATCGGGGGGCGGTCTCTTCTTCTGGCTCTGGTTGTTTTTCGGGAATCTCGCTCTTTGGTTCTTCCGGTGTTTCTGGTTCTTCGATTTCTGCTGGTTGTGGCGCGGCGAACATGGAGTCGTCGTCAAACAGTCTGGCTCCTGTGGATGCGTCTGAACGCAGTTCTTCCAGCCCGTCATCGGGGGTGATTGCGTTTTCATCGGAAGGCTTTTTCTGCGGCTCTTGTACTGTTTCTGGCATTGCGTCGCCCATGTCGGAAAAATCGAATGGCTCGTCATCTGGCTCAAACGTGATGACTGGTTCTTCTTCGGGCAGTTCGACTTCTTCTATCAGTTCGGCGTTTCGTGGCGCAAGCTCTTCAATCGGTTTGGGCTGCGGTTCCTGCATTTCAGATTCAGAGGAAACGGGAACAGACACTTTTGGAGCGATTACTTCGTCTTTAATCTCTGCATTCTGCATTTCCATGGATGGCGGCACATCATATACGGCCAGAGCGGGATTTGTGTCTCGCACACGTATGAGGGCTGTTTTTGCCAAATTGTTGTTGATGTCGGCGGCAGATGCTTTTCGGAACGCATCATAGGCTTTGTCCATTTCTTTGGTTTGTTCGTACAAAGAGCCTAGCTGTGTCAGAGCTTGTGAGTCATGCGGATTTTGTGCAATCGCCTTTTTCAGATATTTTTCTGCTTCGTCTAGTTTTCCTGCCTGGACTAAGCGTTTTGCGCCGGAACGGTAAAATTCAGAATAGGTCGGCTCAATTGCGATAATTTTCTGCAAGGTTTCTTCTGCCTGTTCCCATTCGCCGTTAGAAATGTAGTATTGACCGAGCAGGCTGAGCGTCCGGACATCTTTTGAACTGGAGTCCATAAGCTGCATGATTTTTTCGTATGCGGCGGGCAGATAATTTGCGCTCAAATAGACTGACGCTGATTTCTGAATGACCGTGGGGTTTGTCGGGTCAATTTTTTCAATTTTTTGGATGGTCTGAATGGCTTCGTCGGTTTTGCCTTGCTCTTCCTGTGAATCAATCAAGCCTTCCAGAGCGGGCATGTATTCGTCATTGTATGAAAGCGCTTCTTTGTATTCTTTTTCTGCGTCAGGGAAAATGCTCTGCTTCATGTACACGTCGCCCATGCGGGTGTGCATTTTTGTGTCTTCGGCATTCAGACGCAATGCTCCGTTTATCAAGTCGTATGCATCGCGGACTCGGTTGAGTTTGAGCAGAAGTTTTGAATAGTTGTCGATGCACTCCAGCCAGCCCGGTTTTGCTTTGAGCGCGGCGGCGTAAGCGGAGACTGCTTTTACATTTGAGCCAATCGCCTCATAGCTTTTTGCCAGATTCATCTGAAGAATCGGGTGGTTAGGGTCAATTTTTAAGCCACGCAGATAGGTCTCGATGGCCTCTTCATGTTCTTCGCGTTCGGCATAAATCGCGCCGATATGGTTAAAGGCAAGCACATCATTTGGGTTTTGGTCAACAACATCCTCAAAGCATGAAATCGCGTCGTCGTAGCGTTTCATCTGGCGGAACGTAAAGCCAAGATTATAGGAAACTTGCGTGTTATTTGTGCCTGTGGCAAGCGCGCGCTCCAGAACAGCGATGGAAGCATCGAATTTTTTCTGTCTGCGGTAAATGCCGCCAATACTGATGAGCGCGTCTACATCGTTTGAGGAAAGTTCAACAATGCGGTTGAAAATAGGAAGTGCCTGGTCATCTTTGTTGTTTTTGACATGAAGATTTCCCAGCTGGCGCAAAAGCTCAATATCATCGGGAGACTCTTGAAGCATTTCGTTGTAAAACCGAGTTGCCAGTTCAAAGTCGCGTGAGATAACGGCAGATTGGGCACGGGCTAGTAAATTTTTGTTTACAGGCATGATGTATTCCTCATGTTCCTATTATATTCCTCTTTTCGCACTCGGTCTAGCATATACCTCTTTTGAGAGAGGACCGTTTATGCTTCCGTCGATGCGAGAATAGGATGATACCGCAAAGTAATAAATCGTCCCGTTTTTCAAACCGTTCAGCGTGAGTGAGGTGACGTTTCCTGCGCGTATGGGAGACATGCCTTCTACCGCCGCTCTGCCCAGATATTCGCCCGGACGATTGCCATAGTACACGTAATAGCCGCCCGCTGTGTCATCCAGCGAATAGCTCCAGTTCAGCGTAACGCATCCGTCGCCGCTTTCTGCCACAACCGTAAAGGGGGCGGCGGGCAGAGGTTGTTCGGTGTACTGCAATTCCAGTTGTGTGATGCTCGGTGTGGTCATGCCGCCACCGTCGGGAAGCAATTCTGCGGCGACCTGAAAATACAAGCCGCTTACATCGCTGATTGCTTCTCCAGAATAGACTTCTTTCCAAGCGGGGTAGGTGTCTGTCCAGCCCCAGCAGTTGTCGCCGCTACGCACATAGAGACGCACGTCAGTTTGTGCGGGTACATTCATCAAGGCGTTCACGCTGTCCAATGTTGCCGCCTGTGAAATCAAAATCGGGTGGCTCGTAAAGCGTCCGCCGTCAATTTTGTAGGTCTCGTTGCCGCTCAGGTACAAGTTTTCGATGTCACGTACTGACGGGCGGCGTTCAATGCGGAAATTGTCAATTTTTCCCGTGTAGTTTGAGCACAAATGAATGTCGGCTACCACGCCCAAAACAGGGTCGCAGACGGTACCGTTCTCATGCTTTGTCGTGGTGATGTATTTGATTGCCTCAGTTTTTCCGTTCACGCAATATTCGAGAATGCCTGTCTCCTGGTCAAAAGAAAGCGTGTGGCGTGCCCATTCGTTAGGAATAATTGTGCTGACACCTGCCAGATAGACGGTGCTTTCCGCATAGCCTGTGAAAATGTTTGAGAAATTCCATTCCAAATGGTTGTGCACGAATCCAGCTGTGATAGTCTGATACTGCGAATAGTGATTTGCGTTGCGTGAAGAACGCCAGGAGAAAATTGTCTCGCCGTTTTCTGCGATTGAAGGAGCCAGCCAGAATTCAATCGAAAATGAACCGGTCAAACCAGTTCTTCCGAAAAGCGCATGAGAATTGCCTTTGATAGAAATGCCTTCCCCGTCGCCTCGGCTTAATGCCGCTCTTTTTCCTTTGATTGCATCGCTTGTGGAAGAGAGATGGTTTGAAAGAACCTCATAATGACCAGTAGCATCGACCGCAGTGTTTCCTTCAAACGTCAGATATAAGTCGGTCTCATCGCTTGCCGCTTTTGAGCTTGTTTCCAGCTGCACGCATTCGTAGCCAAAACGTCCGATTCCCGTGGTGACTCCTTCTGCGGTAGCCAAATCATTCCAGCCGTTTGCGCCGCCGATGATGCGTGACTTTTGCACGGCAAAGGCAGGAAGCATCAGGAGAGAAAGTGACGAAAAAATCAGTATTTTAATAGAAGATTGCATTACTGTGTATATCGGCGAAAATTCTGAAGGGCTTAAGGGGCAATTGCCTGCTCCCAGCAATTTTAGCGGTTAGTCTTTGTAGTTGTAGTCTATATCATAGCAATCATCAGGATCCTGCAGATTTTCATTGTAGTAGATGCTGTATAAATTCTCCAGCTCTGCCTGTACCACAGGGTAGGAAACACCGTCTACAAGCCAGCCAGCAAGTTTTCTATCTTTGCGAATTTTGAGAAGAGCGGTAACTTTCTCAGTCAATGCAGAATGATAATAAGTCAATGTAGGCAAATATCGTCTGGTAAATACATACTGCTTTCCATCAATTTTGAATTGCAGGCGTACAACAACTAATAGATTTTGTGTATCAAAAGGCCAGGAATTGTAATAGCGGCCGCTTTGTGGAAAA
>JAFSTK010000046.1 GCA_017450535.1 Treponema sp.
AACAGTATTTTATAAAAGAACAAAGCCGCCATGACCGGCGGCTTAAACAGATGCGCACATGGACGTGCGCTGAAAAGCGAGACAGAAGCGAATGCTTCTGTCGGGTTTCACTTTGCCACGGAGGGCAAAGCTTGTCACAAAAAAATAGAGCGCACATGGACGTGCGCTGAAAAGCGAGACAGAAGCGGCGCTTCTGTCGGGTTTCGCTTTGCCACGGAGGGCAAAGCGAATACCCCTTATTTTGGATCAGTAACCGGTGCGTTGGGGTCCTGATATTCCACAGGCACTTTGCCCGCGCCAGCACCAGCGATAACGCTGTTCTTTGCAGCCTCAGCCTTTTCCGCCTTGTACGGATAGTAGTCATTCGGGTTCCAAGAGGGCTTGTCGTTCAGCCAGTTCTTCATCAAGTTCACGCTGCCAACATCGTACATGCTGCCCTGTGAGCTGCTGGTAACAGACTTGCGCTCATCCTCAAAGTAGTTGCCTTCTGAGTAGATTTTGCAGTCCTTTCTGCGGTCAATACCACGTTGCCATGTGTTTTCCGGGCCTGCGCTGTAGTAGTTGTTCGCAATGTGCAATGTAGCGAAGCGAACCATCGGCAGACGCTGACCACAGCCATCATACCAGTTGTGGAGCAGAGAAATCGTCTGATGGTTGATGTCGCCAGTCTTTTTGTCGCTTGAACCAATCAGCTGAGTCTTGTCGTGGTTGCGGAGAATACACCATGAAACCGTCACAAAGTCGCTTTCGTTAGTGATGTCGAGCAAGCCGTCATGTACCTGCCACTTCATCATCTCGCCGTCCTTGCTCTTGAACTTGTCTTTTTCGATTTCTTTGGGAGAGAACTTTGAGCCGATAGTACAGTGGTCAATCCAAATATATTTTGACGTGCGCACCGTAATGCAGTCCCATTCAGCGTTCAAACCGTCGTTTGACTCCACTTCGGGGAAGGGGTTGTAACATTCGGTGATGTTCATGTTGCGGATGATAATGTTCTCTTTGTTTTTGATGAACAGTGAGCCGCCGAACAAACCAGAGTTTGCGCCCAAACCGATAATGGTCTTGTTGCTGTTGATGTTTACGTCAATCAACTCGCCCCATTCTTTGTCCATCTTTGCGCGGACTTCTGCAGCCACGCCGCTCTCGTCAAAATGACCGTCCTGAGAAGCGGTGTATTTTACCTTCCAGTCGTGATAAGAGCTGACCGCCATTTCTGTTCCTGTGGTGCGCTCTGCAATCCATTTGTCCAACGCAAATGTTGAGCCAGATACCGTGTCAGGCACCATTGAGCCGTTTCCAAGGTCAGTCATGTCGATAAGGCCGTCAACATAAATAATTGTCGGTTCATCTGATTCCGCATACTTGATAAAATCATCACGAGTTGAGACCGTCACGATTTTTCCACCAAAACCACCGATTGCGCCCTTCTCGGTAGATGGCGGTGTAATTTTTCCGCCAGCAAGGTCAGTTGTCTTTGCATAGCTTGCCCAGCCAATCGGCGTGTCAGCAACAGTAATTTTTGAATTGCTGCCTGCAGAACCCTTTGTTGAGCCACAAGCTGTCAAACCAAGTACAAATGCACCAGCCGCAGCAAATGCCACAACACTCATTTTAGAAAGTTTCATATTAAACTCCTTTAAAGCCTCGGTGGCAGCCGCACGCCACGGATGGCGCGGATAGCGATTGCAGGCTTTAGAATGCAATCGCCCATGATAAAAAGTACAGGGAAGTGCTTTTTATCATGCCTCCTTTATTATCTCAGCGTACTGCCAAGAATTTTTGCAGATATATTGAACCTTCCCAATTCAGTCTGCCTTGAAAAAGTCCAAATCCTATTTTAAACCAAAATTCCCAATCGGTAAAGAAAAAAAATCCCCCGTATCGCAAAAAAAGCTCTTCCTCCGAAGCCGTTTTTGCTCCATGAGAAAATCATAAATTTGAACGCATAAAAACGAGAAAGGTTACAATTTGGTATCCACGTTCGCACAGAAAAAAGGGGAAAGACACCTTTTACAAAAGGCTTTCTTTCCCCTTTCAATCCCTTATCTTCCAAAAGTAGAGATATTATTGCTCCACAGCCCAGACGCCTGCACCTGCGTTGGATTCAATATTTTCTGGTACATCACTCGCAGAAAGCATATCGCTATAGTCATAGCCTACTTCAAACGGAGCTGAAGTTACGGTGTATGAAGACATATTGGAATCTACACCGGCTGTAGAACTGTCACTGTTTCCTAAAAGATAAATGGAGCCTGTCGGACTTGATGACTTCAATACTGAATTCTTAATTGCAGATGTAAAATAATTGTTTTCTGCAA
>JAFSTK010000047.1 GCA_017450535.1 Treponema sp.
AAATCTATGATTTTTCCGGATACATACCGCGGGGCGTGGCGGGGTGTCCCCGCTGAGAGGGGTACGCCGCAACGAAGTGCGGCGTAGGGGAGAGACTTCTCCCCGCAAGAAGGAGAAATATTATGAACGCATTACAGGCAATGAAATGTCAGTTGAACGTGGCTCGTACCGAGAATGGGGACGTGGCTTATAAGTCTACAGGTTCTGCTTGTCTTGATTTCTTTTCTTTGTGCGGTGGTATGAGAAGAAATCTCGATGACTTGGACAAACTTTTTGCAAAAGCCTACGCAGAGAACCCTGTACTTGCAATCAAGATTCTTTTTTATATGCGTAACATCCGCGGTGGTCTTGGTGAGCGCAATAGTTTCCGTGTTCTTTTGAAGGAACTCGCCAAGTTCTATCCGGAAATGGCAAAACAGATTGTTTACGCTGTTCCTGAATATGGACGTTGGGACGACCTTCTTGTTCTGCTTGATACATCGGTAAAGGATGATGCAATTGCGCTTATTAAAGCACAGATTGAAAAGGATAAGGAAGCAATGGAGAAGAGCAAAGAAGTCAGCTTGCTTGGTAAGTGGCTTCCTTCTATCAACACATCTTCTAAAGAAAGTGTTGCCCGTGCAAAAATTGTGATGGCCGCTCTCGGAATGAAGGCTGTTGAATACCGTAAGTTGTGTTCTGCGCTTCGTAAGGAAATCAAGATTCTTGAAGATAACCTTCGTCGTAAGGATTACACCTTTGATTATTCAAACCAGCCAAGCCAGGCAATGCTTCGTTACAAGAAGGCATTTATGCGTAACGATGAGGAACGTTATAAATCTTTCTTGAACAAGGTTGTTGAGCAGGTAGAAAAGCTTGCACGCGGTGAAGAGATTCCTGAAGAGGAAAGGATAAAGCTCAATACTAAGACCCTGTATCCTTACCAGATTGTTGCGCCATTTATGAACAGTTGGTATGGTGCCAGATGCCTGCCGGACGAAAAAGCTCTTCCTCAAATCGTATTCTGGAACGTAGAAGCTCGCGATACACATCTTCCTGTTACTATGAACGAGAAAGGCGTAAAACTGGTAAGCGGTGCATCAGCAAACATCTTTGCCGATGTAGTAAGTGGGGAGCTCAAGGTTGTCACTCCGTATGAGTTCATGCTCCAGATGCTTGAACCATATGCCGAGTTTGATACGCTCGTAGCATAAGCAATTAAAGGTGCATGCAGCAATTTCAAAAGGAATTGTACCTCAAGGTTAAGTCTTGATGCACCTTGTAAAAAGATGCTTGCAGCAACAAAAGCAATAGACTGTGGATCTATGTAAGCTTAAAAGGCATCTTGATAATTAAAGGCACTAACAGCAAAGAAAGTAGTCGTATGAGACGTCAGATTTGCAATCTGGAGACAGAAACGTGCCTTGTAATAAAGACCTGTACTGCAAACTGCGATAAATCAGGCTATTCATTATGTGAGTTCAGAAAGCATTATCACGGATAGCTGGTCGTCATTTTCTGATAGACCTCTGGGGTTGGCGAATGTTTTCCAGGTCTTGTGGCCATCTCCAGCCGAAGCTGGAGATGACTTTATTCTGATTCTTCTTCCGTCTGTTGTTTTGCCGCCAATTTCTTGTTAATCCGTATCTGGTTAATCACCGATGTTACCAGCGATGCGATTGCCAGAAGAATGAACACAACGCAGATTGGCTTGGTGAAAATGGCGAAGAAGTTGCCGTCATCAATCTGCATAAAGCGGCGCAGGTTGCTTTCGCTCATCGGCCCCAGAATCAATGCGAGCAGAATCGGGGAAAGCGGGAAGCTGTACTTTTGCAGGAGATAGCCGATGACACCCATGGCGATTGCAAAGTACACGTCGAACATGTTCTGATTGATTGCATATGCGCCAACGAGGGACAGCACGAGAATTGCCGGGAGCAACAGTTTGCGTTCCACGGAAATAATCTTTGCGAACACTTTTACGCCTGCCATTCCAACGACGAGCATGGCGATGTTTGCCAGAATGAGCGAAGCAAAAACCGCGTATACAATGTCCAGATGCTCCACGTACATCATCGGGCCGGGCTGGAAGCCTTTCATGATGAATGCGCCCATCAGAACCGCTGTGTTTGAGTCGCCAGGAACGCCGAGGCTCAGCATAGGAATCATGGCTCCGCCTGAACAGCCGTTGTTTGCGGACTCAGATGCGGCGATACCTTCTGGGATGCCGGTGCCGAATTTTTCCGGGTGTTTGCTTTCGCGCTTTGCCTCGCTGTAGGAGACGAATGCCGCGATGTCACCGCCCGCACCGGGAATTGAGCCGATGAAACTGCCGATGACGCCGCCGGTCACCACGTTGCGGATAATTGCCTTGATGTCGGCGAGGCTTGGCAGTACGCCTGAAATTTTTGCCTCAGTTTTTTGTGTGGCAAGGTTCTGCTCAATGCCTGCAAGCACTTCTGAGATTGCGAACAGACCAATCAGCGCAGGAATGAATGGAATGCCGTCGTAAAAGCCGCGCAACTTGATAAAGCGGAGGTACGCACAGGTTTTGTCCATGCCCACGGTAGAAATCAAAAGGCCGAAGAAGGCTGTAATCAAACCTTTGGTGATTGATTTTCCCGAAATTGAGATGATGACTGAAAGACCGAACACCGCGAGCGCAAAGAATTCAGCGGGACCAAATTTTAACGCCATGCGCGAAATGTACGGCGAAAGAAATGTCATACACAGCGCGCCAATCATGCCGCCCAAGAACGAGGAGAACAACGCGATGCTTAACGCCCTGCCAGATTCTCCGCGTTTTGCCATGGGATAGCCGTCCATAATCGTGGCGGCAGCCGCAGGAGTTCCCGGCGTGTGAATCAAGATGGCGGAGATTGAGCCTCCATACATGCCGCCGCAGAAAATGCCGAGCAACATGCCCACTGCGGGAATCAAGTCCAAGCCATAGGTGAACGGAACGAGCAGGGCGATACCCATTGTCGCCGTTAAGCCGGGGATACAGCCAATCAAAATGCCGCCCGCGGCACCGATGAAAATATAAATCATCGAAAGCGGATTTAACACCGTTCCGATGCTGGAAAGCAACAGTCCAAAATCCATGTCGTCCCCCTTATCCTAAGAATCCCATGGGCATTTCAATTCCCAAAAGGAAGCGGAAAGCGAGGAACACCACGACAGTGACTGCTACCGAAATAATTGCCATTTTTATCCATTCGCGTTTTCCCAGTACGAACATCAGTCCGAAAATCGTAAACGGGGTGACGATAAGGAATCCCAGAATGCTCCACAAAAAAGCGGTGACAAGGATGATTGCCAGACCGATGAGCATACGTTGAATGTCCTTGTTTTTCAAACTTAATGTGGGTGCTTTTCCGTATTGCTTTTGTCGAGCATGTTTTGAATGACCAGCGCAAGACAGCAGATGAATAAACTGATTGCCAGCGCACGCGGAAAAAATTCGGGGCCGACCGGTACATTTTTAAATTGTTTAAATGAAAATGTTTTTACAAATGCCAGTGCAGAAACGAGCATGCCGATTCCACCAGCAATGATATTTGCTTTTCTCATAAAACTACCTTTTACTTTTTGAGTTCTGAAAAGATGAAAAAAGCGGTGACAGTGCAAAAACGCATCGCCACCGCCTGTTAAAAAATTAGTCTGTCAGACCCAAAGATTTCATCGTTGCGGTAACGTCCTCAAAGTTTGACTTCAAGAATGCGCTGAACTCTTCTGGTGTCTGATATGCCAGATTCAAGTTCAATTTTGCCGCTGTCGCAACAAAGTCGGGGTCAGCCTCAGCTTTTGCGAATGCGTCAACCAGAACCTTTTTGATTGCCGGATCAACGCCTTTCGGCAATGCCAGACCACGCCATGTGAAGTAGGTGATGTCAAATCCCTGCTCTTTGAAGGTCTTGATGTTCGGATAGTTTGCGGGGCGTTTTTCGTCCATGATACCGATAACTTTTACGTTGCCTGCGTCCAGCTGAGATTTTACTTCTGCCAAAGAAACAGAGACTGCCTCGATATGTCCGCCAGCAAGAGCGGTAACTGCGCCAGCCGCACCTTCAAATGCGACGTGTTTTACATCGATGCCTGTTTTTTCTGCCAACAGACCTGCGCCGATGTGCCAGACTGAACCAGGAGCTGAGTTACCGATAGAAACTTTTCCCGGATTTTTCTTGCAGTAGTCAACAAATTCCTGCACTGTGTTGTACGGTGCGTCTGCCTTTACCGTCAATGTTGCTGCGTCAGCGTTTACGCGGATAAGCGGATCGTAGTCAGCATAGGTAAAGTCAATCAATCCCTGCTGGGGGAGTGAGTTCAATTCAAATGTAATCATACCAACGGTATAGCCATCGGGTTTTGCGTCTTTGATTGCCGCATGACCAATTGCGCCGCCACCGCCAGTTTTGTTTTCAACGGTGATAGTCTGTCCAAGTTGTTTTTCAGCTGCGCCACAAATTGCGCGCAAAACAGCGTCCGTTCCGCCACCTGCGCCCCACGGACAAATCATTGTGATTCCTTTTTTGGGATAACCTTCAGCACCTTTGTTGTTTTTGTTACAAGCAGCTAAGGTCAGTGCTGAACCAACGAGCAATGCCGCAGTAGCAACGGCAAATACCTTTTTCATATAGTTCCTCCTTTCATCTTATGAACTATGTGTATTTTCCTATATTATACCACACATTTTTGAGAACGCAAATTTTTTAACGAAGACAATAAGCTAAGGGTGCACTAAGCGTATTTTTTCTTCTTTGTCAACTTGTCTCCCCCGTGTTTTAGCAAAATTCTAGTAAAAAAAATTTTTGAAAAAACTTTTAAAAACCCACTTGATTATTTGGTTGCTTTGCTTTTAGGCTTTTTATGTGGATGCAACAAAGCCGTTGCCCCGAATTGCCGTATGGCGATTCATTCTGCGGGGTGGCTTTGGCTCCCCGTAATCACGAGGAGTTATCCAAATGAAAAAAATCAAAACATGTATCGCGTTGGGTCTGGTTGCCATGCTTGCTGCGAGTGGTGCGTTCGCAAAAAAGCCGCAGACTATCAAACTGGGCTTCAACATTCCGCTTACCGGCGACTCTCCAAAAGTTGGTGAAGGCTCAAAATTTGCTGCAGAGATGATAAAAAAAGAAATCAACGCTGCGGGCGGTCTGGAAGTTAAAGGCAAAAAATATCCCCTGGAATTTGTTTATGTGGACAACGAGCTCAAGGCAGACTCTGCAATCAACGCGGCGAACAAGCTGGTCGATGTGGACAAAGTGCTTGCCTCTATCGGTCCGGATGGTTCGGGTCGTGCTATTCCTGCGAGCGAAGTCTACAACGACGCGAAGGTGCCGATGATTACGCCGTGGGCGACAAACCCCGCCGCAACAAAAAATAAACCCTATTGTTTCCGTGCATGCTTCCTTGACCCGTTCCAGGCTCCGGTCGCAGTAAAATTTGCTAAGGAACAGTTTGGCGCAAAGACGGTCGCCATTCTGTACAACTTGGAGGACGACTATTCAAAGACGCTTGCGGAACTGTTTAAGGCTGGCTGGGAAAAATCAGGCGGTACGGTGCCCGTTTTTGAATCCTTCGGTCAGAAAGACCAGGACTTTTCTGTTCAGCTGACAAAGGTAGTCAATTCTGGAGCGGAATTCTTGTACTTGCCGTGCTATTACAACCACGTGGCGTTGATTACGTCTCAGGCAAAGGATTTGGGTTGGAAAAAGCCTGTGATGGGCTCTGACTCATGGGGAAGCGCGGATTTGTTTGCGCTCTCAAAGGGTGCGGTGACGGGGTACTACTTTACCACGCACTATGCGGCTGCCGGTGCACAAGGCAAGACCAAGGAATTTATTGAAGCGTATAAAAAAGCATATGGCTACACGCCAGATGATGTTGCGGCGCTTTCGTATGATGCGACGATGCTTGTTCTGAATGCAATTCAGAGTGCTGGTTTGACCGGCAATTTGAAGAAGGACAGGACGGCGATAAAAGATGCGCTGGGCAAAATCAAAAACTATGACGGCATTACTGGGAAGATGTCCTTTACCCCTGACGGAGACCCGATAAAAGATGCGGTTGTGGTGCAAGTTTCACCGAGCGGTGAGTTCACGTTTGTGAAGAGTTTGCAGCCTTAGTGCTTTTTGGGGAAACGGGGTAGCGCACTTGAAAGTGTTTCGGCAAGAGCTACCGCCGTTTCCCTTTTTTTTGGAGATTATATGCTATCGTATTTAGTACAAAATATTTTTAATGCGTTGCAGTGGGGCAGTTTTTATTCGATGATTGCGCTGGGCTACTGTTTGGTCTACGGCGTTCTCCGTCTGATAAACTTTGCCCACGGCGACATTTTTATGACATCGTGTTACATCGCGTTTTTTGTGACCGCATTTTTGGTCTCTCATATCGCGGGGCTTTCCGGTGTGCCGCTTTTTGCGATTACGTTGGTGGCGACCATGGCATTGACGGCTCTGCTCGGTGTGGGCATTGAACGTGTCGCCTATCGTCCGTTGCGTGCAAAGGGTGCGAACCGCCTGTATGTGGTCATTACCGCGCTGATGATTGGTTTTATTCTGGAAAACGGAAACCTTGCGCTTTTGGGTGCGAGTTCACGCAGTTTCCCCGACATGCTGCCCAAGACAGTCTGGAACATCGGACCAGTTACGATTACGAGTCTTAAAGTGCTGGTCATCGTGAGCGCGATTGTGATTTTTGGCATTTTGCAGTTCATCGTACAAAAGACTACGCTCGGCATGTCCATGCGCGCAATCTCATATGATAAATTCGCCATTCCGCTCATGGGCATTCCGGTGAATACAGTCATCACGTTTACCTTTGCGCTTGGTTCTGCGCTTGCGGCTGTGGCAGGCATTTTGTTCGGCATGTCATATCCGGTTATGGACCCGTACATGGGCATGATTATCGGCTGGAAGGCATTTATCGCGGCTGTCGTGGGTGGCATCGGCGATATCAAGGGCGCGTTTTTGGGCGGATTTTTGCTGGGCTTTGTGGAAATTTTTGTGACGGCGTTTTTGCCTTCAAGCTACAAGGATTTGGTTTCGTTCGTCATTTTGCTGGTGATTCTGACGCTTAAGCCGACGGGATTTTTTGGCGTTGCAAAGAGCACCAAGATTTAGGGGGCGCGATATGAGTTTTTCTGCGAAACAACAAAAATATTTTTTCCCCGTGGTGACAGCTTTTTCGATTGTGGTCATTACGATTTTGGCGCATTTTGAGATTATCAATAACTATTTGCAGACGATTATCACGACGATTTGCATCAACATCATTATGAGCGCAAGTCTGAACATCGTGAACGGCTATATGGGTGAATTCAGCTGCGGACATGGCGGCTTTATGGCAGTGGGCGCATATGTGTCGTCTGTGATGTCGCTCATTTTGTTTAAGGATGGAAATTCAATTACAGGCACAAATCTTCTCCCTGAAGGACTTGCGCTCGCGGGATTTCCGTTGTGTATCATTTTAGGCGGTTTGGGCGCAATGCTTGTCAGCCTGATTGTCGCCATCCCTTCGTTTAAGACGCGTGACGACTATCTTGCGATTATTACGGTGGCGGCAAACTTTATCGTCACGACTGCGCTTAACAACATTCCGATTGTGGGCGCAAGCCGTGGTCTGATGGGAATGCGTTCGGTGATGAGCGCGATGGCGGACGTGATAGACATCCCCTGGATTTTGGTCTGGGCGATTGTGTTCGCGATTCTTGCGGTGCTTTCAATTCATTTTCTGATGAATTCGACGCTCGGCAAGGGAATCAGTTCTGTGCGCTACGATGAGATTTCTGCGGAAATTATGAGCGTGGACACAAACAATATGAAACTGATTGCGTTCACCTTCTCATCATTTTTGGCAGGCATTGCGGGCGGACTGTTCGCACATTTGTTGGGATTCATCAATCCGTCGTCCTTCGGCATCATGAAGTCTACGGAAAGTCTGGTGATGGTCTACCTTGGCGGTATGGGCTCGCTTTCTGGCTCAGTGCTGTCTGCGGTGGTCTTTACGATTCTTTTGGAGTTGCTTCGTCCGGCACAGATTCTCAAGTGGGTCATCATTCCGCTCATTCTCATTCTGATTATGGAACTTCATCCCGAAGGAATCATGGGCACCAGAGAACTGACCGACATGTTCCCGAAACTCAGACGGCTGTTCCCTGAAAATAAAAATCTGGTTCGTCCTGCAGGGGCGTCAGGGGGTACGGTATGAGCGAAAAACAACCATTGTTAAAAATTGAGCATCTGACCCATCGCTTTGGCGGATTACAGGCATTGACCGATATCAACGTGGAATTGCATCACGGCGAGATTGCGGGACTTATCGGACCAAACGGCGCGGGAAAAACGACTGTATTCAATCTGGTGAGCGGATTTTATGTGCCGTCAGAAGGAACGATTTCGCTTGACGGAAAGAAGCTCAACGGATTGCGTCCGCATCAGATTGCAGATTTACAGATTGGACGCACGTTTCAGAACATCCGTCTGTGGAGCGATATGACTGTGCTGGATAATATCTGCATCGCGCAGCATTCTCGGTTGGGCTATTCGCTCAAAGATGTGTTTTTGCGTACCAAGTCGTATAAGGCGCGGGAAAAGGCGATTCACGATGAAGCATGGGCACTGCTGGAAAAATTCAGTCTGGCAGACAGCGCGTTGGATTATCCAAAAAATCTTCCCTACGGCATTCAGCGTCGTGTGGAAATTGCCCGCGCGCTCAGTCTGAACCCAAAATTGCTCTTACTTGATGAGCCGGCCGCTGGTTTGAGCACGTCGGATTTGGACGGACTGATTTCGTACATTCGTTGGATTCACGACACCTTTAACATCACCATCTGGATGATTGAGCATCAGATGCAAGTGATTATGACGCTCTGTGACCATCTGAAAGTCGTCGATTTCGGCAAGGAAATTGCGGACGGAAGCCCTGAAGAAGTTCAGAAAAATCCGGCGGTTATCAAATCGTATCTGGGTAACGAGGAAATTGAATAGGGGGCGGTAGATGTTATTGGAAGTAAAGGACTTAAAAGTTGCATACGGAAATATCGAAGCGTTGCACGGCATCTCGTTCAGCGTGGACAAGGGCGAAATCGTTACGCTGATTGGCGCAAACGGCGCGGGAAAAACTTCTACGCTGATGAGCCTGTCGCGGCTTCCCCGTCCCGAAGCGCCTGTTGTCAAAAGCGGCGACATTCTGTTTGAGGGACAAAGTATTCTGCATGTGGAGCCGCATACGCTCATCCAGAAAAAAATGCTTTGTCTTGTTCCCGAAGGCCGCCATATTTTTGGAAACCTGACGGTGGAAGAGAATTTGCAGATGGCGTGCTATGGCCGGCACAAAGACCCGCTGAGTGGCGCGCGCACTCCTGAATTGTATGAGCAAGTGTACGATTTGTTTCCGCGTCTGTATGAACGTCGTCGTCAGCGGAGCGAGCTTTTGAGTGGCGGTGAACAGCAGATGCTTGCCGTAGGTCGCGCGCTCATGACTGACTGCCCGTTCATCATGCTGGATGAGCCGAGCATGGGTCTTGCGCCTAAGCTGATGTATGAAATGTTCCGTGCGCTCAAACGGCTGAACATTCAGCAGGGCATGACGATTCTGGTTGTTGAGCAGAACGCAAAAGTCGCGCTGGATTTTGCTGACCGCGGCTATGTGCTTGCGACGGGCGAAATCATTGCGAGCGGAACCAGCGGCGAACTGCGTGAGAACAAGCAGGTCAAAAAGGCATACCTAGGAGGATAACAGTATGGAAATAACAGCAATGACTATAGACACCTTGTGGATGATGCTTGGTGCGACGCTCATCTTTTTTATGCAGGCAGGCTTTGCCATGCTTGAGACGGGTATGACACGCGCAAAAAATGCAGGCAACATCATTATGAAAAATATGCTGGACTTTGCGTGTGGTGCGCCCGTATTCTTTTTGATTGGCTATCGGCTGATGTTCGGTGTGCTTCATCTGGACGGCGGCTCGCTGGTCGGGTCGGTTCCGCAGTGGGCGCACGTCGCATTCAATACGATGTTCTGTGCGACGGCGGCAACAATTGTCAGCGGTGCCATGGCGGAGCGCACGAAATTCAGCGCGTATTTGCTTTGCTCCATCGTTATCAGTGCGGTCATTTTTCCGGTTACGGGACATTGGTCATGGGGCGGCGGCTGGCTTTCACATTTGAGCCTGATGAATTGGACGGGCGGATTCCATGATTTTGCCGGAAGCGCGAACGTGCACATGGTCGGCGGTATCTGTGCTTTGACGGGCGCGATGATGCTTGGTCCGCGTATCGGAAAGTATGAGAAAGACGGAAAACCAAAAGCGATTCTGGGTCATTCAATTACGCTCGCAGCTTTGGGCGTGTTCATTTTGTGGTTCGGGTGGTTTGGATTCACTTCGGCTTCCACATACGGTTTGCACACGGAAGAACAGGCGTTTACCGTCGGCTCAGTCTTTTTGACCACAAATCTGTCTGCGGCAACGGCAACTGTTGTGACAATGGCGTTTACGTGGCTGTGCTTTGGCAAGTCCGATGTGTCGCTCACGTTGAATGGCGCGCTGGCTGGTTTGGTCGCCATTACTGCGGGATGCGATGCCGTTGAGCCTTGGGCAGCCATTGTGATTGGTGCGGTGGCTGGCGTGCTGGTTGTGCTGAGCATTGGCTTTATTGAAAAGAAACTCAAAATTGATGACCCGGCGGGCGCGATTTCTGTGCATGGCGTGAACGGCTTGTGGGGCACGCTTGCGGTAGGATTGTTCGCGCGTGACGGCGGTTTGTTTGTGACGGGCGAGTGGGGGCGTTTTTTGACGCAGGCAGCGGGCGCGGTGAGCATTCTGGTGTTTGTCGGTATGTGCGCGTTCGTGCTCTTTATCGTCTTAAAATATACCACTGGTTTACGTGTCACTGCCTCAGAAGAGATTGCGGGTCTTGATATGCAGGAGCATGGCTTAAAGAACAGTTATGCTGGATTCCAGACGACATTCTCAAACGAAGAGGTGGAGCAGGCTGAAGAAGCGGGCGTTGCCTTGCCGATTGAAAGCGCAATTCCTGTCGCCGCGTTGAGTGATATTGCTGCGGGCAAAAAGATGAAGGAAGTGGTCATCATCACCCGTCAGAACAAGTTTGACGCGCTCAAAACTGCGTTGAACAAGATTGGCGTGACGGGCATGACGGTGACGAATGTACTGGGCTGCGGCGTGCAAAAGGGCGCGAGTGAATTCTACCGTGGCGTTCCCGTTGACGTGAATGTGCTTCCAAAAGTGAAGGTGGAAGTGGTAGTAAGCAAAGTGCCAGTTGAAGCCGTTATCAATGCGGCGCGCACGACGCTTTACACGGGACATATCGGCGACGGAAAGATTTTCGTGCTTGATGTTGAGGACGCAGTAAAAGTGCGCACGGGCGAAAGCGGCTACGATGCCTTGCAAAACGAAGACGAAAAGTAAGTGAATTTATTTGATATACTCGGCCCGGTTATGGTGGGTCCGTCCAGTTCTCACACAGCGGGGGCGGTCAGAATCGGGCTGATGACACGGCAGTTGCTCAAAGATGAGCCGGTGCAGGCGCAAGTGGGCTTGTTCGGTTCATTTGCGGCAACGGGTCGTGGTCACGGAACGGACAAGGCGATTTGTGCGGGATTGCTCGGTATGCACAGCGATGACGAACGAATTCCGCATAGTCTTGACCTCGCAACAAAAAGCGGCTTGCGCATCAGTTTTGAAAATATCGACCATTTGCCAGACGCGCATCCCAATACGGCAGTCATTACGGCGGTCGGAAAAACAGGCAGGCAAATTGTGGTGCAGGCATCGTCTGTGGGTGGCGGCAGAATTATGATTGATAAAATCGATGGCATTGACGTGCAGTTTTCGGGCGAGATGCATACGCTGGTGGTGCACAACTACGATGTGCCGGGACATGTCGCGCTGGTCACACAATTGTTGCATCAGTATCACATCAATATTGCCACCATGCGCTTGTACCGAAAAAATCGCGGCGGATATTCTGTCATGGTGCTTGAAACTGATCAGCCGGTGGATGAACCTGTAATCGGTCAGATTGAACGGGCAGACGGTATTATCCGTGTAACTTATGTTGAAAAAGGAGCGTGCTGATTCATGGCGTTTGAGGCTTTGGCAGATATTGTGGCGTTGTGCGAGCGGGAGCAAAAACCGTTCTGGCGCGTGGTGTGCGAAGAAGATGCGCAGGAATCGGGCATGAGCTGTGATGATGAGATTGAGCGCATGAGCAGTCAATGGCTGACCATGCTCCAAGCCGCCAAAGATTATGACCGCAAAGCCCAATCTGAGAGCGGACTGACTGGCGGCGATGGCGGACGCTTTTCAGATTACGTTGCGGCGGGAGACACAGTTTGCGGCTCATTTTGTGGCGATGTCATTGCGCAGGCGTTGCAGATGGCGGAATCGAATGCCTGTATGAAGCGCATTGTCGCCGCTCCCACCGCCGGCTCTTGTGGTGTATTGCCCGCCGTGCTCATTCCGTTTTCCCGCCGCGAACATTGCGATACAGCGCGGATGACAGAAGCGTTGTTTGTTGCCGCTGGAATCGGTCAGATGATTGCCCTGCGCGCATCTATTTCTGGCGCGGAAGGTGGTTGTCAGGCGGAAATCGGTGCGGCTTCTGCGATGGCGGCGGGTGCGCTTGTGCATCTGAAAAACGGCTCTGCGCTTCAGATTACGGCGGCGGCTGGATTCGCCCTGCAAAATCTTCTGGGACTTGTCTGCGACCCAATTGCGGGCTTGGTGGAAATTCCCTGTGTCAAACGCAATGTTGTCGGCGCGATGAACGCATGCTCTTGTGCGGATATGGCACTTGCCGGTTTACGCGCCCGTATCCCTGCCGATGAGACAATCGATGCCATGCGGGATGTGGGAGACCTTATGCACAGTGATTTAAAAGAGACGGGGCGTGGAGGACTTGCGGCTACCAAGACAGGAAAGACGTTTTCGCTCAACTTTCACTAAAATCGGCTTTTGTCAATCCCTCACGCTGACGTTTTGCAAAAATTTATTTTTTGAAAAATCATATTGACAATTTTAATAGAAAATCCTAGCGTTTTTATGTAGACAATGATGTCCGCTGGGGGCATCTTGTCGTCTCTGGCGGAAGGCTGGAGGCGATTATGAAAAATGTGGGCTACTACAATGGCAAAGTCGGGCTGCTGGAAGAGATGACGATTCCGCTGCTGGACAGAGGTATGTTTTTTGGCGACGGTGTGTATGACGCGACCTATTGCGCGAACCGTAAGATTTTTGAGACCGACTTTCACATCGAGCGATTTTATAACAGTCTGCGTGCGGTGCGGATTGATTTTCCGTTTACAAAAGAAGCGTTTTTGGCTGAGTTGAAAAAATGCATCGACTTGATGGATTCCGACGGAGTTTGTTTTGTCTATTGGCAGGTGACGCGCGGAACAGCACCACGTAATCATTTGTTCCCCGATGTTCAGCCAAACCTTCTCATTTCGATTACTGAATCTGCGCTGGTAGACGTGCGCACTCCTTGTAAACTGATGACAGAAGAAGACACGCGCTTTTTCCATTGCAATATCAAGACGCTCAATTTGCTTCCCTCGGTAATGGCTTCCCAAAAGGCAAAGGACGCAGGCTGTCGAGAAGTTATTTTCCACCGTGGCGAGCGTGTGACTGAATGCGCGCACTGCAATGTGAACATTCTCAAAGACGGCTGTTTTATCACGCCACCGCTGGACAATCTGATTCTTCCCGGCACAACCCGTCGGCATTTTTTGCAGATTTGTTCCCGGCTTGGCATTCCCTATCGCGAAGAGCCGTTTACCGTACAGGATGTGTTTAACGCGGATGAAATCATGATTACGAGCGCGGGAACTCTGGGACTTTCTGCCTGCGAATTGGACGGAAAGCCTGTCGGCGGAAAAGACCAAAAACTTTTGCGAACCTTGCAGCGTGCGGCAGTGGATGACTTTACGGCAGAAACAGGCTACGCCCCGGCATGGCGTGCGGATTTGGATTAAAAAAGAGGCGGGGTTGGTTATGACACAAGCAGAACTTAGCGAATACAATGTGGGTGAAAATCTGGACGCATTGATGAACCTTGATCCGCGCGGTTATGGCGTGTGCCGTATTTTGTATGCGGGAAGCCGAAAACTGGCGGGTGAGCCGACTGCGATGCGGGCTGCAAAAAAAATCCATGCGCTTCTGCGCGGCGCTTCAGGCGACACTACGGTGCTCATCATGACAGGCTTTGTGCTGCGACCTCATTTGCAGCCGGAAACGGATGGTATCGTGGGCGCATTGTTGCTTGCCCGTGCGCTCATCACAGCGTATGGCGTTACCCCAGTGCTTTCTGTGCATGAAAAAAATCTCCCCGCCGTAATCAATTGCGCCGTGACGATGGGCTTACATTGCTATGACGACATTCAGACAGCGCGCAATCTGCCGCTTTCGTTCGCATATGTGGCGATTCCTGTTGATGCGGAACAAGCCCAAAAAAAGACACAATTTCTTCTGGATACATTACAGCCTGCGTTCGTGTTCGCTACAGAATGTGCGGGCGCAAACACACAGGGCGAATACCACAACGCGCTCGGCGTGAACATGACAGAACTGGAAGCAAAACAAGACGCGCTGTTTTCAGGCTTTGCTTCACGGGGCGTTCCGACATTTGCGGTGGGTGATTTGGGAAATGAAATCGGTATGGGCGCGCTCGCTGACTTCATCACAATTTTTGTTCCGTGCTCATGCAAATGTGGCTGTGAAGGTGGTATTGTCGCGGCGACAGAGGCAGATTATTTGGTTACGGCGACGGTGAGCGATTGGGGAGTGTATGCGATTATTGCCGCGCTTGCGTTTTTGGCCGGTGATATCTCAGTGCTGCACAAGGCTCAGATGGAAGAAGATGTGCTCCGTGAGTGTTGTCGCTGTGGCATGGTCGATATGACTGGCTCATTGCTTCCTGCGATTGACGGCTTTGGCGTTGAAATTGAAAGTTGGATTGTGAGCCTCATGCGTTCTACCGTAGAATATGCGCTCAACTATCGAAATGATTTTTGGTTCGGCTCGGTGCTGGAAAAGAGTTTCTATGAATGACTCACTGCATCAGAGCGACAAAAAAAGATGGCGCATTGTCGAAGCAAGTCAGGACGCATTTTCCGTCATTTTTGGCGAGACTATCAGCGAACAGACAAATGCGACTATCCGCCGATTTTCTTCGCTTTTCACGGAAGAATGCGCACGCTCTCATCTGCAAGGCGTTGTCGAGCTGGTGCCCGCCTACTGTTCCGTAACGATATACTTCGCTCCTCTTACGGCGGATATTCATACCCTGCGACAAAGTGCAGAACGCTGTGCGGAAAATGCCGTTACCAGTGAATGTGACCCCGATGCAGTCGAATCAGTCGTGCATGAGATTCCCGTGTGCTATCAGGGTGACTATGCGCCCGACCTGAAAAATGTTGCTTCTCATACAGGCTTATTAATAGAAGAAATCATTGCGCTTCATAGCAGCCGTGACTATTTGATTTATATGCTCGGTTTTTTGCCAGGCTTTGCATATCTCGGCGGCATGGACGAACGTCTTACAACGCCTCGGCTTTCTACGCCTCGCACAAAAATTCCTGCGGGAAGCGTGGCAATTGGTGGCGCACAGACAGGATTGTATCCGCTGGAAAGTCCCGGTGGTTGGCAAATAATTGGACGCACGCCGCTCAAAATCTATGATGCGAACCGGACTCCACCAGTCTTGTACAAGGCGGGCGAAAAAATCCGCTTTGTGCCAATCAGCGCGGAAGACTTTGTGCGCATAGCAGACGAGCAGACATCTGAAAAAGCGGACTCAGTTTCCGAACGCCCGCGATTTGTTGCGACCGGAGGCATTCATGTCAATGCGCCGGGGATATGTACCACTGTGCAAGATTTGGGGCGGTCGGGCTTACAGGCGAGTGGCGTGAGCGAAAGCGGTGCGATGGATAAAGTGTCGTTGGTGCTTGCAAACCGCTTGGTCGGAAACCCAGACGATGCGGCGGCATTAGAATTGACGCTCTCTGCCCCGGAAATCCGTTTTACCACGCCATGCGATTTTGCGATTACGGGCGCGGACATTCAGCCGTGTCTGGACGGAAACCGCATCGCACAAAACACGATGATTCATGCTCTGGAGGGAAGTGTGCTGACCGGAGGTTTTGCGTCGGCTGGCTTACGAAGTTATGTGGCGTTCCGTGGTGGCATTTTGGTTCCGCCCGTTTTGGAAAGTCGTTCCACCAATTTGCAATGCGGACTAGGCGGATTGGACGGACGCAAATTACGTGCATGCGATGAGCTTGCTGTTGGAAATGCTTGTGCTCCAAAACAATTGCCGCTCCCTCAGCCAGTGCGCCTGCCAAATTCTTCTGAGACGGTGGTTATCCGCGTGACTAAGGGCGCACAATATGACTTTTTTCCGCCGCAGATTGTCGCGCAATTTACCGGCACCGTTTACACAGTTTCTGCGGAAAGCAACCGCATGGGCATTCGTTTTTCCGGCTCATCGTTGGACTGTGGCAAGACTGATATCATTTCGGACGCGATTCCTTTGGGCGCGGTACAAATTACGTCGGCAGGGCTTCCCGTGGTGATGGCGGCAGACCGACAGACATGCGGTGGCTACGCAAAAATCGCTTGTGTCATCCGCACGGACATGGCGGTGCTGTCTCAATGTGCGCCGCAAACAAAAGTGCAATTTACCTTTGTCACACAAGAAGAGGCGGATAAAGCCTTACAGGAGCAATACTATGAATAAAGACGACATGCATCACAATTCCTACGAGCACACTGCGCCAAAAGACGTGCGGATGCTTATCAGAAAGGGTGTTATTACCGGTCAGACTTCGGGCATGTGTGCGGGCTATGCGCAGGCAAATCTCTGCGTTCTTCCCCGTGAATATGCCTACGATTTTCTGCTCTTTTGCCAACGAAATCCAAAATCTTGCCCGCTGCTTGAAGTAAGCGATGCCGGAAGCCGTCTCTTGCATACATCGTGTGACGCAGATATCGCCACAGACATTCCCCGCTATCGTGTGTGGAAAAATGGCGAGCTTGCAGGCGAATACACCGATGTGTCATCATTTTGGCGTGATGATTTGGTCAGTTTTATCATAGGATGCAGTTTTTCATTTGAGTCGCTTTTGCTGGATGCCGGAATTGATGTGAGAAACATTTCCGAGAACCACAATGTTCCCATGTACTTGACGAATATTGAGACTGAGCGGGCTGGTGTGTTCGGCGGAAAAATAGTAGTGAGTATGCGCCCGATTCCCTACAGTCAAGTGGTCAAGGCGACCACGGTAACGGCACGTATGCCCCGCGTTCACGGAAGCCCAGTCCATATCGGAGACCCGTCAGCAATCGGCATTCATGATATCGCGCATCCTGACTTTGGCGAGCCGAGTACGATTCGTGAGGGAGAAGTCCCCGTATTCTGGTGTTGTGGAGTCACCCCGCAGTCCGTCGTCATGCAGTCAAAACCCTCGTTTTGCATCACGCATGCCCCCGGTCACATGTTGCTGACGGATATAAAAGACAGTGATTTACAGGAGTAAAAAATGAAAACAGTTGATTTGAATTGTGACCTCGGCGAAGCATTTGGCGCGTACACGCATTTGCTCGTGATGGACGAACAGATTTTACCGTACATTTCATCGGCAAACATCGCCTGCGGCTTTCATGCGAGCGACCCCGTGACCATGCAGAAGACTGTCGCTGCGGCAGTACATGCGGGTGTCAGTCTGGGCGCGCATCCGGGACTGCCTGATTTAGTCGGCTTTGGACGCAGAACCATGGCAATTTCTCCGCAGGAAGCCGAAGCCTCCGTTGTCTATCAGGTTGGCGCGCTACAGGCGTTTGCCCATGCCGCAGGAACAGAACTGCATCACGTCAAACCACATGGCGCGCTGTACAACATGGCGGCAAAAGATGCCGCGCTTGCAGAGGCGATATGCCGTGGCGTGCGCTCATGCGGAAAAGAACTTGTCTTAGTCGCGCTCTTTGGAAGCGAAATGGTGCGCGCGGCACAAAAATTGGATGTGCCATATGCGTGCGAAGTTTTTGCCGACCGCGCTTATCAAGACGACGGAACATTGGTGCCGCGTTCTCAGCCCGGTGCCGTTATCACCGATGAATCAGAGGCGGTTTCCCGTTCCGTGCGCATGGTCACCCAAGGTGTCGTCACAACTGTCAGCGGCAAGGACATTCCCGTACAAGCGGACACAATCTGCGTGCACGGCGATAATCCCAAGGCTCTCGCATTCGTCCAGAACATCCGCAATGCATTTACGGAAGCTGGCGTTGCAATCAAACACTTCTAAGTAATTGCTTATATCGTAATTTTACTCTAAAATATATTATCCTTTCTGCGGAGGCGGAATATGCTTACAGATATTCAGATTGCTCAGGCAAATAAGATGGCACCTATTGGCGAAGTAGCCCAAAAGATTGGTATAGGTGCGGATGCGTTGGAACTGTATGGCCAGTACAAGGCAAAAGTGACCATGACGGAATTGCGTTCTCTGCAGAAAAAAGTCGCGGACGGAAAGAAAGGAAAACTCGTGCTGGTCACCGCAATCACGCCTACACCCGCTGGCGAAGGAAAATCCACGGTCTCCATTGGTTTGGCGGACGGACTTCGCAAAATCGGAAAGAATTCGGTGATTGCGCTTCGTGAACCGTCTCTTGGCCCATGCTTTGGCGTAAAGGGCGGTGCGTGTGGTGGCGGCTATGCGCAGATTGTTCCTATGGAAGAAATCAACTTGCATTTTACAGGCGATATCCACGCCATTTCTGTGGCAAACAATCTGATTGCCGCTCTCATCGACAACCACATCCAGCAGGGAAATCCGCTCGGCATTGACCCGCGCACTATCAGCTGGAAACGCTGTGTTGACTTAAATGACCGCGCGCTCCGCAACATTACCATCGGCTTGGGCGGTACCGCAAATGGCGTTCCCCGTGAAGACCATTTCTGTATTTCTGTTGCCAGCGAGCTCATGGCGATTATCTGTCTTTCTACATCTATTTCCGACCTCAAAAAACGAATTGACAATATCACGATTGCGCAGGATTATTCTAAAAAGCCAGTGCATTTTTCTGCGCTCAAATGTACCGGTGCGATTGCGGCCGTGCTCAAAGATGCGATTCGCCCCAATTTGGTGCAGACCTTGGAAAAAACACCCGCTTTCGTGCATGGCGGTCCGTTTGCGAACATTGCGCACGGCTGTAACAGCATCAACGCTACCACTTGTGCGCTTGCTACGGGCGACTATGTGATTACCGAGGCGGGCTTTGCGGCTGACCTTGGCGCAGAAAAATTCATGGACATCAAATGCCGTATCGCAGGCTTAAAGCCGGATGCCGTGGTAATTGTCGCTACAATCCGTGCGCTCAAAATGCATGGCGGTGTAGAAAAGGCCGCGCTTGGTACACCCGATGTCGCCGCTGTAGAAAAAGGATTTGAAAACCTGCGTATTCATATAGAAAATATTGCGAAATTTGGTGTGCCGTCTGTAGTTGCAATCAATCATTTTGTTACCGACTCAGACGAAGAGACCGCCACGCTCAAGGCTTTGTGCGAAAAGTCTGGTGTGACAGCTGTTGTCACCGAAGGATGGGGCAAGGGCGGAGAAGGCGCGGCTGATTTGGCAAAAGAAGTGGTGTCAATCTGCGACAGCGGAAAAGCCGCCTTTAAGCATCTGTATGCGGACGAGCTTCCGCTTAAAGAAAAGATTGAGACAATCGCCAAAGAAATCTACCGCGCAGGCAACGTGGAGTTCAGTTCAGTCGCGCTCAAAAAACTCGCGCAGTTTACGGCGGACGGCTACGGCACGCTGCCAATTTGTGTGGCAAAGACGCAGAATTCTATCAGCCACGACCCCAAACTGGTTGGCGCGCCCTCTGGCTATGCGTTCCCCGTGCGCGATGTGCAGTTGTACAGTGGCGCAGGCTTTGTGGTCGCTCTTGCAGGCGATATCATGACGATGCCTGGCTTACCCAAACAGCCTGCCGCGCTCAACATCGATGTGGACGATGACGGCATTATTTCAGGATTATTTTAGAATTAATTTAGGAGAAAACAATGCTCAAATTTTTCTTGAAAAAAAATTTCTGCGATGGTTGGGATAACCTTTTTTCTATTTTATTGAGCAATGTGCTTGTTATCGCACTTTTTGCGGGATTCGGCTTTTTGGTTCGTTTTGCCGCAAGTGTGAATCTGCTTGTTGTTTTTGCCGTGGCTATTATGGCAACGGGAGTTCTGATGGCAGTTGTGTTCGCTTGGGGTGCTGTCGCCCGAAAAATTGCGGATTTTAATACGCCTTCGATATCGCTCTTTTTCCGTTCGTTGCGAGAATCATGGAAGACAGGCTTTTTGTTCGGTCTTCTGCTCGGCATGTTTGTCGTATTTATCGGCGTTTCTTTTACGTATTATTTGCGCATGGCATTTTCCGGCAAAAGCATCGGGCTTTTCTTTGTGTCAGTAATTGTATTTTTCGCATTAATTTGTACGATGGCGATGCAATGGTTTGTTCCCCTTTATTTTTTGCAGGAGACAAACAATTTCAAAAAATGCTTCAAAAAATCGTTCATCATCTTTTTTGATAACGCAGCATTTTCTTTTGCGATGCTCTTGTATAATCTGTTTTTGCTGCTTTTGTCATTTCCGCTTTTCTTCATGTTGCCGGGTGTGAATGGCATTACGCTTTCCAATATGAATGCGCTCCGTCTTCGTCTGTACAAATACGACTGGCTTGAAGAACATCCCGACTACGAAAATGACCGTGACAAGCGTGCCGATGTGCCATGGGACGAGCTTCTTGCGGAAGACAAAGAGACATTAGGCGAACGAAAACTACTTTCTTTCATTTTCCCTTGGAAATAACAAGCGCATTTTAAGAAAATAGTGTATAATATTTGTTAAGACACTATGAAATAGCGAGGTTTTTATTTTATGGGTAAAGAAGCAAACAAAAGCAAAAAACAAAGTCTCACAAAGCGATTTTGCATTACAATTGGTGTTGAGATTTTGGTGCTTATGACGGTGCTGGCTGGAGTCAGTTTGTATGTCGTTCGTACACAGCTTGAAAAAAACTACATCGGTTCTATTACAGAAACTTTGGACGCGCATGTTACGGGATTGACTTACCGCAACTCAAAATTTATGCAGCAAATGCGCATGTACACGATGAGCGATGTCGTTGTGGCGAATGGCTCTACGGATCAGATTGTCGATTGGCTTATCGCGCATGAAAAAATCCGTGGCGGTGACTTTAAGCAGATGTGGTGGGTTGATGTCGCCACTGGCATGGGCTATCGTGACAATGGCGAGCAAGTGAATGTGTCCAATACCGAATACTATCAGGCGATTGTCAAAGGTGACTTGGGCCAGTACATCTCAAACCCTGTTGGCGACCATGTTGATGATGCCGTATTCTATGTTTGTAAGTCAGTAAAGTACGATAAAAAGTTGTATGGCTTCTTTGCAGGTGCCGTAAGCCATGCGACGCTTTCAAAAGCGATTGACGCGATCAAAATTGGCGAAAAGGGCTATGCGATGCTTTTGGACGGAAACGGAATTGTTATGGCGTTCCCGCAAAAAGAATTATGCATGGTGACGAACTTTGCGAAAACCAGTGCGCAGGACGGCATGGATGGGCTTGCTGAACATGCGACCAACATGATTAACGGTGTGGCCGGACATGGTTGGGTAAAAGGCAAGGGCAACAATGACTTGATGGTGTATAAGTCAATTCCCGGCACTCCGTGGTCAATGGGACTGTGTGCTCCTGCTGGTCAAGTGTATGCGACGGCCCGCAGCTTGCAGTTTGTTATGATTGTGCTTTCTGTGGCGATTGCGCTGATTTTGATTGTTTCTGTTGCAATCAGTATTTTCCGCGCGCTCAAGCCGCTTATCACAGTGGACGCAAAAATCAATGAAATCGCTTCTGGTAAAGCAGATTTGACCCAGCGCATGAAAGTTCTGACCAATGACGAAATCGGTTCTGTTACCAATGGCTTTAACACCTTTATCGCAAAATTGCAGAATATTATGTCTGACATAAAAGATTCCCGCACACAGCTTTCCGATGCAGGCGTTGATATGCATGGCAGTATTGAGGAAAATGGTCAGTCTATCTCCAATATTTTGCAGAGTATTGATGCCGTACAGGGGCAGATTGCGACACAGGCAGCCAGTGTTGACGAGACAGCTGGCGCAGTAAACGAAATCGCTTCAAATATCACGTCGCTGGAAAAGATGATTAATGCGCAGTCTCAGAACGTAAGCATCGCATCTTCCGCCGTTGAGCAGATGATTGGCAATATCAGCAGCGTCAATAATTCGGTAACGAATATGGCGTCTTCATTTGACATTCTGGAACAGAGCGCACGTAGCGGTGTGCAGAAACAGACTGAAATGAATGAACGCATCGAGCAAATTAAAACGCAGAGCGAGACGCTGCAAGAGGCGAATGTGGCGATTGCTGCAATTGCTTCCCAGACCAATTTGCTGGCTATGAACGCTGCAATTGAAGCGGCGCACGCAGGTGAGGCGGGAAAAGGTTTTGCTGTTGTTGCGGACGAAATCCGTAAGCTTTCCGAAACTTCTACAGCGCAGTCAAAGACAATTGGTGAGCAGCTGGGCATCATAAAGGATTCAATCGGTCAGGTAGTAGATGCTTCCGTGGAGACGAGCGCAATGTTCAATGCGGTGAGCGACAATATCCGCACGACTGATGAACTTGTCCGCCAGATTAAGAATGCTATGGAAGAGCAGCAGGAAGGAAGTAAGCAGATTGTCGAGGCTCTTCACAACATGAGCGACAGTACCATGGAAGTAAAAAGCGCGTCCGCAGAAATGTCAGAGGGCAACAAAGCTATTCTGGAAGAAGTTCGTCGCTTAAAAGATGCTACCACTGTTATGAAAAGCAGCGTGGTGGAAATGTCTGGTGGCGCAAAAAAAATCAGTGAGACGGGCAGCGCACTCAGCAATATCGCTGACAAAATGCGTTCGTCAATCAATCAAATTGGTAGCCAGATAGACGCTTTCCAAGTGTAAGGAATAGGGAAGTGGTGACAAAAAAAGAGTCGGCATTTAGGCTGACTCTTTTTTTATCTTCCTGCGGTATAATCCGTTTTGTCCAGGGACATGCCTTCTACAGACTTTAGCATGGCAAGTTCCAGCGTCTCAAAAACGTAGTCTCGGATAATCTGAATAGATTCCTGTGGAGTCTGGTCGTTAATCATAAAGATTGCCGCAAAGTTATTTCCGCTTGGCTTAATGACCAAAGGTTTTGCTTTTGTCTGAATCTGTTTCTTTCCCAGCTGAATTGTCGAGAAGATTTCCCCACGGTTTTGCACATACGGAAGTTCTTTTTGCGTAATCAAAACGGCGACAGATGCTGTACTAATATCGACAATCTGTGCGGTAAACATCTTTCCGTCTTGAATCCACAAGAATCGCGCGCTCTGGTCAGTCATACAAATAGTTCGCACATACTGACGACGGCCTTTTGCACCCAATTCATCCAGTTTTCTTGCGAGCGTTGGAAGTACCGCCTTAAATTGACCTTCAATATGGAAAACACCGCCTGTTATGTTGGGGTCTTCTGCCAATAGTTTTAATTCCAGAGGACTAAGATGTTCGTTTATAACACCAACGATGGTAGAACTGAATACATCATCGTTTTTGAGCGAGTTGATATATTTCTTCCATGAAGGAATGTTCATTTGAGTTTCAGTATTGATGTACAGAATTGCGTCATGATGAATGCGCAAATAGCCTTTTGCACGGCGATAATCAGAGATTGTATATACTTCGTACTCAAGCACTTTTAGCAGGCTGACAATATGCGTACGTACAGAGAAGCTTGGGTTGAGAAAAAATATCTTTCTTCCGAATGCTGGTGCCTGTTGTTCCATAACTCTAATAAACCATATTATTATAACATAAATCTTCTATCTATGCAAATATGGAATAGATGAAAAGATAAAAAAACTGGATGAATATATTCCGCGTGTTTTTCGCGTTGTGAAAAAAAAATACCCCGTCAAACTGAAGTGCACCCCAATTATTGGACACTTTAACTAGGCTGATTTTAAGGACTGATTCCTAAACTGTAAAGGAGTCAGTCCTTTTAATTTAACCTTAATTCGCTTCTCGTTGTACCAGTTAAGGTACTCAATCAACTCT
>JAFSTK010000048.1 GCA_017450535.1 Treponema sp.
CTCTGTCTTTCGTCTTCCTTCCTTCCCTTGGTAATTTTCAAACATCGTTCCGCCTTGAGGCGGGTGATGAAGAGTGTATCACCGTTTCACGGTTTTTGTCAAGCACATTCTTCATTTTTTTTTCATTTTTTTTCGCACCGCCCGTCTCCGGGTGGGCTGCCTGCCGCTTGGCGACGGGTAAGAATGACTATATCACAACGCATATGTTCGCGTCAAGTGGTCAATCATCTTTTTTTGCATTTTTTTCAGAATTTTTTTTCGATTTTTTTGCATCTTCTTCTGCGGCTTCAGCAGCTGCGTCATCAGCATCGGCTGCGGTATCAGCTGGAGTTTCCTTGCTTTCAGATGCATCTGACTCGGCTTTTTCATCGCGCTTCAACAACTCATCCTTGCGAGCAATTTCAGCTTTGAGCTCAGCAATCGTTCTGAGGCTTGCGGCAAGCAGTTCATCTGAAGCAGAAACAGTCTCTTTTTTATCTTCTTCAAAAGCCTGAAGCACATTCTTTCCGAACGTGTAAATTTCCTTGTTCAGTTTCTTTTCAAGCTGTAATTTTTCAATTCGTGTCGCGCTCTCGTCACCAAACTTTGAGACGGCTGCTTTTCCTTTGCCAAATGCGACAACAGACTTACCGACTGCCAAATCAACATATTTCTTCAATTCATCTTTGAATGCCATACAAAACCTCCGAAAAATTTATTCTTTTTGTAATATACTTCTATTTTCCCAGATTGGCAATCCTTTTTACCCCAAATAGCGCAAAGCAATCAGCGTAAGGTCATCAAGCTGCTCATCTTCTTTTAGGTGTGTGTAATACAGGTAGTTCACATCGCCTGTATCTCGATGCTGGGAGCAATACTGTTCGTAGCGGTTAAAATGCTTCTGAAGGAACGAGTCGATTTTTCGGTCAACACGCACGACATCGGATTCAAGCGCACCAGGCTCTTTATAAAAGCGGAACACTTTTTCCACAGAGATAAGCGCAAGAATCGCATCATCAACAGTACCTTCACAGTCAGAGAAATCAAAAATGAGCTCTTCGCCGGCGACAGGATTATGATACTTTTCAAGATGATAGGACTTTTTGGCAAAGACCGCCTCAACAATAGCGTCAATACGCTCCGGAGTAAGCTGTTCGGATTCTTCGCCAACTTTGTGATTACCGTGGTCAGCACCCTCTACCCCTTCGGTACATCGCACCGGCATAAATTGAGCGTCTCTGAATTTACGGGTCGCCTCTTCAATTCCGTCAGTGTAGAGGAACAGGACATCGCCTTTGTCCAGATGCAGCTTTTCAACTTTGAATCCGCCTTTCATATCGACCATGAACGACGGGAGCGGACCTGCGGCTGGAGTCTGGGAAAGCGAGACGAGTTTTTGTTTATGTTCGGAAATATCGTAGTAATGAATGATATTATCGCCAGCGTTGCACATGTACACATCGCCGTTCTTCGTGTCGAACAGACAAAGCATAATCGTCGCGAATTTTCCTTTTAAGCCCAAGGATTCGATAAAGTCATTTATCTGCACGACCAGTTTGTTGAGGGAGATACCGTTTGCCTGAAATGTCCACCGCTCAAAATACTTGCGGAAAATTGTCGCCACAACGGTCATAATCAATGCGGCAGGAACGCCATGCCCCGACGCATCGGATTTGATAATGACATACCAGCGGTCGTCAAGTTTTTTGTAGTCAAAATAGTCGCCGGAAACACCTGACGCGCCCTCATAATATCCGAAAATACGCACATGCTCTTCGATAAGCGCAGACGTCGTTTCTTTTGCGCCATTTGCGCTGGCTGAGAGCGGAAGGAACGTGCGCTGAACGACCTGACCGTCCATCAACAGATGCTCGTCCTGCGCGGCTTTTACCAAACTTCGGGTCATCTCGTTGACCGTATCGCCAAGCAGACCAATCTCGTCTTTTGAGGTGACATGGATTTCTTTGCCGGCAAGCTTTTCTTTGTCCTGCGTCTCGCTAATCATCTCCACGTGCGCGACAAGGCGACGGATAGGACGAATGAAAATAGATGCCATGATAAGCGAGCCGATACTGCCAAGGATGATTGCGCCGATTGCGACAATTCCAGAAATGAGCATAATCGTGTGGCGCGCGGCATCTGCGGACTGAATGAGGTTTTGGGTAGAAATCTGGACGAGCACGACGCCATGCACATAGTCCTGTCCTGAACGCGGGCGATACAAAACCGGCATGTAAAAAAGATAGTCCGTATTCGTGCGGTCAAGAATCTGCGGGTCAAAATCAGGAATGGCTCCGCTGGATTCACGCGAGAACCTTGTGAGGCTTTCGTTGAGCGTCTTATTCAAATCTTCGGTGACTGTACCGATTTCATCTCGGCGGCGAACAGAAAGCGCGTCGGAGTGACGGAGAAGTGTCGCACCTTCTGCATTGAGCGCGGCAATTCTTCCCGCAAGCTCCCCTACTTCGGCCGAAACTTTTTCCCTGAGCAAGGCACAGTTTTCCATAACGGGCGCAATGCGCTCATCAGAAAGACGAGATATGCCTGCCAAAAAAATCTCCGTGTCTATTTTTTGTGAAATTGCGTCATCATTGCTTGCCCAAATGTAGTCAAGATTCGTGCTGCTTTCATTTGAGGGGAATCCGAGAATCGTGGCATAATCGGCTTCCTCAACGGCATTTGTCTGCGAGGGAAGATAACTCAACTCCATGACATTTTCGCCGGGGAGATAAGCCTTTGCACCGGAGGCAATACCTTCCATCAAGACTTGGATACGCTCCTGCAGACCTTTTGCCAGCGTCCTTTCCTGCGTCCGGCTCATAAAAAAGCCCAGCGGAATCGAAACAAGCGAGACAATCATCAGAACAAGCACGGTGGTAAAGCCGACCAGCTTGTACTTAAGACTTCCGCTGCGTTTTATCGCATGTTCGGTGTGTCTACGTTTTTCCTGCGGCATAGCGCCTCCTGTAAGCAGAGCCCTGACTTCTGAGCGGACGGCGACAACATCACGTGCTGTCAAAACCATGCCACGGAGGGCAGCAAAAAAGCCCAGCAAAGCCAAAGCAAAAAGTCCCCAGACAAGCAGCGTGCCCGTCTGAATATGATGGAAATAGTTTTTCGTAATCGGTTTCCAATCGACCGTGTATTCAAATGGAGTTTCAATTTTGACCGTGCCGTAATCGTTGACGGTCAGAATGTTTTTTGAAAAATACAATCCGCGGTCAGGATGAAGCAGTCCGATTTTATACGAACCGGCATCAAGTCCTTCAAAATGAACGTCCGTGATACGCTCATCGGAACGAACTTTGAATTCACCCGGCTCAAACACGCGGTCATACGGTTTCTGCCCGTCATGGTCGATGTAGACTTGCCGTATCGTGCCGTCATAGGTAAAACCGCCGCCTAAGATTGAAAGCGTGACGGCACCAAATGTGTCCGCCTTTGCATTGACAGAGGTGACAAAGGTGGACGGCACATATTTGTTCAGCAGCACAACGACTGTCGCTGCGGGGCCGATGTTTCCCACGCTGTCTATGGCGCAAACGGAAAAAGTGTACAGACCATTCGAGCGATTTTTGTAGCTCGCACTCGTTTTTTTGCCCTGACTGTAACGCGGGGGCTTAACGGCAATGCGGTCGATATCTGGATAACGTGAGACAACCGATTGAAGTCTGCGCTCCACTTCCGCGTCCGAAAGCGTAATGGGATGCAAACTCGTCTGCGTAATCGCTTTTTCAAACGGCGCGACATGGCTGAGCGTCCAGCTGTAGCCCGCAATGTCATCGGTGTCTTGAGGATTTGGCTCCCAGCCCATGGAGAACGTATTGGACTCCAAAAAGCCGAAGCGGTCAGTTTGTTTTGGAAGGATAATCGGAGCTAACGGCGGCGTTGTGTCCCGCGTGTAGGCAAGAACCGCTGGTGCCGACCAGTTTCCCGCATAATCGGTGGCACGCACTTTAAAATACCACGTGCCGTCCATAGGAGCGTTTCCGGAAAGATTGAGTTCATCGGGAAGACGCATAAAAGTTTTTGGAGGCTCGGCGGCTGGGTCGTCTGTCCAAATCCAAGAATAGCCTGCGATACCAGACGAATCGGACGGAAGCCGCACTCGTGCCGTCGCTTTTTCGGAAGCAGAGCGTTTTCCCGCCGTAAAATTCTGCGGAACGATGGACGGAGGCGAAACAGTGCGGTCAGTCTCAAGGCCATTGATGCGGAAATTGTTCTTTTTTCCTGTCGCCTGTTGCCAGATGAATGAAAGTTCGGAGCCGCCGCCAGTGACAAGCGGATAGGAAAATGTAGCAGACTGTTTTGGCGTGGCAAGTTTTGACTCTTCCCATAAAAAACCGTTTTTCCGCGCCATGTACACAGAATCCGTTCCGCGGCGGTTGTCAAACCAAACGACATTGAGCGCACCGTCAAAGACAAAAAATTGCGGGCGGCGGGCATTACCGTCTGTGGTCAGTTCTTCTGCGGAAGTTGCTGGCTCTCCGTTTTCATTTAATTGCATTGTCCAGATGCGGGCAGACTCGCTGGTGTAAAATGTGCGCTCCCAAGCCACGTACAATGCAGAGTCAAATACCGCAAGCGAGGGGCGTTGATTATGATAATTTGTATATGGATTGACCGTTTTTGACGGAAGCGAACGCTGGTCAGTAATCAGAACTGGCGGTGTCCATTGCTCCTGTCCTGCCATGCTGTGCGTGACATACAGCTGATGGGAAAAACGCGCGCCCGCACCTGTCGTATGATACGCTTGAAAGACGACAAAATCTTTTCCGTCATAGGACGCAAGATACGGAGTGAACGGATTGGTCATGCCTTTTGCGGGCGCAAATTCTTCAAACGATGTCCAGTCCGCGCCGTCCTGGCTTGTTGCAGTGAGCAGGCTGAAAGAGTCATTTTCTCCCAGTGTCGCAAAGAGACGGAAGCCGCCGTTTGACGTACAAAAAATGCGTGGACCAACAACGGGAAGTGATTTTGGTGGCGATTTACTGAGCACAAAACTTGAGCCGCTATCACGGGAAACGTACACACCTACCGACTGCGCGTTCATCAATACGGCGACCGCGATTGTTCCGTCTGGAGTCATTGCCGCAGAAAAAAGGTCAGGAACATCGCCTGAATATGAAAAAGGACCTGCAATTCTTCTGGGTGCCGTCCATTGCTGATTTTTGTCTTGTGTAATGACATCTATCCAAATCTGAGATTTCCCGACTTCCTCAAAAAAAATCGCGGCAGTATTTCCGTCTGAGACAGCTACGGGGAAACGGGAGTCCACAGAAGACAGTTCGTGCGGCGACTCCCAATAAAAAATAGTTTCCGAAAAACAAAAACATGAGGCAAAAAGAAAGAGCAGCGAAAAACAGATTTTTTTGAGCCGTGCGGTACTGTGCATCACAACTGATCCTTCAAGCGTTTTTGCAAGTCAAGTATCTTTGCCGAACGAAGGTTAGAAGACTTTTGCAAGAGTTTCTCGACCAAAGCAAGCGCACCAATCACATTGCCCCGTTGCAACGCCTGAATCGCCTGCTGATACTGAGCCTCGTCTGCAGAACTAAGCACTACCGTAGTCTTTCCGCCCACAGCAATCTGAATTCTGTCTTTTAAAAGTATAGCGTCATCGTTATTAGGATTCAAGGAGATTGCCTCGTCAACTAAGGTCAAAGCAGAACGCAATTTTCGCTCGTCTCTTCCTGCGCCGCTATAGATTTTTTTCGCCTGGTCGGTAAGGTTCTGTGATTTTACCAGGCCAGAACGGTCAACTGGCTTTGGTCGAACACCAAGCTCAATCTCCACGTCTTCAATAAGTTTTTTGAGTCCCGGATACTGCGGATTGATTTCATACAAGTCCAATAAATCCGCATACGCGCGCTGCCGAGTCTTTGGGTTTTTGTAATCTTTTTTTGCGGAATCAATTTTTTGAGCAAACACCTTAGAAAAACCTTTTTCATCAAGCAACTGGTCAATACGCAGATTGAGCAGACTGGATTCTTGATTGAACGGATACACACGCAAGAGGTTGCGCAATTTTTCTTTTGCCTGATTCAGTTCTTTTTTCGCCTCTGTTTTTTCTCCCTGCTTCATAAGTTCGAAGCCTTTGTTATAGTGCTGATTGGCGATGCTCAAAATTTGTGACATTTCCGGGTAGTCCGGGGCAGTCGGCGGAATAAAACGACCTGTTTTCATTGAAAGCGCGGTGGTGACCAATGCATGAAGGTTGGTGATTTCTTTGTCTTCTTCTACATTTGTCTCCGCCCAGCGGTTTTTTGCCTGCGCCAGACGGGCATCCGCCTCATCCAGATTGCCGGCATAATAGGCGTTCCAAGCTTGTTTTTTTAGGGCGCGGACATCACGGACAACAATCTCATTTTCTTTTTCCACGATTTCTGCGCCGAGTGCGACTAATTGAGCGTCACTAGATGCGCGAAGCTTTTCATTTTCCTGATATGAAAACGACTCGTTATATTTGCTGCTGGCATATTGCAAAAACTCGCGAGCCTTTCCAAACTCACCTCTTTCAAATTCTCTCTTTGCCTTGCCATACAAGGAGGCAGCCTCATTCGCCGCGAGCTCAGCATCTTGCACTTGTTTTCTGGCACGGGCAACAAGCGCAGCGTTATCTGAAAGCAATGTATCCAAAGCGACAATGACAGAATCAACAGTGTCCACGCCGTCCGCATAGCCAGATTGAGACGCGCGGTACGCCTCCCCTTCACGCAGAGTTTCTCTCCAGCCAGTCAGCACATTTTTTGCAGACGCAATGTCGGAAGCAAGCGACAGAGACAACTCGATGGCACGAGATGGATATTTTTTTATGATTGCGCTGTCCGAAGTCTCCGTACCATCACAAAGCGCAAGATTTTTTTTATGGCGAGAAGAAAGCGACGCAAACTGGCGTTCCGCATCTCCGGCACAATACACAGCAAAAGCCGTCCACAATTCGCCGGCCGCACTCTGCGCCTCTTCCGCAATTTTTTTGTTCAAAGAGCCATATGATGTGTTGAACTCAGAAAAATCAAGCGGCACATCAGAAACAACGACTCCCGCCGTCGTCCGCACTTGTTCCTCATCCGCATGCGGCAAGGCTTCCTGCGCACGTTCTTTTTTTAATGAGGCATCAATGGCGTCCGCGCTGATGACAATGGCTTCATGCTGGCTGACAGCCTCACGCAAACGTGAAATACGCTGTTCCAACGCACGGGGTTCCAGAGGCTCATCAGTTTTTTGGGGAATGCGACGTAGTGTTTTTGCAGAAGCAATTGTGTCCATAGCCTTGTAAGACGAAAGCGCATCGTCAGCTGCGGCACGGACAAAAGCCATGGAATCATTGTATGCGTGGTAAGATTCGGCGACGCTTGTGCCATCAGCATTTTTCAGCAGCGAATACAGATTCTGCACCTCGCCGCTCAGCAACGAAAATCCTTTTACAAAAGGCGAAAATGACATTTGCCCCGCATACGAAGCGGCGTTCTGAAAAAGCGAATCGTCAGAAACCGTCACCAAGTTCTGCGCTTCCAACAAGACATTTTTATACAAAAGCGTCTTCATATCTTCAACGCGCGTATTCCAGAACGCATCCAACGCCCCCACTACGCCGCTGTCCGGGTCGCTGCCACGCCCCAACGCAAAACGACGCGCAAAGCCCAAAAATGAAGCGTCTGGCAGATAAGGGTCAAACTGCCGCAAATAGTCAAACTGCTGCACAAAGACATTGCCCGACTCTGCAATACGGTTGCGCACCACCGCATACGCGGCAAAGGCTTTTTGAACACGGGAAAATGCCTGTTGAGAAGCCGAAAGATTTTCATTTTTTACCGCACGGACAAAAGCCTCATATGCAATCTGGCAATTTGTGATTGCATCTGAAACGCCCTCGCACTGGCGGCGGATATCATCAACCGCATCGTACACGGTTTTCTTCAGGCGCGCCGGATAGCCCTCTTCTTCAAATTCAGCACGATACAGCACAAACCCATCTTGAAAACGTCTGCCCGCCTCTTCATACCGTCCCGCTTTTACCAGCGCGGAACCATCGTTCATAATCTCAAAATATCGGGAACGATACACCGTAAACAGCGCGGCTACCTTTGCCTGTCGAATAAACGCAAGATTTTTATCAGTGGGATGTTTTTCCAGCGACTCCAGTTTTGCGACAATGTCCAGAACGCGGAGAGATTTTTCCTCACCGTCCTCATCTGTCTCCAGAACCTCAATCAGTTGTCGGGCAATCTCACTATATTCCCGCCGGGTTTCCAGTATTTTCGCAACACGCTTTTGAGCCGAATCAAAATCTTCCGGATGCACGCTCATGTAGACGGAAAGTTCATCCAAAGCGGCGTTGTATTCTGTCCGTTCAATCATTTCATCAGTTTGAGAAAGAGACAAAACTTCCCGCATCTCTATTTGCTGCGCAAAAAGAAATGTACTGAACGAGACCGCTAAAACTGTCAGAAAAATGATTTTTTTTCCGATGCCGTCACCCACCTATCCTATTATTGTATCAGAAAATGTGTTATAATAAAAGTAGCCGTGAAAAGGACAAAAAATGTCGTTATCAGTTTATTGTTTCTCATCACATCAGCCCCTGGCTTTTCTTTCGATTTGACTTCATGGAGCAATTCTCTCACTGATATTTTTGGCGACAGTTTTATCGACTCAAACGAAGGCACCACTACGTTCCGCTCACTGAATATTCCCGTTGGAGGAAGAGCAGAAAGCATGGGGACAGCCTTTACCGGAGTAGCTGACGACGCCAACTTTTTTGACTACAACCCGGCAGGAAGCGCAGTGCTTGAGCGCACAGAACTTGCCGTTTTTCACAATGCCTGGATTGCAGACTCCGCCATGGAAACCGTCGCAGGAACCGTAAGAAACGGAAACCTTGGCATGGGGGCGCAGTTCAAGTGCTTCTACGTGCCTTTCACCGAATACAACATGTACGGAGAGCGAGTCGCAGGCTCATACTACAGCGAAACGACCGTCACCGCAAACATCGCATACAATTTTCTTGCAGGCTACACATTCAAGGGCATTGCAGTTGGCGCGAATCTTCGTGGCGGCTGGCGGAGCATACCTGACTACACTGACAACGCCACAGACGAAATCATCTCCGGCTCCGGTCTCCGACAATCCGCGCTCGCTTTGATGACCGACATCGGTATGCTTGTTCGCTTTAACGGAGCAAAATTTTTCGCAGACAGAGAGCCGAATATCCGCATCGGGCTTTCGGTCAACAATCTGGGAATCGCGCTCACAGGATTTGGCTCGTCAATAAAAATGGACGACGCGCTTCCTACACGAGTCGCCGCAGGCATCTCATACAGACCGTTCGCACCATTGCTTTTTTCACTTGATTTCAGACAGCCCGTAAATCTGCGCACTTTTACCGAAAGCGGAAAATGGAGCGCGGCCGCCGGAACAGAGATAACAATCACCCGTTTTTTTGCGGTCAACGCAGGCTTTTTGCTGCAGGGCGGAAATCCCAGAATCAGCATTGGGAGCGGCTTTTCATTGCGTGGCATCCAGATGAACGTAAACTACACCTTTGACCTCACTTCATCAATCAATCCGGTTAATCATATCAGCCTCGGAGCAAAAATCAGATTCACCGACCGCGGACGAGGAGCCGCTCAAGCAAAAATCGACAAACTGTACACAAAGGGATTGAACTTGTATTCTCTAGGTGAATATTCAAAAGCGATGGAATTGTGGAAGGAAGTGCTCAATCTGGACAAACACTTTGACCCCGCAATCGAAGGCGTAAAGGCAATAGAACGCTCCGAAGACTTGTACAAGAGAATCGTAGATATCCAATCGCTAGATTAGTTTATTTTTTCTTTGAGAAAATACGGTAGTTTATCCATGGGAACAACGGATGCGCATGCTCCATTTTTGTGAGCCATTCTGTGCTTACCGTATTTGAGCCCAACGAATCAAAGACCGCAATGAATGATGCGATGCTCTCTTTGAACCGAGCTGTCACATATTCGGGGAAACGTCCCTCGTGCAACATCAGCGGCCATTCACCAGACTGAGCAATCATCAGTTCTTTTGCGCCCAAATTCAGCAGACGTACCGTAAGGCCTGAATCATCGGGAAAACGACCCGCCAAATCAACCATACGCTCACACATTTTGCGCAAATGCAGCAACATCCAGTTATTGGAGCTGTCTAACAAGCTCTCGCCGTTTCCGATACCAATTGCCGCGGCAGGATACGGATTGATTTTTGGCAGAGAAAACTGTTCGTCCAGCAAATCTGCGCAGCCAGCAAATGAGAAACCGTCAGCACTCCGAAGCACCTGCTCCAAAAAGCTGACACCTTCCATCCAGTCCTGTCCCAATGTCGCGGCAGGAAGCGCACACACCAAGCATGCGTCCTTTCCGTTCAGATATTGCTCCGCCTGTTCCAGCGTTTTTTTCCGGTCTGCGACAAATTTCTTTGCGTCTTCAGTAACCTGCGCCGCCGCACGGGATTCATCATATGTCTTATCGTCACGCGCCCAATAGCGATAGCCAGAAGAAACACGTGCCTTTCCCGTCGTCAAAAAATCACCAAGTTCATCTGCGCCCAGCTCAAAACCTATGTCCCTGTTCGGATTGCGGTATACGGGATTATACATGAAACCGTCTTCCTCCGCAGTAATATCCGCAGGACAATTCTTGTCGCGACCAAACACAACCAATGAATTATGGCAGCGGACAGGGGCAAAAATTCCCGTCTCAGGTGACTCTGCGCTGAACAAAATAGAGCGCGTGTCCAAAATGGTATAATTTACGCCATAAGAGCGAAGCACTTTTTCCACGCCCTCTGCGTAGCCCAAATACGGAAGCCAAAATCCTTCCGGCGCGGTGCCAAAATATTTGCGATGAGAGAACAATCCGGCCTCAACCTGCGCATTCAGCACTTCTGTCATATCGGCATAATGCGGGAAGAACGCATAAGAAGCGGCAGTTGCCAGCAGCTCAAGCTGCCCATTATGCGCAAACAAAGCGAACTGGCTCAAAAGATTCTGGTTGTAGACTTCGCAGAAATCATTCAAATCCTTTTTGAACTGATTCAGCGTGGCAAGCGCATTCGCATACACCGCCTCATCTGATTTACAGCGGGCAAGCTCTCTTTCACCCAAAGCAATACGCGCTTCCAGCCATTCGATGTACTGCTGCTGAACCATGGGATCGTCCAAAAGCGAGCACAAAACAGGAGAAAGAACCAGCGACACTTTAAAAGGCACGCCGTCAGCATCCAAGCGGTGAAATGCGTTGATAAGCGGAAGGTATGTGCGGGAAATTGACGTAAACAGCAAATCGTTTTCCGCCGTAAAATCCGCGCCATCCTCAATATGACGAATATAGCCTTGATGCCCGACAATAACTAGAACCAGATTTTTCTTAGACATATTCCCTCTTCCCGCTAATCAAAAAAAGCCTGTCGATAGTTTTCATACTGAAGCCGCAAAAGCTCCTTCAACGAAGAAAGCTCCTGCAATTGAGTCGCCGGTATATCCCGTCCCGGAAGTGCATTGAGAAATTCAGAACCTTCAGAGAACTTCACTTTGCGGGATTTTGCGAGCGTATCATCTGCTTTGCCCGCCACTACAGCGACAAAATCTATGCGGACATATTTCTTTCCCGGACGAAGCAAAACATACTGCGCGCGGTCGGAGAAAGATATCTGCACATCGAATGTCTCTTCTGGCACCACGGCATCTTCATCAGAAAAGAACGAGACACGTAAAAGCAATGAAGCACCGTTTTCTTTGAGACGGCGAATATCGGACTCCTTCATGTCCCAAAAGACAAAAGCCCATGAAGGATTGCAAAGCAATACGTTTATCTGAGTCTCATTATATGTTTCAGGTAATTTAGTCGTTATCGGCAAAACGGCGTCGGTAATTATATCAATACCTTCGCGAGTCTCAAGCTCCGATTCTTGCGCGACTTCCAGCAATTCACCGATTAAAAAACGCCGGTTCAAATCGTCCGGAACGTCTATGTCATAATCATCAGCCAGCGTAAGCAAATCAGCTGACGAAAGTGTTTCCAAATATGAACGTGATAGTTTTTTAGCTTCCATAACTGCTTTTCTTTTAGTTTAGTTCATATAGTCTAGGAAAAAAGCAGAAAAGTCAAGCAGAAAAGCGTTCATGCAATCTGTTTGTTGAGTAAGTATCTGCGACTTAGCGCAACGCCCACGTTCCGTCCGGGAGCATTTTAAACATATCCTTGCCACCGATAAACTGGTCTGAATCAGAAGAGTGCTGTGAAAGCGCGACTGTCACGCCGTCCACAATATCATTCGTCAGGTTAAAGCCGAACAAATTGGCGTATCCTTCCGCAATCTTATCCACAGACGCGCCGCCGTCAAATTTGCGCATGACCAGGGCAAGCATCTCAAATTCGTTCACTCCGACGGTATTTCCTTTTGGCTTTGTGGTTGCAAGACGCACCTCATTCTGATGCTTGCGCGTCCAAAGAACAATCGGCTGAATGACTTCTGCGGCCTCATCCCAAGTCAAATGCTTAAAGCGCATTCTCATGCGGGAACCGTCATTTTTTTTGTAGATAACTAATTTTTTAAGAACCTCAGGATTATTCACCACTTCCTGAAGGCCTTCTTTTGTGTACCAGGCGGCATCCGGGTCATTTTGGGCAGGCGTCGGAAGCACAGTCAGCTCAAGCGTATGTTCCGTCATGTTGCCCATGCAAACAAAACCGATTGACTTCAGCTCAGGCGACCCCCAGCGAATCATCGTTTTCCGTCTGCCATACGGCTTACAGTTCAGTTTGCGAATCATAATTCCTTGGCGGATTTTCTGCGGAATGCGCATATACAATTCACGCTCACTGTCATTTTCCAGCTGCGCCATATAGCGGTTTTCAATCTGCTCAACAAGATTAATCATACTCATTGTCTCCAAACATGATGATGCCGCAAAACTACAGCTCTTCCAATTCGCCGTCTACTTCTGAGTAATCCATATCATACGGTGCCACAGAATGCCCTCTGCGAGAATTCCGCTGCTCCGCAAGTCTTGCCTGTTTTACAAAGAAATCCTCAACGCTCTGTACCAAAACAGACGGCGGCATAGATTTTAAAAGATATCCGTTTGGTTTTGCGGCAAGAACTGACATTACCGTTCGCTTGTCATCGCTTCCTGTAAGGAAAATAACGGGAATATTCGCTGTCTCAGGCTCAGAACGGAGCATCTGAAGCACATCAAGCCCCGACAACCCCGGCATCTCATAATCAAGCAAAATCAAGTCAACATGATAATGCTTAAGGAATGCGACCGTGTCCATGCCAGAACTTGCGACAAAGGCATTAAAACGCTTAGAAAACCATCTCTGCATCGCATGCAGCTGAGTAATATCGTCATCCACCAGAAGCACATTATGTTTTGAAGAGTCAACGTCCACTCCGGTCTGTGCATTCGAGTCGTTCTCGTCATAACGATATTCCAGAGTCAGCATATTCAAATGACGCAGCAATTCTTCTGTGTTTACAGGACGCTGGAAAGCATGGTCAACACTGTCTTTAGGAATAACCTTGAACGCAGTGTTTATTTCCGAAGGGTTTCCAATCAAAAACAAATGGCGGTTCTTGCCCTTCTCAGAAACCAACTGTTTGATATAAGAAAAAAGACGGTCATACCGATTTTCAGAACCTTCCAGATAGAGAATAAAAATATTGGGAAAATCGCTTTTATGCTCATACATCGTAATCTGATATACTTCTGGTTGCACAAAGCGAACCTCATACCCCGCGTCAGAGATAGTTTTCATCATCGCGCGAATAAGGAAATTCTGATCATTTTCTGCAACAAATAAGATTCGATTTTCCATACTTGTGTAAACATTTGTCTCCAGTATTATTTTTTATCAAGCAAAGAAAGAATTTTTTCTTTGTCTTTTGCGAGAACAGCCTCTTTTATTTTACTGAAAGTTTCGTCAGATTCAAGTGGCAACTTGTACTCTTTTACCATACTGATGATATTTTCTGCCGCGCCAAAATCATCAGCGCGCACAAATTCAGCAATTCCTTCCAACGCGCCCTTCAGCTGGTCGTCAGTGATAGATGGCACATCCGCAGCATTTTGTATTTCAGCGGACGAATTCGGCTGTGCGGAAACAGGGTCAGATTGCGCGCTTTGTGTCGCCGCCGGCTGAGGCACCACTGGAGCCGTCTCCGTATATTTTTCGCCAAGCACCTCTGCAAAAGGTTTCTTTAAGCTGCGGAATTCTTCCAGCAATGCGCCCGTAAGCCTGTTGATTTGGTCCACATTCTCTTCTTTTGCGCATTGTTCCAGATAGGCGGCGTCTTTTGAAAGTTTTTCCGCACCAACCAAACGTGATGAGCTTTTAAGTCCGTGCACCAAAATCATATAGTTTTTAATATCGCCCTGCGCCGCATATTTCTCAATCAAATCCGACTGCATGGTGATAGAATCGTAATAATCATGCACGGCACCTTTCAGCACCTCTACATCGCCACAAAAATCAAGCGCAGCAGAAGCATTAATGCCTTCAAGCTTATAGAATGCGTTTAAGAACGGATCCCGCTCTGTGGGGGCATCGTCATCGTCAATAACTCCCGTAGCAGAGACTTTTTGCACAAGATTTTTAGGAAGATACTTCATCATCAGCTCTTCCAGCTTGGTATAATCGACAGGCTTTGAAATATAATCGGCAAAGCCCTCTTTGATGTACATTTCTTTTGCGCCGTAAATAGCGTTAGCCGTCAGCGCGATACAGGGAGTGAGCCAGTTTTTGGAGTCGTTCAGTTTCTGCATGGCGTGGAGTGTCTGAATACCGTCCAATTCCGGCATACGGTGATCAATAAAAATCAAGTCGTAAGCATGATCCTGTACCATCCGAATCGCGTCATGTCCGTTCAAGCATGTATCAATCTGCACGCGGGTGCGCTTTAGGAGACCGCTGATAACGTCCAGATTGATTTTCATGTCGTCAACCACCAAGACACGGGCATTTGGAGCGCGGAACAACTCATGGTAAGTAGCTTTTTGCGCAGAGACCTCGGCCTCTTTAATTCGCTCGGAGAACGGACCAATCGGATCGGGCTTTACAATACCCTGACGAATCTCAAACCAGAAATCAGAGCCGGAGCCGTATTCGCTTTCCACCTGCAAAGAAGAATCCATCTTCGTCAAAAGACGCTGGACAATAGTGATGCCAAGACCTGTGCCCTCAGTGGTACGGAAGCGTTTTTCTTCAATGCGCTCAAAGGCACTGAACAATTTTGCCAAGTTTTCCTGCTTGATGCCCGCACCCGTATCTTTTACCTGCACTTTAAGATTCAGCTCACGCTCATTTATCGGCGTAAACGAAACAACCAAATCGATATAGCCTTCGTTCGTATATTTGACGGCATTTGTCAGCAAGTTCAAGATACACTGCTTGATACGCACATCATCGCCGTAAAGCACATTCGGAGTATTCTCATCAACAGTAATCCGCAACTTTAAGCCACGCTCAGTCGCCTGCGGATGAATCATATTCGCCATATCATTGATGAGAGAATCCAGCGCATATTCCACCGGGATAATCACCATCTTGTTGGCTTCAATTTTAGAAAAATCAAGGATATCGTTGATAATGGAAAGCAAGGAACGACCCGCGCTTTTAATCTCACCCGCATAGGTAAGCACATTTGGTTCCGAGCTTTCACGCAAAATCATCTCATTCAGACCGAGAACCGCATTTATAGGAGTACGGATTTCGTGGCTCATATTGGCAAGGAATGAAGTCTTAGCCTCATTTTTTGCGCGCAAAACCTCAATGTTTCGGTCAAGCTCATGCTCCTTTAAGTCCAAGAAACGGATATTGTTGATACGGAAACGGTCGCCGGCAAGAACACCTACCGCCGTAAATGCGACACAGTTGATACAGTCCGTAAGGAAACACTCATCGGTCTTATAATAATAAGACAGCGCGAGACAAAGGAGAAGCACGGAGCCATTAATTATAATCACCCTGGCGCGAGAATCCAGCATCAAAATTGGAGCAAGAATCAAGAAGCCAATCGTCACCGTATAGGGTGAAATTCTTATACTCAAAAGATTCAGCCCGACCGAAAAAATATCGACGAGCACAATATATGTATACATAGCGGCAACGGAATGATTGCCGACAAAAACGCCTGCAAACAAAGCGAGAACCGCAAATGCAAAGAAAACACACAGCGAGATTGAGAAAAATACCTGATACCTAAACTGATACAAATACTCAATAGCAGGTATAAGCGAAAGTACCGAAAGAACAAAGCACACCGCCACAGAAAAAAACAAGAGTATCTTTAAAATATGCAGATTATAGGCATTGATAATGTCTCTGTTTTGAGAAAAAAGTTTTTTTCTCTCCTCTGATGTTGCTTTGTAATACTTAACGATATTCATATTATTGCATTTATAATGATAACACACCTTTCTGATTATTTCCACAAAAAAAACTCCAGCCCCCTGGCAAAACCCAAAAGACTGGAGTTCGGTAAAAATATGTCAGAGCAGTTTATTTCTTAAAAGACTCTGCAACAGCAACCGCACAAGCGACTGTACAGCCGACCATCGGGTTGTTGCCCATGCCCATAAAGCCCATCATCTCGACGTGTGCCGGAACTGATGAAGAACCTGCGAACTGAGCGTCTGAGTGCATACGAC
>JAFSTK010000049.1 GCA_017450535.1 Treponema sp.
AGAAGCGTTCGCTTCTGTCACGCTTTACAGCCGCCGTCCATGGCGGCGCACAGGCAGACGAAGTGGTTTTGCCCTTCTGGCAAAACAAAAAACGTCGTGGATTTTCCACGACGTTTTTTTTGTCTAACAGGATTTCAGTTTTTACTTAAACTGTTTGTCCAGCCAGTCGAATGTCAGCTTTTGCTGTTCGGCGGGGTAAGAGTGGGTGAGCCCGGCGTTCATTGTGGTAACCAGCTTGTCATCCGCACCGTTTGCCTTCCAGATTTTGCGCATCTTTGCGTAGGCGTTGTTGGTGCCTTCTACGGGGTTTACGCCATCGCGGTCGCCAGAAACAAAATACATTGGCTTAGGAGCGGCGAGACCTGCTACGTCCGGGTAGTCCAAGAATTTGGCAATCGTGGGGTGCAGCATACTGAACGCGCTGTTTCCTTTGAGCTGACCGTCGCCATCAACAATGTGGTCTTTCATCGTGCCAATCCAGCAGACTGAGATGCCCGCCGCAATGTCATCGCTGATTGCCGCCAGCTGCCACGCACGGAAACCGCCCATGCTGAATCCGATACATGCCACTTTAGAACTGTCTACTTCGGGCAGAGATGCAAGGAATTTTGCCGCGCGGCAGTCTTCCTGTGCGATAATTCCAGCAAAACTCGTTCCCATGTTAAACAAGTTTGAAGCAAGACTCTGCTGTGAGCCAGTGCTGAATCCCTTTACAGAACGGTCGCCCCAGCCGAGCGCATCAAAACTCAAAACGACATAGCCGCGTTTTGCCAGCTCATCGCCGGGAAACTGCTCGCTAAAGTAAGTCTTTGCCCAATCCTGTGTGAGCTTGAGACGCTCTTTGTCCAAGTCAGTCTTGCCAAACGGTTTGACCATTTTTTCCTTACCGATTCTGAAATTTGAACCGTGGTCATGCAGCATGAGCGCGGCGGGGAATTTCTGATTTTTTTTCCCTTTAGGAACCAAAAGATATGCCAGAACACGGCTTTCTTTACTGATGTTGAATACCACTTTTTGCGCTGTGTAACCGTCACGTTTTTCTGTGTCGATAACCTCCATGTCAAACGGCGTGTTATCTTCGTTCTGAATCATCAGCTCACGCGCTTTTGCCAAGCCTGCTTTTTTCCATGCGGCAGGGTCACTTCCGTCTTTCCAGCCCATTGAGAATGTCATACGGGCTTTGAGCGCCTCATAGAATGTGGGTAAGCAGCGGTCAGCCGCATTGATTTCCTGCGTCACATACTTTTCATCTCCCTTTGCAAAAGCAAAAGAAGCGCACAGTGCGACAGCAGCCATCGTCGCAACAACTCTGAACTTTTTCATATTGCTCTCATTTCCTCCAATAGAAATAGTCTTCTTTTCATTAGTAATTTTCTGCGTGAATCTCAAAGTAACTCTGAGGATGCTCACAAACCGGGCACACATTCGGAGCTTTCTTTCCGACAACGATGTGACCACAATTGCGGCACTGCCAGATTGTGTCACCGTCGCGGCTGAACACGATTTCTTTTTCTACGTTGTCCAGCAGCTTGCGATAGCGTTCCTCGTGCTTCTTTTCAATTGCGCCTACCATCTCGAATAATTTTGCAATGCGCGTAAAGCCTTCTTCTTTAGCCGTCTTTGCAAAACCGTCATACATGTCAGTCCATTCGAAGTTTTCGCCGTCAGCAGCGTCCTTCAAGTTTACGGTAGTTGTGGGAACTTCGCCACCGTGCAACAGCTTGAACCAAATCTCAGCATGTTCTTTTTCATTTGCTGCTGTCTCCGTAAAAATTGCCGCTATCTGCTCGTATCCTTCTTTTTTTGCCTTACTTGCGTAATACGTGTACTTATTGCGAGCCTGTGATTCACCCGCAAATGCCGTCTGCAGATTTTTTTCAGTCTGCGTTCCTTTTAATTCTGGTGTTGCCATATTGTACCTCTTAGAGAAATTATAGGGTCAAATTTGGCAAAAAGCAAGAAAAAATGTAACGGGGAGGGATATTACATTCGCAAATTTCTGCAAGAATTGTGATGAATTCTGTTGCATTATACTCCGCTGACTGCCCAGAGCGGAATGTTTGTCATCCAGTTTTGCTCCCGGTATTTTGACATTGATGTGCGGACGGCGTATTCAGGCTGGAATTTTTCACAGTACACTTTCAGGCTTTTTGCCTTTACGTTTTCCTCTGCCTTAACCTCGATTGGAACAATGTTCTTGCCTTTCTGAATCAGAAAATCCATTTCATAAGTTGCTTTTTCACCTGAATAATAATATGGCGTGTAGCTTGTCGTCGCCTTGATTTCCTGCAGGACATACTGTTCCGTCAAAGCTCCTTTAAATTCGACAAAAACATCATTTCCGCTCAAAAGGCTTTCGCTGTCAAGTTCACTCAGTGCGCCCAAAAGACCTATGTCATTCAGATAGATTTTGAAATTAGAAAAACTTATGTAGGATTTTAAGGGCATCGCCGGTTTTGAAACTTTATGAACCTTGTGAACAAGCCCTGCATCGCAAAGCCACTGAATTGCGATTTCAAATTCTTTCATTCTCGCGCCAGATTTTATCTGACCAAAGAAAAATTTCTTGTTTTCCTTCGCAAGCTGCATCGGAAGCGAATTCCAGACCATGCGGATTCGCGGGAGCTCTTTTGCTTCGACATGCTTTCCAAAATCACCTTCATACTGACTGATTATTTCATTCTGAACAGCGCGAACTTTATTGTAGTCATGGGTCTGAACAAAAGTCAGGACAGCTTCCGGCATTCCGCCAGTAAAGTAATAGTCGCGAAGATAGGGAATTATCGTCTCGCTCAAATCTGACACAAGCGGATTCGCCGGATTTTTTTCTTCAATTAATTTTGCAAGCGATTCCTGACCAACTGCCCGCAAAAATTCCGAGAAGCACATCGGATATAGATGAAGTTCATTCACCTTGCCGACAGGAAAAGAAATTCCCTCGTGTATGCTCACTCCCAAAAGAGAGCCGGCCGCAACAACAGCGTATTCCCGAGCCTCCTCACAAAAATATTTGAGGGATTCCACAACTTTTGGAGCCGCCTGCACTTCGTCAAAAATAATAAGAGTGGTTTGCTTTTCGATTTTTATGTGATGCATGATTTCAAGGGAAGAAATTATGCGTGCGATGTCATAGTCATTTGCAAAAAGTTCAGAATCTTTTTTGTTATTGTAGAAAGAGATGTACAGCATGTTTTCAAAACAAGTGCTGCCGAATTCTTTTAAGAGCCAGGTTTTTCCGACTTGCCGAGCTCCCCAGAGGATAAGAGGTTTTCTTTCAGGATTCTGTTTCCATTCAATCAGATTCTTTATGAAGTTTCTTTCCATAATGATATTATAGAATAAGTGTGCAAAATTTACAATTATTCCGACGAAAAAATGTAAGATTTATACACTTTTTCTGAGATTAACAGATTTCGATTATGAAACAACTTGAATGAACGCCCTAGAATGCTTTTCCCCTCTCCACTATCTTTAATAAATCCAAATTATACAATATACTTACACCATGAGAAAAATATTGACTGCGTCAGCTAATAAAGTTGTTATTGATACGGTGAAAAATGCCTGCACGTTGTTTTCTTCTGTTTTTATCACTGATGTTTTGGACTCTACAGAAGAGGTTATCCGTTATATTGATTATGAGTTGCCTGAGATTAAGGTTCTGGACTTTTCTTCTGAAAGCATTGACTGCAAAAAAATCATGCAGAATATTGCCGATGATACATGGCTTCACTATGGTGGTGTAATTGCTGTTTGTGATAGTCATAAACAGGTTGGGGAACTGGAACGTCAGAAAAATCCGAATATTCTTGCGATTTACACAATCAATGATTTGCAGAATCACTTTATTCGAATCTTGCGCATCCTTTACCAGAATCAGCGTTTTCTTTTTAACCGTGGTATGCATGATATTATCGGTGGGGAGGAAACCGGTGCGTTTAGTTTTGGTAATGACCCGATGGATTCTCTTTTTTATACTAATTTTTTGGTCAATTATCTGTACAATACGAACCGTATTTCTGAAGATGCGCGTTTCAGTTTGCAGATGACATTCAGTGAGCTTGTTATCAATGCTCTTGAGCATGGCAATCTGGAAATTGACTACGATACAAAAACAAAATGGCTGGAGCAGGGTGGCGACATGATTCAGCTCATTCAGGAAAAGGCAAAAGATCCGCGCTTTTCAGACCGAAGAATAAAGATTGCGTACAATATTGGTCGTGTCACATCGAAGTTTACGATTGTTGATGACGGAAACGGCTTTGACTGGCGCACCTGTGCAAAAAAGAATGATGTTGAAGATTCTATGCTTCATGGTCGCGGCATTTCTTTGAGCAAAAGTATCGTTCATTCATTGGCGTACAACGAAAAAGGAAATGCGGTCACTTTTACGATTATTAATCTTCGGAACACATCATCGGCTGTTCCTGGCAAAATGTCTCAATTTGAGACGGTTGAATACAAAGACAAAGAAGTTGTGTGTCGTGAGGGCGAAAGCAGCAACGATTTGTTCTTTATCATTTCGGGCAGATTCGCTGTGTATGCGGACAGAAAACTTGCTACGGTTTTGACTCCGAATGATTTGTTCATCGGTGAAATGGCGTTCTTGTTAAATGACCGTCGTACCGCAACAATTCTTGCCGTGGGAAATTGTCGGCTCATCCGCATTCCAAAGTCTGAGTTTTTGCTTATGATTCGAAAAAATCCGCATTACGGCATCTTCTTGAGCAAAATGCTTGCGCAACGTCTTTTGAGGCAGACCGTGCAGACGATGGAGCTTAAAAAGCAACTGACTCTCCCGCAAGAAAAATAAAAATACACCTCACAGCATACATGTTTGTCTTCTTCTCTTTAAATGGGTGCATTTTTCACCGATAATCTAAGCATGATAAAGACTTACGAAATTGATTTGGACGATACTCTTGTTGATTCAGCGAGCAAAATTTTTGAGGCGCTCGGAACTGATGTTGATGCCGCAATCTCAATTTTTTTGAATCAGGCAGTCCTGCGAAAAGGCTTTCCGTTTGATGTGGTGATTCCAGAAGCCGATGACGCGGACGGCACAATTGAAGAGACCCCGGCAGCCGAAACGCAAGAAGAGTCAGCTGGACCTGTGGCAGAAAATCTTTCCGCAGACGATACAATTGAAGAGACCTCAGACGCTGTGCCGTCAATTTCCCCCGAAGTTGCGGCTCGTGTCGCGGCGAACGAAACGCTTGTGGCGCAGATGAAAGATGAGATTGGCGACAGGATTGTCACACCAGAATTTGACGAAAATGAAGATGATGGCACTCACGGAGACTATGACTCAACGCCCACCGCCGAAAAAAAAGAATCTGAATACGAAGACGAAGATGAGGAAACTCCCGAAAACCTCTTTGCCGCTTGGGGCACAAGATGAAAATGGCGACAGGTAAGCGTCAATAAATAGTCTTGCATTTTGTATACTTATTTTGTATACTATTCTCATGACAAAAGAAATTGCGATTTTCAAGACGGATGCCGAGTCAATCAATGTAGAAGTCATTTTTGACGCGGAAACGGTGTGGCTTACTATTGAGCAGATGGCAACGTTATTTGAGAAATCTCGTTCAACGATAAATGAGCATATTCTTCATATTTTTGAAGAGGGTGAGTTGGACGAATCCGTTGCTGTAAGAAAAATCGGAAATTCCGATTTTTCTTCAAGTAGCACAAAGCCGACTAATTATTACAATCTTGATGTCATTATTTCAGTAGGCTATCGCGTCAAATCGTTGCGAGGCACGCAGTTTCGGCAGTGGGCGACAAATAAATCAATAGAACAAAAGGTGGAAAAATAAATGGCTTCTCTCATTTCTATTCATAATTGCCGTGTGCAGGATTTGCGGCAGGTGTATATTCCTGAAGTTAGTTGGCAGATGAATGCGGGCGAGGCGTGGCTGGTGATTGGCGCGAACAAGAGCGGCAAGGATATGTTCTTGCGGGCGATTGCGGGCGAGAAGGATTTTGTTCCGAATTCGGAAGAGGCGCATGTTGAGTCGCGGTTTGATGGCTCTACGGAGATTGTGTCGTTGGAGCGGGCGGCGGCGTTGATTGAGGAAGAGCGCGAGTTGGATGAGACGGACTACATGAACCGCATGGACGAGGGGCGCACGGGCAGACGATTTATTGCCGAAGTGCTGGGCGGTCCGGACGCGAAACACCGCAATGTGCCGCTGCCTGCGATTGCAAGTCGGTTGGAGACGCTGCCCGAAGTGAAGTTGTGCGGCGTGGAAGGCATTTTGGAGCGCGGCTTGCGTTATATGTCTACAGGAGAAATCCGGCGGACGCTTTTGTGCCGCGCGTTGCTTTCCAAGAAAAAATTGCTTATTTTGAGCGACCCGTTTGCGGGACTTGATGCGCAGAGCCGGCAGATTTTGCTGGAGTTTTTTCAGACGATTGTGGGTCGCCAGTTGAGGGCGGGCGCAGATGAGGACACGACGCGGATTATTCTGGCGATGGAACGCTACACGGAGATTCCTGAGACGATAACGCATGTGCTGGAATATGCTGACGGCGCGGTTTCTTTCTGCGGTACAAAGGCTGACTATGAGAAATTGCTTTCTGAGCGTGAGGCGGAAAAGCAAAAGACGCGCTCTGCTGAAAAATCTGCGCTTACGGACGCATTCAATCAGATTACACTGGATACTGCCGCATTGCAAAATGGCGCGGGCGAAAATCACATTGCGGGCGAGCAGACGTTGATTCAGCTGAACAAGGTGAATGTGGGCTGGGACGATCACATGGTTTTGCGCGATATGGACTGGTCGGTGTTGCCAAATCAGCACTGGCTTATCCGCGGTCCGAACGGAAGTGGAAAGACGACGCTTTTGGAACTGATTACGGGCGACAACAAGCAGGTGTATTCAAATGATGTGTGGCTTTTTGGGCATAAGCGCGGTACAGGCGAAACGATTTGGGATATCAAAAAGCATTTGGGCATTGTGAGCTACAGACTGCATGTGGAATATCGCATGGTGGGCGGAACAGATTTGCTGCGTGTGATTATTTCAGGCTTTCATGACTCAATCGGTTTGTACGAGCCGCCCACGGACACAGAAATTGCCGCGGCAAAAAAATGGCTTGCATTGGCAGGCTTTACCGGTCGTGAAGACGAGTCATTCAGTTCATTGAGCTATGGCGAGCAGCGTGCGATTCTGATTATTCGGGCGGCGGTAAAACAGCCTAAAGTGCTCATTTTGGACGAGCCGTGCCATGGTCTTGATGAAGATTATCGCCAGAAGATTTTGGACTTGTTGGAATCCATCGCGGAGACAAAAACAACAACGCTTCTCCATGTCACTCATGACCCTAGCGAAGCGTTGCCGTGTGAAAAACATATACTGGAACTCCATCCAAATGAAGTTCCGATGTACAGATGTATTACTGTTTAGCGAGAGAGGTGCAAGAGCTTTCCGATAGGATCGAAGTCCAAGAAAGCGATGTCAAGTAAATACAGAAGAGTAAAGCCAACAGCAGCAATAATTAAAAGAATGCCCAATCCAATCAAGAGCTGAATGAAAACGGGAAGTCTGTCAAATGCTGCCTGACGTGCTGCTGCCTTTGCGTCACGTGCAGCTGCCTTTTCAATAGATGACATCTGTGCTGTATCTGCCATAAATAACTCCTTTTTTATGCGTGTATTACTATTGTAAACGCAGAAGCCAGAATCGTCAAGTGAAAAATACAGGCTTTCCCCTCTCAGAGAAATATACTATAATGTCGGAACGAGGTATGTATGCTTTTTTCTCCTGTTGAAATTCAAGAAACCGTAAATATGTTTATGCGTCACAAACTGGATGTGCGCTGTATCACAATGGGAATCTCGCTTTTGGATTGTGCGGATTCGGATTCAAAAAAGGCGAACCAGAAGATTTACGACAAGATTATGAAAAAGGCGGGAAATCTCGTCAAAGTCGGGCAGGATATTGAGAAGGAGCTGGGCGTTCCGATTATCAATAAGCGTGTCTCTGTTACGCCGATTGCGTTGGTGGCGGGGGCGAGTGAGGCAACGTCGTATGTGGAATATTGTAAAACGCTCGACAAATGTGCGCAGGAACTGGGTATAAATTTTATCGGCGGGTTTTCGGCTCTGGTGCAAAAAGGAATTACGCCTGCTGACCGCATTCTGATTAATTCAATTCCAGAGGCGTTGGCGAGCACAAATTTTGTCTGTTCAAGCGTAAATGTTGGCTCAACAAAAAGCGGAATCAACATGGACGCGGTAAAACTCATGGGCGAAACCATCAAAGCGACTGCTGAAGCGAGCAAAGATTGTGCGATTAACGGCTGTTCAAAACTTGTCGTCTTCTGTAATGCGCCTGAGGACAATCCGTTTATGGCGGGCGCATTCCATGGTCCGGGTGAGGCGGACAGCGTTATCAATGTGGGTGTCAGTGGTCCGGGTGTAATTCTTGCGGCGGCGCGTGACTACAAAGGAAAGCCGATAAATGAGCTTGCGGAAGGCATCAAAAAAATGGCGTTTAAAATTACGCGCTTGGGTCAGCTTGTCGGTGCGGAAGCGGCGGCACGGCTTGGCGTTGATTTTGGCATTTTGGATTTGTCTCTCGCGCCGACTCCTGCTGTGGGTGACAGTGTTGCCCGTATTTTGGAAGAAATTGGTCTGGAAGGAGCGGGTTGTCCTGGAACAACGGCGGCGCTTGCTATGCTTACCGACATGGTGAAAAAAGGCGGCGTGATGGCTTCTACAAGCGTGGGCGGTCTTTCGGGCGCATTCATTCCGGTGAGCGAAGACGAAGGCATGATTAACGCGGTTAAGCAAGGTTCAATCTGTCTTGAAAAACTTGAGGCGATGACAACCGTTTGTTCTGTCGGTTTGGACATGATTGCAATTCCGGGCGACACATCAGCTACGACAATCAGCGGCATTATGGCGGACGAATTTGCTATCGGTATGGTGAACAACAAGACGACAGCCGTGCGCCTGATTCCTGCTCCCGGTAAAAAAGCGGGCGACTGGATTGAGTTCGGCGGACTTTTGGGCGGTTGTCCTGTCATGCCAGTGAGCAAATTCAGCTGTGCGGACTTTATCAACCGTGGGGGACGTATTCCTGCTCCAATTCATAGTTTCAGGAACTGATGCTGTGTATTGATGCAAAAGATATTTTTTTCTCTCTTTATCATATTGCTTGCGATATGTTATAATTTTATCAGATGAATTTCATTAACTATCACAAACAAAAAATGCTGATGCGGTGATGGATGGCATTTTAACAGAATTCAAGACAGTAGTAGGTGGAGAGAATGCGATTTCACATCGATTTCGGGATGGATTGCATCAAGGACATAATGTGTATATCAAAATTGATTCTCATATTACAGTCAGACGGGTACGACAGATTCTGCACGGCGTGTTGAAAGGTAAAGATAATGATGGTCTTATTTACTGCTATCTTACAGATGAAAAGACAATGTATTATTGGCAGATGAATGATTTAAAATAAATCAAGGCACTGAAAACAGTGCCTTTTGGTTGCCTCAGGCTAGCAAAGCTAGAACTCAGACAAATTCAATATAAGGGAGAATGTTTAGTTTGTCAATGCCAAAAAATCCCCATCTTAAAGGCTTTTACAAAACATTGTTTCTCATTGCCGTGCCGATGATTTTGCAGAATCTGATGCAGACGTTCATCAATATGCTGGACACGGTGATGGTGGGGCGGCTTGGTTCGGTGCAGATTGCGGCGGTGGGGCTGGGAAATCAGATTTTTTTTCTGCTGAACATGGTGGTGTTTGGCATTTCTAGTGGCGGCTCAATTTTTATCGCACAGTTTTGGGGACAGAAAAATATTAACGGCATTCGGCGGACGACGGGTGCGATTCTTGCGGCGGCGTTGGTTGTGGCGGCGGTGTTCTGTGCGGGCGGTGTGTTTTTTCCGCAGACGATTTTGGGCTGGTACTCAAATGATGTGGCGGTGATTACCGAAGGCGCGCGCTATTTGCGGATTGTCTCGCTGTGCTACCCGATTTTTGCGCTGTCGTTCTGTTTTGAGATGGCGTTTCGCAGTACGGAGCATGTGCGGCTTCCGATGGTGACGACGGCAATCTCACTGGTGCTCAATGTGTTTTTTAACACGCTTTTCATTTTTGGTTTTTCGGCAGATGTTTGCGGCGTAGCGATTCGGATTCCTGCATTTGGGGTGGCGGGTGCTGCGATTGCGACGATTATTGCGCGCTTGGTTTCCACGACGATTACAATTGGCTATGCTTATTCACATCGGTTTGAGGCGTGCGGTTCCTTGCGCGAGTTGTTTGGTTTTGACCGTCATTTTTTGGCGCGCCTTTTGCGGATTGCGCTTCCGGTGGTGTTGAGCGAATCGTTGTGGGGCGGTGGAATCAGTGTGCAGAGCGCGATTTATGCTCATGCGGGTACGGATGCGATTGCCGCTTTCAATATCATGAATACGGTTAGTCAGCTGACCTGGGTGTTTTTCATTGGGGTGGGCGGTGCGTCTGCGATTATCATTGGAAAGCGCATTGGTGCGGGAGAAGAAGATGCGGCGCGTGCGTATGCAAATCGGTTCGCATGGTTTTTGCCGTTGATGGGCGCGGTTATCGGTCTGGTGCTCATTCCGCTTTCATTCTTGCTTCCGCACATTTTCAACGTGGAGCCGAACATTATTTCTATCGCGCGTGCCATGCTGTACTGGCTGATTGTGCTGTATCCGTTCCGCGCGTTTAACATGCTGATTATCGTGGGCATTTGTCGTGCGGGCGGCGACACGATTTTTTCTATGGCGATTGATAACGGTTTTATGTGGCTTTTTTCAATTCCGCTGGGAATGGTCGCCGCGTTCGTTTGGCATTGTCCGCCATGGGCGATTTTTCTGTGTCTTGAGACGGAGCAGATTTTAAAGACGGTGGCGGGCTTGTGGCGGTTGCATAGCGGAAAATGGCTGAGGAATGTAACAAAGTGAAAATTCTTCCCTGTACGTCTGACATGTCTGATTTGCTCTCTTTTGTCCTTCCGTATGAAAAACTGGCGACTGGCTTTGTGGGGCACATTCTGCGTGGCGATTCCCGGTTCTTTTTGGTTCGGACTGATGAAAACGTGGCGTGCGATGCGTTCAGTTTTTCTGATGGCGGACAGATTTTTCACTGCTTGCCCGATGCGTATGGCGAGCGGCGGGGCGAGCTTTTGCGTGTGCTGACCGAATTTTTCCGTGCGCAAAAACAGCATGAATTCTTCAATATAATAGGCGAAGAAAAAGGCACGGATTTGGTAAAACTTGCGGTTCAGAATGCGACGGGGCGGACTACACGGCATGACCAAAACTATGTTCTTTTGGAAGAGTCAGCGGCAAAAAATGCTGTCGCCTGTACAGATTTCGACAACCTTGCGCTGGTGCATTGTACACCGATGATGCTGGACGTGCTTTTGCCGCTTCAGATTGCGTATGAGAAAGAAGAAGTGGTGTGGCAGGACGACCAGCTTAACGAGAATGTGACGCGCCTAAGTTTTTTGCATGCGCTAAAAACGCAGCAAATTTTTGTGCTTAGTAAAGGTGGCGCATACATCGCCAAGGCCGGTACAAATGCGCTCGGAAAAAAATATGCGCAGCTGGGCGGAATTTACACGGTGCCGTCCGAGCGTGGCAAAGGCTATGCGGACTGTCTGGTGCGTCACGTCATCACAAAACTGCATGAGCAGGGAAAAAGGGCGGTGCTGTTCGCTAAGCCAGAAAACACGAGCGCATTACGGCTGTACGAAAAGTGCGGATTCAAGAAAATCGGTCGATATGAAATCGCATATTTTTGAGAGAGGCGCGGAATGATTCTTTTTGCGAGCGGGCGCACGGATATCCCCGCATTTTACAGTGAATGGTTTATGAATCGTCTGCGTGCGGGCTTTGTGGATGTGCGAAATCCATATTATGGTCAGCAAGTGACGCGCTACAAACTGACCCCCGATGTGACAGACTGCTTTGTGTTCTGCACGAAAAATCCCCGGCCGATGTTGCCGTATGTGGAAGAATTGCGTTCGTTTGGCTTTGGGCTGTATTTTTTTGTGACGATTACACCTTACGGAAAAGAGATTGAGCCGAATGTGCCAGAAAAATCTGAAGTGATGGAAAGTACGATTGCGCTGAGCAAGGCATTGGGCATGGAAAAAGTCTGTTGGCGGTACGACCCGATTTTTATTGACCAGACCTATTCTGTCTCGGCGCACATCCGTGAGTTCAGAAAAATGGCGGAAACATTGCGCTTCGCTACCGACCGCTGCATCATCAGTTTTGTCGATTTGTATGAAAAGACCAAAAAGAATTTTCCTGATGTTCAGGAAGTGAGCCTGCAAGACCAGCAATTTTTGGCGCAGGCATTCAGCCGTGTGGGTGACGAGACAGGAATCAGCATTGAGACGTGCGCGGAAAAAACTGACCTATCTGCGTTCGGCGTGGAAGCAGGCGCATGTGTCTCACGCAAGGCGATTGAGCGCGCCGCAGGCTTTCCGCTGATTGCATCGCTTCCCAAACAAAATCTTCGCCAGCACTGCGGATGCATCGCCACTCACGACATTGGCGCGTACAACTCTTGTCCGCATTTGTGCCGCTATTGCTATGCCAATTACGATGCGGCATTGGTACGGAAAAACTACGCACGTCATAATCCTGCGTCATCATTTTTGCTGGGAGAAGCGGCTGACGGCGACGAATTGCATGAAGCAAAACAAATAAGTCTGCGTGACAGACAACTCGGATTGTGGTAGTATATTGCAAATGTCATTACTTTCCGTTAAAGATGTTTCATTTTCATTTCCCGAATCTGAAAAAGTCGTGCTCGACAGCGTTTCGTTTTCTATTGAGCACGGTGAATATGCGGTCATTTTGGGCGCAAACGGTTCGGGAAAAAGTACAATGGCGCGCATTATCGCAGGATTTTTGGAGATAAAAGAAGGCTCTGTCCAGCTTGCGGAAGGCGCACGAACGGGAATTGTTTTTCAATATCCAAAAGACCAGATTGTTTCAGGCATCGTCTCGCGCGACACAGCTTTTGGTCCGGAAAACCTGAAACTTTCTCCCGCAGAAGTTGAGCAGCGTGTTATTGAAAGCCTGTCTGTCTCTGGTATGCTTGACCGTGCGGACAGCCGGACAAATGCGCTTTCGCTCGGACAGACACAAAAATTGGCAATCAGCGGTATTCTTGCGCTCCATCCCGATTTGCTTGTTTTGGACGAAGCAACATCTATGCTTGACCCGGAATCCAGAGCGGATATTCTGGACTTTTTGGATGCCTGCCACAAAAACGGGCAGTCTATTCTGCACATCACCCACGATTATGAAGAAGCCTGCCGCGCACAACATGTCATCGTAATTCAGAACGGCGAGCTGATTTTTGACGGCTCAAAAGAAAAGTTCAAGGCGAATACGGCGTTAGTGCGACATATTTTTGGCGAGCCGGTACAGCCTGCTGTCCGCGCGGCAGATGATTTTGCAGACGCAGAAATTGCGCTCGCTTTCCGCGACATCGAATTTGCTTATGAAGACCGCCCTGTTTTGAAAGGCTTGAATCTGGATATCTACAAAGGCTCGCTTACGGCAATTACTGGTGTGAGCGGTTCAGGCAAATCCACGTTGATGGAAATTGCGGCGGGACTGCTTATGCCGAGCGGTGGCAAGGTGTATGCGGACGGCTATCCGTCGCTTGCGTTGCAGGACAGTCAGGCGGCTTTGTTTGAGGCTTATGCCGCGGACGACGTTGCCTTTGGCCCAAAAAATCAGGGCGTGCGCGGAAAAGAGTTAAAAAAAAGGGTGCGTGAAGCAATGGACATGGTGGGGCTTCCGTTTGAACAATTTGCTGACCGCTCAACTCAACAGCTCAGCGGCGGCGAAAAACGCAAGCTTTCAATTGCGGGCATTATCGCCATGAACAGCTCAGTGCTTCTATTTGACGAGCCGACTTCTGGCATTGACCCGATTAGCCGCAAACAATTGCTGCTCCTTCTGCAAAAACTTGCTCGCGAAGGAAAAACGATTTTGTTCAGTACGCATCGCATGGAAGAGGCGGCATTTGCAGACCGTGCCATTCACATGGAAAACTGCGCGATTGTCTCTGATTCCGCGAACAAACCGCTCGCCCCTGCCGAAAGCATTGCGCTTGAGACAAAAAAATCGCTCGACGGCGCAAAAATGCTTTCCAAGTTGCGAAAAACTGCCGCCTTTGCGACTGCGCCTGCAAAAGTCAACGGACTTATCCAAAAATTTCCGCCGGTATGGAAATACGTCGCATTTCTGGCGATTTTTGTTGGCTCGCTTTGTATGCAGTCAGTGTATCTTGCGGCTGGAATGGCGGTCGTTGCGGTGGCATATGCGGTGCTGGCAAAATATCCCGTGAGCCGGTTATTCTCTTCGTTCCTCAAAGTGCTTCCGTGGATGTTGCTCTATTGTTTGATTCAGCTCATATTTTTCCCCGCGCGGGACGGAGAGCCGCATCTTACCGAATGGAAATGGTTTATGATTACACCATTCAAAATTCATCTTTGCGTGCTTGCCCTTATCCGAGTGTTTGGCGCGCTTTCTGCGGTACAGGTCTTCATCTATTCCACGGGCGAAAAAGAAATTTTGGAAGGCTTTGCCACATTGCTCAAACCGCTTTCCGCCCTGCATCTGCCTGTGCGTTCACTCGTCGTCGTTACGGAGATTATTTTCCGCTTCATTCCGATTTTGATTGAAGAGGCGTCGTCAATTATCAAAACGCAGTTGGAACGTGGTGGTTTGGGAACAGCAAAAGGTTTCTTTATGAAAATCAAGATTCTATTCCCGCTTTTTATTCCGCTGATTATTCAAACGCTTCGTCGTGCAGAAGTTCTTGCTGATGCGCTCACGGCACGGTATTTTTAAAAAAGGGGAACGCCACCTTTCCCTAAAAGGTTTCTTTCCCCTTTCAATCCCTATTCTTCCAAAGGGCTTGTTTTCATGCTATACTGTTTCCATGCAGAATGACTTTAATTTCTGTCCGAATTGTGGCAGTAAACATATCCAGAACGTGAACATGCGTAAGTGGCTCTGCGCTGACTGCGGCTTTGACTTGTACAACAACGTGGCGACTGCGGTAGGACTGATTATCTGCGACAGCGAAGGACGCGTATTGTTTGAGCGACGTGGTAAGGAGCCGCGCAAAGGTTTTTTGGCTTTTCCAGGCGGATTTGTTGACCCGAATGAGACTGCCGAAGAAGCGGCGTTCCGTGAGTGCAAGGAAGAGATTGGCGCAGAAATATATTCCGTGCATTATCTGTGCAGTTTTCCCAATACGTACGAATACAAAAACATTGTGTACAAAACCTGCGATTTGTTTTTTGAGGCGAATCTTCTCGCAGACGCAAAACTCACCGCACAAGAAGGCGAAGTGACGGCATTTGAGTGGCGACATGTGCGCAATGACCAGGAACTTGCCGAACTTCCTCTGGCATTTGAAAGCGCACGGAAGACCCTGGCTTTTTGGCTGAAAGATAAAATGAATCGCAAAAAAATTGAGTCTGAAACGGAGTTTTAGGAGATGAACATGAATATGATGACAATAGGTTTGTGTGCCGTAGGATTGCTTGGCTATGCGGCGATTTTGATTTCTATTCCCTTCCGGACAAAAAAATTGCGGGAGAACGTCGGAACACAATATCTTGCGCTAAAACAGACATCTTCTGCAAAGTGGATTTTGATTGCGGTGTTTGCGGCGGCAATTATTTGCGTTCTGCCGTTCAGAGACATGGGATTGTTTGTGGACGCAGTGCTTGTGGGCACGGCATTGATTGCCACAGAAATTGCGGCGCGAGAAGGTGCAAACCGCGGACTGGCCGGCGTGTACAAAGATGCAATCGTGGTTGGCACGCAGACGGTATACTTTGTGAGCATTGAGAGCCTTCCCACGCTCGCCTACGAAAACGACCCGGATAGCACAGGCAGTTATAAGACCACCCTGACCATCATCCAACGCAACGGCAACGAGAGCACATTGATTTTCGCCGATGAGGAAGACCGAGCGAACGCGGTGCAAACAATTTTGAATTTAGTTCCGAGACTGCGCCCGTAATTTTGAAAATAGAAACCAGTGTAGCATTATTTGCGACAGGAGATATGATATTATATATGTATAATTTTTTCGATTTATGTGGTATAGTTTAAATGCGTAGGAGAAAATATGAAGCCGTTGATAAAATATCGCGGAGGAAAATCAAAAGAAATTCCTCATATTGTAAAACACATTCCTCAGTTTTCCGGTAGATATATAGAGCCGTTCTTTGGCGGCGGTGCTTTGTATTTTCATTTAGAACCAAAGAAAGCAGTTATAAACGATATAAATACAAAACTTATTGGTTTTTATGATGGGGTAAAGAGAAATTATTTAAATCTGCGAATTGAGTTGGATTCTGTTGAAAAAATATATGAGTCCAATCGAAAAGATTTTGATGAATTAAAAAGACTTTATCCAACAGAACATGTGGAAGATAAAAATGAAAGCTTTTATTATGCCATACGAAATATGTATAATGGCTTACAAGAAAAAAAATATTCTGATGCGCTAATTTACTTTTTTATTAATAAAACGGCTTACTCAGGTATGATACGCTACAATGCAAAAGGTGAGTTTAATGTTCCTTTCGGGCGTTATCCGCATTTAAATACTTCGCTTGTTACAAAAGAACATAGCGATTTGCTGAACACAGCGGAAATTTACAATAAGGACTATTCTCAAATTTTTGATAAAGCAAAAGTAGATGATTTTATGTTCCTTGATCCACCATACGATTGTGTTTTTTCGGATTATGGCAACGAAGAATATAAGGATGGTTTTAATGATATGGCACATGAAAAACTGGCACAGGATTTTAAGAATCTTTCCTGTAAAGCTTTGTTAGTCATTGGTAAAACTCCTTTGACGGAACAACTCTATAGTAATATGATTATTGCCGAATATCCTAAAGCATATGCTGTCAATATTCGTAATCGTTTTAAATCTGTCGCAAATCATATTCTTGTGGCGAATTACAAGGAATAGCAATGGCAAAATCTATAGACAGTAAAGTTTTATTCATAACAACATCGCCAAGAACTCCTGAAAAAATGATTCCAGAAATTGACCTTTTGCATACGAATTTTGCAGGTCAAAAATGGAATGCCGAAACGCAGATTTCATTTATGAATCTATTACGCAACGAAAACTTTTTTAATGGTGCTGGAAATAATGATCCCGCCTTTAGTGCAAGAGATAGAATTAATCGCGCACCAAAAGCACTTGGTTTTATACTCCTTGAACCAACAATAAGCCTTACGAATGCGGGAAAAATGCTTATTTCTGCTAAACGCAAGGAAGAAGTTTTTTTACGACAATTACTAAAATTCCAGATTCCTTCTCCATATCACAAAATGAGCGAGAAAGCGGCGACTTTTTATATAAAGCCATATCTTGAGATTTTA
>JAFSTK010000050.1 GCA_017450535.1 Treponema sp.
CTCGCTCAAAACTCACCTCGTGAGTTTTGCCGGCTTCGCCGTCGCTCCCTACCCCCTCGCCTAGGAGCACAGCCCCTAAAACCCCAGGCTTGCCCTCGCAACCAGTTGCTCGGAGACTCGCTAAAAACAGTCCACCGGACTGTTTTTGCACTGCTGCGCCGTGCCGCTCCCTACCATAACTCATCAGAATCGGGATAAAAATGATGACGTACAGATACACGGCAAAGACAATTGACGATGAAATGCCGCCTACCCAGCGAATCGGACCGATGCCGGAGAAAAGGAATGAGACGAGGGAAGCGACTGTAGTTATTAAGGTGAACAGAATCGGCCAGCCTGTTTCTTCGACTGCCTTGACGACTGACTCTTTTCGGATTCCTGTGCGACGGAAATGCATTCGGAACGAGTTTACAAAATGAATCGAATAGCCCACAGAAAGCGCCATGCCCAAAAGAATCGGGAGCGTAATCATGTTTGAGTCTGCCATAATGCCAATATGCGCGCTCAATCCCAAAACAGAACCGATTCCGGCAACGGTCGCAAGGATTGGAACGATAACGCCGCGGAGGGAGCGCACGAAAAGCACGAGACAGAGGAGCATCACGGCAAAACCGCACAAAACACGGATGGCGCACTCACGGCCGACAACATCGTTTTCTTCCATTTCGCTGTACGACATGCCGGTCGGCTTGAATGTGTACGAGCCGTCGGAAAGGGCCGCTTCTTCAAGAATGACTTTTTGAGCAGGGCGGGCAATCGCTTCTGTCGCAAAGTCGATTCCGCCGTCATATTTTTCAAGCGAAAGGCAAATCCATGTTTCCTTTGCGTCGTCCGAGACAATGTTGTTCACGAGAGAATCGCGGCTCAAGATAAATGCTTTTTTTGAGGCAAGTTCTGCTGGGTCGTCTGGAATGCCGTCTTCAAACGGATTTCTGATGTCAATCGAATCTTCCGTTCCAATCGGGATTTTTACGTTCATTATGGAAGTCGCTTCGTCGGCATAAGGAACTTCGCTTTCAAGCCGAGAGCCAAGCCGGTCAATCGCCTCAAGGACATTCGGGGCAAACACATCTTCTGCCTGAACAAGCACCATGATTGAATCGTCGCTTCCGAAAAAATCCTTGAAGCGATCCGAATCAACTTTGACTTGTTCCCAGTCCTCAAACCAGGCTTCTTCGTTGCTCGACATCTTGAGCTTTGTAAGTCCAGCAAGGCAGAGAGCGGAAATAACTAAAACGACGGTCAGAATCGCCCGCCGATAGCGAATCTGCCATGCACCAATTTTTGCAAAGATTTTGTTTATGCGCGTTACTTTCATGTGATGCTTCATTTTTGGTTAGCATATTCTAACTTTACATAAAAGGTATACAACTTTTTTGAAATGTTAGCAATATATAACAATATTTTGCATCGAATAGGGTTTTATAGTTTCAATTTACATCTATTAGTTTTATATAATTACTGTTATTGACAACTAACGGCAAACGCAATAGTATTTTTTATATTACATTTTGTGAGGTCATTATGTTTTCTAACAAATGGATTGCGTTCGGTGTTGGTGTCGTAGCTGGTGTTGCGGCTGTTTCTCTTGTAAAAAATCCGGCGTTCAAAAAAGCATGTGCTTCTGTAGTCGGAAAGGGCTTGCAGCTCAAAGACGAAGCTACGGCGTTTGCTGAGAGCGTAAAAGAAGACGCCCAGGACATTGTTGCAGAAGCAAAATACAACAACCAGAAAAAAGCAGAAGCGAAGGCATAACGTGACTGCTGTTATCCATCATGCCTTGCCGGGGAGAATCCGCGTTCACTACAACATGCGCGAAATTTCTCCTCGGCAGGCTATTCTTGCCCAGAGCCTTATTGCTGTTCAGGACGGAATCACCGATATTTCCGTGAACACAAACATCGGCTCATACCTCATTTTGTTTGATTCATCCGTTATCTCACAATCCGAAATCGAAAATCTTTTTAAGGCACTAGGCTCAAAATATCTTGAGGACGAAAAGCTCCTTGAAGCCGTCTCTCAGATTCCAATTACGGAAAGCATTATGAGCATTTTCATCTCCACGATGATTGATTATTTCTTCAAAAAAATGCTTCCACTACCCGTCCGAAAACTTCTTCTCTTTAAGAACATTGTTCCCCGCGTATTGGACGCTCTCGGAATCTGCCTTACAGAAGCTAAAATTTTCAGCACCCAGATGCTTGATGCTACAGCACTCACGGTTGCATCCCTCACTGGAAACACGAACACTGCAAGTTCAATATCAATGCTTTTGCAGATGGGAGAATCCATTGAAGATGTAACAAAGCGTGCGTCGTACGGAAACCTTGCACACAAGCTCCTTATTTCAGACGAGCCTGTCCATATTCTTGAAGGCAACGAAGAAAAGTCGATTCCAGCGACTGCACTCAAAAAAGATGACCTCGTCATCGTCCGCGAAGGAAGCATGATTCCATGTGACGGAACAGTTGAACGCGGCGAAGGCATGGTCAACCAGGCAAGCATTACAGGCGAATCCCTTCCAGTCGAAAAGAAAGAAGGAAGCGGCGTATTTGCAGGCACGATTCTTTCTGAAGGAGAACTTGTAATCCGCACACGCTCGACAGGCCGTGACACAAAAGTCCAGAACATCATTCAGATGATAGACAATTCACAGAACTTAAAGGCGAATGTCCAGCGACGCTCTGAACTTCTTGCAGAAAAAATCGTTCCGCTCAATTTTGCGCTTGCAGGTCTCACATGGCTTTTTACTCGGAACATGACAAAAACGATGTCCACGCTCATGGTCGATTATTCATGCGCAATGAAGCTTGCCGCCCCGATTGCAGTTCTTTCAGCAATGAAGGAAGCCGCATCGCTTGGAATCAGCGTAAAGGGCGGAAAATATCTTGAAGAATGTGCTGAAGCTCAGACTGTGATTTTCGACAAAACGGGAACGCTCACCTATGCAAATCCAGTCGTCGAAAAGATTCACGCGATGAAAGGCTTTACCGAAGATTTCGTATTGCAGACGGCGGCGTGTCTGGAAGAGCATTTTCCGCATCCGCTCGGCCGTGCCGTAGTTGCACATGCGGAAGAAAAAGGTCTTTTCCACCCGGAAATGCACTCGAAGGTCGAATACATCGTTGCGCACGGAATCGCTTCAACTATTGAAGGAAAAAAGGTGCGTATTGGAAGCGCGCATTTCATTTTTGATGACGAAAAAATCCCGAACAACGATGAAGTCAAATCTATTCAAGCCGAATCGCTCAAAACCGGGCAGTCTCTTCTGTATCTATCTTATGACGGATTTCTTGCAGGCGTGATTGCAATCGGAGACCCGGTTCGCCCTGAAGCAAAGGATGTAATCCGCCACCTTAAGGAAACTGGAATCCGCCGCTGTGTAATGATTACCGGTGACACTGAAGGAGCCGCAAAGAAAATCGCAGAAAACGCAGGTCTTGACGCATATTACGCCCAGGCTCTTCCCGAAGACAAAGTTTCACTCATCGAAAAAGAAAAATCCCTCGGAAACAAGGTGATTATGCTCGGCGACGGAATAAACGATGCACCGGCCTTAAGTGCGGCAGACGTGGGAATCGCAATCGAAGGAAGCTCTTCAATCGCAAGCGACACGGCTGACATTGTTCTGACGGAAGGCGGTCTTAATTCAGTTGCCGTAACGCGTGAACTTGGTCAGGAACTTGTGAGAAAAATAAACGAAAACAATGCATTCATAATCGAAGTAAATTCTCTTCTGCTTCTTTTGGGCGTGTTCGGTCTTATTTCTCCGCAGCTTGCCGCAATTCTCCACAACTCAACGACGGTCGGTATCAGCGTAAAAGCAATGCGAGGTCTTTTGAAATGATTACGAGTTTTTTTCCGGGGCGAGTGAGGTTGCGCGCTCCGGTTTTCAAAGAAAAAGATTTGGTTGAAAAGGCTTTGACGATTCTCAAAAAATCAGATGCCATTACGCACATAGAAAACAATCTGCTCACGGGAAGCGTTCTGATTGAATACAATCCGACAAAAGTTCCCATGGAAAAACTTGTTTCCATGCAGGATTTTTTCATGCGTCTTGCAAAAGAAGCCGAGCATTTTGACAGCACGAACCGCAAAACGATTCTTTCCATGCTCGATGAACTTGAATCGCTGGAATTGTAATGCCCGGTGTTTTTAACCTCATGCTATACTAGCGATATGAACACAATTTTTTTAGGACTTCTGATTCCATTTTTGGGAACGACTCTCGGCTCATCATGCGTTTTCTTTATGAAAAGAGAAATGAATGACTCGGTTCAGCGCGCGCTTTTGGGATTTGCCGCGGGCGTGATGATTGCCGCCAGCGTGTGGTCGCTTTTGATTCCCGCAATGGACATGTCGGAATCGCTCGGCCGCCTTGCATTTTTGCCCGCTCTTGTGGGATTTGCGCTCGGCGTGGCGTTTTTGTTCCTGCTCGATAAAATTACGCCCCACTTGCACGCAATGGCAGAAAATCCCGAAGGTCCGAAATCAACAGTGAGCAAAATGAGCCGCACGATGATGCTCGTCTTTGCCGTCACCTTACACAACATCCCGGAAGGAATGGCGGTTGGCGTAGTTTTCGCGAGCATGATGAGCGGTGAAGCACAAATCACGGCGGCAGGTGCGCTCGCCCTTTCAATTGGAATTGCGATTCAGAATTTTCCGGAAGGAGCCATTATCTCAATGCCGCTCAGAAGCGAAGGAAACGGCAAGATGCGCTCATTCGTCTACGGAACTCTTTCAGGCGCAGTCGAGCCGATTGCTGCCGTCATAACGATTCTTTTGACCTCGCTTATTTTGCCTCTTTTGCCCTACTTGCTCGCATTTGCCGCAGGAGCCATGGTCTATGTTGTCGTCGAGGAACTGCTGCCCGAAGCCACCCGCGACGAAAAAACTGATATATGTACGCTCGGATTTGCCGTGGGATTTGCGCTCATGATGGTGCTTGATGTCGCGCTGGGGTAAAAACGATTTTGCATCAAAAAAAAGGAACGGCATTACCGTTCCATGAATATTGCTAAACTCAAGCTCCTGCCAGTTGCTTTACCGCTTCCAAATCTGCGTCTTCCGGGGTAAGGTGCGCTTTTACGGCGTTTACGAGTGTCGCTCCTGCTCCAGTCACGCGGTCGCTCCAATCTGAAATCCACTGACCATCGCCCCAATCGTATGAGCCGAAAAGTCCGACTTTCTTTCCAGAAAGACTTCCTTCAATTGAAGAAAAGAATGATTCCATTGAATCCTCAAGTTGCTCTGCGCCCATGGCAGGACTTCCCAAAAGAATCAAATCTGCCGCAAGTGTTTCTGCCGCATCTGCACTATCCGCTGCAGTTAAACTCACTTCCCGACCAGCTGCCTTTGCGCCTTCTTCTGCCGCACGAGCCAAAGACTCCGTGTTGCCTGTTGTTGATGCGTAGACAATTGCTACCTTCATAATTATGCCTCCAATTTATATTTTTTGGTCGCAGAGAGAACTGAAAGTCCGTCCCCGAGCCATTTCATGCAGGTTTCTGTGCAAGATTTGTACAAGTTCATTCGGCGAATTGCGCTTTCCTTGTCGCCGTAGACTTTCCAAATTCCAGAATATTTGAAACCTTCCGCTTTCTGTTTTTCAAAGCCGACCACATCTTCAAGCGGATAGCCTAAAAACAAACCGACCTCATGCGGAAAATCCTGATTCACAGAGAGACGATGCAAAAGAAGAGCGATAACCGAAGCAAAACCTTTTTCAACCGGATATCCTTTAGAAGACAGATATACGCGATTCTGCGGATTTTTCAGCACTTGTTCGAGAAGATTTCTGTTGTAGATGAAGAAAAGAATACGACCATCAGATTTTTTAAGCGCAGTAAAAAATGTTTTTTCTTTGGAGAAAGAAGAACGCCAATGATGCAGTTTTTCAAAGCCGTCCGCATAGTTTTTGCTGTTCATTGAAAAAAGACACGCAGGCTTGATACCACAGAGCGCAGGCGCACCACAATGTATCAGCGTCTCATCAAATCCCATTTTTAACTCCAAAAAAAAAGCGGGGGCAAAGCAGGAAACAGTCAAACGCTTACCCCCGCATATTGAGGTACTATCTGTTAGCAATAACTAACTACATTGTTAGTGTATGCTAACGCAAGTTTTGTGTCAATAGCTTTCGGATTTTTTCTTTATAAAAATCATCAAATTGAATGTAGCAGAAAAAAGGGCGTTCCCCGCCTGCCGGCGGGTCAGGCTTTCCACGGCTACGCTATCGCTCCGTTGCTTCGCAATGCGCATTCGCGCACCGTTCCAATCCTTAACGCTCGGCTAACAAAAAAAATTATCTTTCCAAATGACGGAAATCAAAATCTTTAACAACAGCAACTACCTTGTTGAATAAAAGAAAACGGCAAGCACAAAATGGGGTTCCGATTAAATGCTGGGGTTTTGAAAGATGTTGTGATAGAATAAGGAGATACGATTGAATCTTACAGCACATTAAACGGCGAATTTTGTGTGCGGGAGGTTTAAACGGATACGGCGAAAATATTGTTATGTGGACTGCCCACTGGCCCGCTTATTGTTAATAAGAAAATCCTCCAACATTTTTCTAAAAAATATTATAAAATTTTAAGGAGAAATTTTATGAAAAAAACAATTTTAGCATTATTTTTATTGATGCTTGCAGGTGTTGCATTCTGTGAAAATGGAATGGAAGTAAAAATTGACAATTATTCAATAACAGTTCCGGCAGGATGGATGGCACAAAGAACAGATTCTTCTGCGTTGTTTATATTGTATTCACCCTTGGAGGAAAATGATGATTTTCAAGAAAATGGAAATTTGTCTATAGAACAACTGCCTTCAAAATATTCTGTAAAAGGATATCTTGAAGCTTCTAGAGAATATATCAAAACAATTTATAGTAATTTTAATTTAATAGAAACAAAAGACAATTATCAAATAATTGCAGGGGAAATAAATGGAACGAAAGTTCAGCAGATTCAATTTGTTTTTATGAAAGGTAATGTTGCGAATGTATTGACATTTACTTCAAATCCTGAAAATTTTGCCCGTTATCTTGATACATTTAAAAAGATTCAAAAATCTTTCAAGTATTAGAAACTACATCTTACTAAAAAGAAATGAAAAGTTGACAAAATCAGTATAGCTATGTATATTTAAATAAACGGGGACGCAAAGCAATTGAGCGACCGCCTCCGTAGCTAATATTACAAGCCCGTCCGAAGTTGGTAGCTAAGAGGCGGGCTTTTTTATGCTCTTAAGTCCTATTTTATTAGGAAGGTGAGCAGGTCTATAACAATTGCGATGATTGCAATGACAAGCATTGCTCTTTCGTATTTTGTCACAGACAGCCTCCTTCATTCACGAGAAATCGGAGGCAAGCCGCCACAATTTACTAAGCGTCCCCTATGAAATGTATAGTATATGAAAAGTATAAAATCTACAAGGCATTGTAGAAAAGAAATATCGCCTAACAAAGGTTCGTAGCCGACAGCGGGTCGAGCCCGCTGCGGTACAACCAATTGTTATACGGACGGCTCACTGAGCCGCTTTGTTTTATAGAAAAATTTAGGATTTTATGATATTGTAAAGTTATTATGGCAGGAAACAGTAACTTAAAAGATTCTGTACGACAGAAGCAAGACGAATTTTATACAAAATTATC
>JAFSTK010000051.1 GCA_017450535.1 Treponema sp.
GATTCATTACGTGCCGCGCAACAACATCGTGCAGCAGGCTGAAATCCGCAAGAAGACCGTCATTGAGTTTGAGCCGAAACATGCCCAGGCTGACGAATACCGCACGCTCGCAAAGAAAATCGACGAGAACGAGATGTTCACTATCCCGACTCCGATGACTCAGGAACGGCTGGAAGAAATCTTAATCGAGCACGGCATGATGGACAGCGTAGAGTATCATATCTAAACACGAAGGGAGGACCATATGTTTACTATTAAAACACCCTATTGGTATATCAATGAAGTCGGCGCGATTGAAAAAGCCGGCGAATATCTTGCAAAAATCGGTAAAAATCCGCTCATCATCGCAGGTAAAAGTGCATTTTCTGCTGTAGAAAAACAACTGCTCTCCACGCTTAACGCTAACGGCATATCTTCTGACAGTGTCTCAATTTTCAGCGGCTATCCGTCACAGCGACAATTCGACACATACGCACAGGACGCGCTTGAAATTGGCGCAGATTTCATCATCGGAATCGGCGGAGGTCGTGTACTCGATACGGCAAAAGCGACTGCTGACACCGTGCACCTGCCTGTGGTAACCATTCCAACGGTAGCGGCAACGTGCGCGGCTTGGGCAGCATTGACCATTCAATATGATGACAACGGCTCTTACGTAAAACACCGTCCCAATCCTAACGCGCCGCGTCTTGTCATCGCTGACCCAAAAATCATCTTTACCGCACCAAAACGCTATTTGTTTTCCGGCGTTGTGGACACATTCGCAAAATTTTACGAGGAACGCCCGACATTTGAACAACATCCTGAGCATATTCCGGCCGCAATCTCTCTTAATGCGGCGCAAATCGCCTTTGACCGTCTAAAAAAGGAGACATCTTTAGCGCTTTCCGAGGCGGAAAAAGGTGTTTTTGGACAGGCGGCACGCGATGTTGTTGATTCAATTATCTATATCGCCGGCTTTGCGGGAAGCTTTAAGACTGAATACGGACACTACAGTTTTGCACATCCGTTCTACCATACGTCAACAAAACTTCGTCATACTAATCACAAACTGCATGGCGAAAAAGTCGCATTTGGCATTACGGCGCAACTTGTGCTCGAAGGAAAAACCGATGCGGAAATCACGGACACAATCAAACTGTTCGACTCTTTTGACACCGCATTCACACTGGATGATTTTGAAATCACCGAAAATCGTGAAAGTGACCTCGCCTTCTTGGGAAAACAAATTCCAGAAGATTTCCCCTACGTAAAGCATACTGCTGAAGAAATAAAACATGCGTTGCTCTATGCGGATGAATTATCCCGCGCATACAAGGCAGGTAATAAATGAGCATAAAACCGAGAAAGGCAGTTGACGATTTACCTGATTACAAAGGCGGACGCAGTTTAGACAGTATTAAACGTGAATTCGGTTTTGAAAAAGTAATCAAACTTGCAAGCAATGAGAATACGCTGGGCTTTTCTCCACTCGCAAAGGCAGCTTTGGAAAAGGTCACTTCATTCTATCCTGATGGAGCGGCTTACAATCTGCGAAAGAGACTGAGCGAAAAACTGGGCGTTTCCATCGACAATTTGATTTTAGGAAACGGTTCATTTGAACTGATTTTCTTAGTTGCGCTCGCATTTTTGGAAAATGGAGAAGAAACCATTGGCGTAAATCCATCTTTCGGCTGGTACCGCAACGTCACAAAAATCATGGGCGGCACATACGTCACCGTTCCTGTCAAAGATTTTCATGTGGACTTAGATGCAATTCTCGCCGCTATCACGCCAAAAACAAAAATCATCTGGCTGTGCAATCCAAACAATCCTACGGGAACGATTTTTACCGCAAAAGAACTGGATGATTTTTTGGCGAAGATTCGTAATGACATCATCGTCGTGCTGGATGAGGCTTATATTGCTTTTGTTTCCGAGCCGAATGCACCGGACGCAATTTCACTGATACAAAAACACGACAATATCATCAGTCTCCGCACCTTCTCCAAACTGGAAGGACTTGCAAACCTACGTATCGGCTACGGAATCGCGCAGCCTGAACTACTCGCTTACCTGAACAAAGTGCGAATGCCGATGAATGTGAACGGTGCGGCACAATTGGCTGCCCTTGCCGCAATTGATGATGAAGAGTTTAAACAAAAAACACTTGAAAATATTCGTTCCGAACGAAAACGGTACTATGAGGCTTTTGACCGCTGGGGCGTTCGGTACACCATTTCCAACACAAATTTCGTCTTCTTTGATGCCGGAACAGACACCAAACCGATTGTCGCAGAAATTCTCTCAAAAACTGGCGTTCTCATCAGAAGCGGCGCAGATTTTGGTCATCCAACCACTCTCCGCATTTCAATTGGCTCACCAGAAGAAAACAAACTTGTGCTTGAACTTTTGGAGCCATATTTTGGAGGAAAAAAATGAGTATTCCAAGAAGAAAAGTCGCTATCATCGGTGCGGGTCATGTCGGCTCGCATGTGTCGTTGGAACTGATTGCGCAAGGGCTGGCAGAAGAAATTGTCCTGCTCGACTTAAATGAAATAAAAGCGCAGGGACAAGCGCAGGATTTGTCCGATGCCGTTGTGTATCACCAAAAGCGGACGATTGTAAAGGCCGGAACCTATGCCGACATAAAAGATGCGGATATTCTGGTGATTGCATTCCGTTCGCTTGAAGAAGTGAAACCCGATGAATCACGTCGCATGGCAAGTCTTACTGTGCAAGTAAAACAAGCGAAAACAGTGACTCAAGAAATCAAAAAATCTGGATTTGACGGCATAATCATCAGCATTTCAAATCCGGCGGATGTTATCGCACACTATTTCCAGAATGCGCTGCAATGGAAGCGTGAAAAGATTTTTTCCACGGGCACAACATTGGACACTGCCCGTCTCCGCGCAGAAATCAGCAGACAATTTGGTTACGACGCAAAGTCAGTGAGCGCATATGTGGCCGGCGAGCACGGAGAGACACAGTTTGTTCCCTGGTCATGGGTACAGATTGGTGGAAAGCCGCTCGCAGACATCATCTCAGACAATCCGCGCTTTAAGCAGATTAATCTTGCGTCAATTGCAAAAACAGTCAAAGACAGAGCGTACACCATTTGCCAAGGAAAATTTGCCACAGAATTCGGAATTGCCGCAAGCCTTGCCGAAGTCGTCCGTGCAATTTTTGGCGATGAAGACAGAATCTTGCCGCTTTCAGTATTGTTGCAAGGTGAATACGGCGTACAAAATGTGTTTGTAAACGTTCCGGTTCGCGTCAATCATACAGGAATCGCAGAAATCATCGAGCGAAAATTTACAGACGAAGAGCAAAAACAATTTGATGCATCGGTATCGTTTTTAGACGATAACTACAAAAAAGCACTGACTTTATAGCCAATGCATTAAATGTGAAATTTAGCGGCGGTTGCCGGAGGTCTTCCCCTTTCTAGACTCTGGTGGCCGACCGCTTTTTTTAATGGCCTGTCCTGAAACATTTCATCTTCCAGGACAGGCCCATGCATTAGTAGTGATTGTACATATCTTCCATGAGAGAGATACATCCGCGAGTGCCGATGTGAGATTTATTCAAGATTTCTTTGTCCAAGCAGGGATTTGATGTCGAAACATAGAATACATCCAGTTCCTTGGCAATCGTTTTTTCAAAGGTACTTCCCATCAAAAGCGTTGCCCTACCCGCATACTTTCTTGCGATACCCTCAATTTCATAGCTGTCAATCTCAAAATAAACATCAGGACGACGCTCACATTCCAAAGCCTGCAATTCTTTTACAATATCGTCGCGGCTGTTTTTTGGAACAGTATCAGTCACGATGATTGCAAGCGGAATATGTCCGTGGTCATTTGTGAGGAAGCGCGAGATGCCGAGCACAACATTGCTTTCGCCGACCAAAATATATCGGTGACGCTCAAAATTGCCCATCAGCGAGTCAAAATAATCGTACACGTATGCCTGCTCCTCTTTGATGACCTGCTCGTATTTATACGGGTCAAGATTAAGTTTTGCGGCGACAGTGCGGATAAAATGAGCAACGGCAGTCGGACCAATTGGCCATCCCGGATATCTAATCGTATCGATGTCGAACGTATGCTTAAAGTATGTGTCGATATTTTTTCCGAGCCAAGGGGAAATGTTGATATTGAGTGCGGCATTTCCTGCGTTCTTCAGCTGCTGAATGCCATCTTTTTTGATAAAGAATGTCTGTACTTTTACGCCAAGACGCGCAAAAATACGCTCAATCTCTTCCAAATCGCCGCGGAATGTGATATCGGTGCTGGGAACCTGACCATACAGATTAACCAACAGCGGATCAGTCTTTGTTTTTTGTGCCAATTTTTTTATCAAGCCCAAAAGAGCCATCTGATAACCGATATATGTGTCGCCACGGAAACCAGCTGTATCAATACCGATGACAGGATACGGGTCGCCGTCAAACTGACTGATAACGCTGTCAATATCATCTCCGTTAATGCCCATTGAGCATCCCGTCAGAACCGCGTAAATGTCGCCGTCCATAATCTCTATGCTGCCCTTAATCGTCTCTTCAAGACGCTTTGAGCCGCCAAAGACGACTTCTTTTTCATACGCATTTGAGCTGGGAATGCCATGGTAGCCGCCCAGATAAAACAAATTTGTCTGATATGATGCCTGATTGCTACATCCCGGACTAGCGTGCAAAATCGGAATGGCACGATAAATATTACCTACAACATCAAGCGC
>JAFSTK010000052.1 GCA_017450535.1 Treponema sp.
ACATCCTGTACGTTGACGGCGGTATCTTGGCATATATCGGAAAGCAGCCGAGCTAAGCGAAGCGTTAGGGATTGTAGGGGCGTAAGTTGCCGAAAGGCAATGAAGCGAAAGCGAAACCCCGAAAAGCCCGACCCCGCGTAAGCGGGGGAACGCCCAAAGAATCCACTCCAAAAAGGGTGGATTTTTTTATTCTTGTTTGGTGCGAATTTTATTGACAAGTTACCGCTTGTTCGGTAGAGTATAGTTACCGACTGTTCGGTAACTATATGACGGCGAGAACATCTTCATCAAAGACAACAAAAGAACTCATTTTAGATGCGGCTTTTTCATTTTACAAAAAGCCACGTTATAACGCTTTTTCGATGAGTGAACTTGCGGCAAAAGTTGGTATCTCAAAACCTGCAATTTACCGGCATTATAAAGATAAGGATGCGGTACTTGCGGCGATGTATGAGCATTTTGTTTCTGCGCTTACCGATTATCTTTTGAATGTGCAGGCGGTTGAACAAAAAGGCGTGATGCCAGTTGAGCCGGTTGCAAATATCATTCAGTTTTTTGCCGACCATCCTTCGTATGTTGATTACATGATGGGAAATCTTTCTTCGCAAAAGAATTTTGAATTTACGCTGATAAAGGATTTGGAAAAACGTGGCGTTACAATAATGTCTGGTTTTCAGTTTTCTTCTGACAGCGGAGAAAGCATTGTTATCAAGGATTTTGAACGCTATGTGAATTCAATTTATTGTGGCGTTACTATTTTTATTTTTATCAAAGGGCGTGAGAAGCGTTTGGCTGGAGGCGAAAAACCGCAGTCTACGCAGGAATTTGCTGAAAAGCTTGTTCTGTTTTTAGTGAATGGTCTTGCTGGAACAACTGATAAAAGCGACATACTGTATCCGCAGAAAATCTCTGAGGAGCGCATGGCAAACTTGGACAAGCTTTGTACGATTACGCCTGATATGCTGCCCGCTGAAAACCGGTTTTTTACGGCGTTTGCGTCTGTCATCAGAAAATACAAATTTAACGGCGTGACGGTGGAGCGTATAGCTGATGAATTGGGTATGGCGAAAAGCAGTCTGTATGAGTATTTTGACAACAAGAACGAGATGATTCGCTCACTTATCATTAAGGAGCTTACTTTGCTTGATATGATTAGCAAAGAAAATATTATTGAGGCGCAGACTTTTTCGGAATATTTGTATGTTTTGATGCGTTCTGTTTTCTCATTCTTTCAATTACGCTCTTCGATTATTCCTATTTGTGGCTGGCTGCTGATGGATTCTACGGAAGGGGGATTCTTGAAGGAATTTGAAGGTTCCGATGTGTGGCGTGATCGTTTGCCAGTTTCATTTGAGCGTCCTGCGTTTGGTATGCCGCTTCATTCTAAAGAATTCATTTCTTGGGTTTCTTGTTTGCCGGTTTCATTAGTGATGCAGTGTGCGGGGCATAAGATGACCGATGATATGCTTTTGTCGGCTCTCAAGAAAATGTTTGACTTTGTACAATATGGTATTGGAAAAAAATGAGGATATAGGAGTTAGTATGAATAAACGAATTATTTGTTTAGGCATAGTTTGTCTGGCTTTTTTTGCACCGTTGTTTGGTCAACAGCAGACGGCGATGTCATCAGCGGAAAAAGATGAAAAAATTACGCTGAACGTGCAGCAAGCTGTGGAATATGCGTTGCAAAATAGTCGCTCTCTTAAAACTTCTCAACTTGATTTGGAGATGAAAGAGCGTGCGTCCAAGTATGGTTGGAATGTGTTGTTGCCGACACTTCAGGCGACAGGAACGATGAACAGAACAACTGATGCTGATTCTACGTGGAGTAGCATTTTATCTGGTGCAGGTACAGCAGCGGCGGCACAAGCTGGCAATTGGGCAGCATATTCAACTGGTGTCGCAGGTGTAGAAAGCACGATGAAAAAGAATGAGAGCCTGCATTGGGCTGCGGTTGGCAGCGTTTCTGTCAGTTGGAATTTTAGCTTGGCAATGATTCAGAGCATCCGCGCGACACAAGCGGCGTACGAGGGCGGAAAAATCACATGGGAACAAAGTCAGCGCGAAACTACAACCCAGATTCGCAAGATGTTTTATGGATTATTGCTTCAACAAGAGAATTTGAAAATCCAGCAGACTACATTGGAAAATAGTCGTCAGCGAGCAACACAGGCGCAGACAAACTACCGCAATGGTTCTGTGCCGGAACTCGTATACTTGCAGGCTCAGGTCGCCTATCAAAATTTGATTCCGGATGTACAACAAGTGGAACGCGCTGCGGCTCAAACGCTTGATACATTTGCTATGCTTCTCGGTTTTCCCGTGGGCACAAAACTAGAATTGGTCGGTGAAATTGAGCCAACATATGTTGATGTAGATGCAGATGATTTGCTTGCTCGCTATGGTGGAAATAATTTGGATATCCAGGCGTTGCAAAACAATATTGACCAGCTCAAAATGAATTTGAGTGCGATTAACTTAAAGACTTGGACTCCGGCGCTGGCATTAAATTATGCATGGCAACCGACACTCGCACCGTATGCACTGGATTTTGACAAATGGGGAAAAAGCAAAAACTGGATGGACAAAGGCTCATTCAGTATCACGCTCGCATGGAATATTACCAATATGCTTCCGTGGTCAGCAAATCGTCAGCAGGCGGCGGACTTAAAGGCAAATATTGCCAAGTTGGAATTGAGCATGTCTTTGGCGCAGGAAAATCAGAAGATTCAAGTTCGTACTGCAGTAGATACTTTAAAACAAGCTCGCGAGCAGATTGATGTTATGGAACGAAACGTAACGCTTGCTCAGAGGGCTTACGAAATGTCTGCGCGTTCATATCGCAACGGCACGACTGAATTGTTGGATTTGCGCGATGCAGAAAAATCGCTCAACCAAGCAAAACTTGGTCAACTCAATGCAAAGAACAATTACATTTCCGCGCTTATGGATTTGGAAAAGGCATTGAATACCAGCCTCACTCGCCCCGCAAACACTGGAGCAAATGCAGGTGCGCCGGAACAGGCAAAATCAGAATAAGGATATAAGGAGATTTTTGATATGAAAAAAATGCGGATAAAGACAGCGGCAGTTGCCGTGTTGACAGTGGCAGCCGTTCTTTCAACTGGTTGTAAAAAAGGCGGCGCAGATGCAAAGAAGATGGATGACGCGGAAATCATTTACGCGGTCAGTTCATACAAAACGGCTCCGGGCAACTTGGACGAATACCTGGAATTTGGCGGAGATGTGGATTCTGTTTCTGCGGTTAACGTGATGCCGGATATGGCGGGTAAAATTTCACGCATTTTGGTGAGCGTGGGCGACATGGTGCGCAAAGACCAAGTTCTTGCCTATGTTGACGCAAGCCGCCCTGGTATGAACTACAGTGAGAGCCCTGTACGTGCGCCGATTGCAGGACGCATTACGTCAATTCCGCCGACTATTGGCGCAACGGTAAGTCAGGCAGTTACTGTTGCCCGAATTGCGCGCACCGATGATTTGGAAATCAAAGTAAATGTTGCGGAACGCTTTATCAGCCGCATCAAGCAGGGGCAGACGGCAATTGTTACATTTGACGCATATCCCGGCGTAGAGTTTAAGGCAAAAGTGTTTGAGGTCAGCCCTGTTTTGGATACTTCTACCCGTACGATGAGCATTAAGCTCCGCATTGAGCCGCCGGACAGCCGAATTAAAGTGGGTATGTACGCGCGCGTTCGTTTGGTCACTGACAGCGTAAAAAATGCTATCGTTATTCCGAATGCGGCAATGATTAGCCGTGACGGTAAGCCATTTGTGTTTGTGATTGCAAATCAAAAAGAAGGCGACAAAAATGCAACGGTGCGCTTGCAGGCAGTAAAAATTGGTATTTCTGTAGACAACAAAACAGAAATTACAGAAGGACTTTCTGCCGGTGATGAAATCGTCATAAAAGGTCAGTCACTTTTGAATGATGGCGCACAGGTAAATATTATTTCAACAACAGACGCGAGCAAATAAACGAATTTTTGCGGAGTATTTAAGGAGAAAGTATGACACTATCAGAAAGATGTGTTAATAAGCCCACCACGACACTGCTTATTTTCTTGGTGTTGATTGGCTTGGGCGTGTACTGTACCAAAAGTCTTCCGGTTGATATGTACCCGGATATGGACTTACCGTACATGATTGTATATACCACCTACGGAAACGCAGGTCCTGAGGAAATTGAACAGAGTTTGACGCGCACATTGGAAAGTTCGCTTTCTGGTTTGAGCGGTCTTAAAAAAATGCAGTCGCGTTCACAGTCGGGCGTATCGCTGGTCATCCTACAATTTGAATTTGGCACGAACCTAGACGCAGCGGCGAACGACATACGAGACAAGATAGATATGGTGCGGCGATATTTACCAGAAGACGCGGACAGTCCTATTACCATC
>JAFSTK010000053.1 GCA_017450535.1 Treponema sp.
GCACCCTTCTGATAACCACAGCCCATTACGTTGCTTACGGTCATACCAGTTACACCAATGCCATTGAGCGCGCGCTTCAACGCATCGAACTTGTTCTGGCGTGTAATGATTGTCACCTGGGTCAACTTCTTGCCGCTTATGCTGGAAGTGCGCACCACAGGAATCGCCGCGTCTTCCGGCAACGCAACTCCCGCTTCCTTCGCCTCCTCAACTTCTTCCGGAGTGTACGGAATCGTAAATCCAGCGTAGCTTGAGGCAAGACCATGCTCCAGCTTGTCCAGACCAAGGATTTCCTCCTCTGCCGAAACGCGAAGTCCAATCGTCTTCTTCAGAACCAGGAACGCAATCGTAATCGTCACCACCGTCCACAGGATGATGATGCCCATACCGCCAAACTGCTTTGCAAGCTGAGCCGCACCGCCACCGTAGAACACGCCTTCGGTAATACCAGCAAGCTCAAATCCCGGAGCAGACTTTGTGGCGAACAAGCCGACCGCAATTGTACCCCACAGACCGTTCATCATATGTACTGCAACCGCACCAACCGGGTCATCGATATGCAGCTTGTAGTCCAACAGCCATACACCAAAAATCACGAGCAGACCAGCAACCGCGCCAATCACTGCGGCACCCGCACAGTCAGCGACATCACACGGAGCGGTAATCGCAACCAAGCCCGCAAGCGATGCGTTCAAACACATTGAAACATCAGGCTTACCATACTTCACCCAAGTGAAAATCATCGCAACCACTGTCGCAACTGCCGGCGCAACTGTCGTCGTCAGGAAGATTGAACCGAGTGTGGGCAAATCAGTCGCCGCCGCACCGTTGAATCCGTACCAACCCAGCCACAGGATGAACACACCGAGCGCGCCCATCGCAATGTTGTGTCCGGGGAAACCGTGTACGCTCGTCACCTTTCCGCTCTTGTCACGACCAAACTTTCCCAGACGCGGGCCAAGCATAGCCGCACCAATCAACGCACAGATACCGCCGACCATGTGGATACAAGCAGAACCCGCATAGTCATGGAAGCCCCACTCAGCGAGGAAACCGCCGCCCCAAGTCCAGTGCGCTTCAATCGGATAGATAAAGCCAGAAATAATCGCAGAATAAATACAATAGGTGCTGAACTTAGTGCGTTCTGCCATTGCACCGGAAACAATCGTTGCCGTAGTCGCACAGAACACCAAGTTGAACACAAAGCCAGAGAAATCGAACGTGGCGTATTCACTGAACACGCTGAATCCCGGCTTACCCAGCACAGACCAGATACCCTTGCTCACCTCACCCGTCGCAGGGTCAGTATATGAGAGCATAAAGCTCGCACCAATGAGGAACCACATGACCGTACCGATACAGAAGTCCATCAAGTTCTTCATAATAATGTTACCCGTGTTCTTTGCGCGAGTAAATCCAGCCTCTACCATAGCAAAGCCAGCCTGCATCCAGAAAACCAGCGCAGCGCCCGCCAAGAACCATACTCCCCAAATCTCACCTTGCAGGGAAGAAAACGTTTCAGCAACGTCCATTTTTTTACCTCCATAATCCTATGTCTTTTTGCCGAAAAAAAATGGCGCATGTCTGACACTTTTCCTAAAACAGAAAAATGCAAACATACGCCATTGTACGAATTTTTATTTTGTGTATTGCTACGATACAATCTGTGTGTGGCGGAGCGTAGGCAGGTTCGTGGCACAAAACCGCTTTGAAAAGCGAAGCGTCCCCGCAGGGGTTTCAACCGCGGGTTTTGGGACACGGTTCTGCCGTAAGCGCAGACGCACACAGCAGTGTAGATTATCTACACTCTGAACAACAAATCCGAATAACTCGGATACGGCTTGTATTTTTCGCCAAGCAGCGGTTCCATCTTGTCCGCCACTGCACGGGCTGCCGCCATCTGCGGAAGAATCTCGTCCGCATAGAAGCGAGCCTGTTTTGCCTCGTCGCTGATTTTGTTTGCCTTTTCATGCACCTTTGCAAGTTTTTCAGCTTCAACAACCAACGCATCAGCAAGTTCGCTCATTTCTTTAACGACTGCCGCGCCTGCCGCACATTTTGCGCCCTTCGCAACCTGCTTTACTTTGAGCACGGTTTCTGCCGCGTCATTCATAAAGCTGTATGCTGCCGGAAGAATATCCTTGTAAATCATCTCAATCATCGTGTTCACTTCGATGTTCAGAATCTTAGAATATTTTTCCAGTTTGACCGCATGGTGGCTCTTCATCTCGGTCTTTGTATAAACGCCGTACTTGGTGTACAAATCGACGTTTTTCTTGTCCAAGTAGTGCTCCATCGCATCGGGCAAAGTGCGCAAGTTCATCAAACCGCGAGCCTCTGCTTCGTGCACCCATTTTTCGTCATAACCGTTACCGTTAAAGATAATCCGTTTATGCTCGGTGATAGTGCGCTTAATCAAATCAGCCAATGCCGTGTTGAAATCTTTTGCGCCCTCAAGTTCCGTCGCAAAGTCATCCAGCTCTTTTGCAATCACCGTGTTCAGAACGACGTTCGGACCAGAGATTGAAAGCGCAGAACCGACAGAGCGGAACTCAAACTTGTTGCCGGTAAAGGCGAACGGTGACGTTCTGTTGCGGTCGGTCGTATCCTTGGGGATTTTCGGCAGAACCGTAACGCCAACTTCCATCTGCTGCTTAATGCGACCGCCATAAGGAATGCCCTTTTCGATTGAATCAAGAACAGCCTGCAATTCTTCGCCTAGGAAGATGGAGATGATTGCCGGTGGCGCCTCGTTTGCACCCAGACGGTGATCGTTACCCGCAGAAGCCACGCTCGCACGCAACAAATCCTGGAACTCGTCCACGCCTTTGATAACAGCCGCAAGCACCAAAAGGAACTGAGCGTTCTCGCGCGGAGTGTCACCCGGATCAAGCAAGTTCACACCTTCATCAGTGCTCATTGACCAGTTGTTGTGCTTGCCGCTTCCGTTCACACCGTCAAACGGCTTTTCAGAAAGCAAGCAGTACAGACCGTGCTTCAAAGCGACCTTTTTCATAATCTCCATGGTCAGCTGGTTCTGGTCAGTCGCAAGGTTAGATGACGTGTAAATCGGTGCCATCTCGTGCTGAGCCGGAGCAACTTCGTTGTGCTTTGTCTTGCTCAAAATGCCAAACTTCCACAACTCTTTGTCCAAATCGTGCATATATTCCACGATGCGCGGAGTGAGCGTACCGTAGTAGTGGTCGTCCATTTCCTGACCTTTCGGCGGAAGAACACCGAACAGCGTGCGCTTGCAGAAAATCAAGTCTTTGCGCTGGTCGTACAAACCTTTGTCCACCAAGAAATATTCCTGCTCCGGACCGACGCTTGTGGTAACGCGCTTTGCCGTTGTATTTCCGAACAAGCGCAAAATTCTCAACGCCTGTTTGTTGATTGCTTCCATTGAGCGCAACAGCGGAATCTTTTTGTCCAATGCCTCGCCAGTGTATGAGCAGAACGCAGTCGGAATACAGAGCGTGCCTTCCTTAACGAACGCATAACTGGTCGGGTCCCATGCAGTGTAGCCGCGAGCCTCAAACGTAGCGCGAAGTCCACCAGACGGGAAAGAAGAAGCGTCAGGCTCATCCTTAATCAACTCTTTTCCGCTGAATTCCATAATTACGCCGCCATCGCTTGTCGGATTGATAAACGACTCGTGTTTTTCTGCGGTAACGCCGGTAAGCGGCTGGAACCAGTGCGTGTAGTGCGTGCAGCCTTTTTCGATTGCCCAATCTTTCATTGCGTTTGCAATCACATTCGCCACACCCAGTTCAAGCGGAGTGCCATCACTCATTGTTTTTTTGAGCGATTTGTAGGTTTCCTTGGGAAGTCGCTGGCGCATCACGCTGTCGTTAAACACCATGCTTCCAAAAAGCTCAGGAATTGATTCAGCCATTTGTATCTCCTTGCGGCGGTAGCTGTTTTCAGCCCAGCCTGTAGATTTTGTAAAAAATAAAGGCGGTGAGAACACAATTCTTGGTTTCCTCAAAAACCGTGTCCCCATCGCCTTTGATGTTTACATGATTATATATACAGTATTGTTTGCATCGTGTCAATAAAATTCAGAAAAATTTGTGAAAATTCGCATTTTTTCTGAATTTTTCGTGTTTTTTGCCTGTTTTTTGAACATTTTTAGCCAGTTTTGTCCGTTATTTTGCCTATTTTTCCCGATTTTTTGACAAATTTCGGTCAATTTTTAACATTTTTCACTTAATTTTGTGCATTTTTACAGCATTCAACCGTCAAACTGAAGCATATTTTTGCGAAAAACAAGCGTTTTTTGACATTTTTTACGCTTTTTTTGCAATTTTTTAGTTTTTTACATAAAAAAGGGGAACGACACCTTGTCGCCTCAGAAGCACAGCTTCTTCGGAGAATCGCTAAAGGGGCTGTCCAATAAGTAATGTCATGCTGAACTCGTTTCAGCATCTACACTACCTGTAGTGCAGAGATTCCGAATCAAGTTCGGAATGACACAACGGATTAAACTTATTAGACAGCCCTTTCTTATCGCTCCCTACCTTTCCCCCTTTCAATCCCCTATTCTTCCAAGATTTTGAAATCGGTTATTTTGACGGTATCATAACTTCCACCTCCACCTATCAGCCCAGAACTTTTGAGTTCACGAAGGGGTTGGACATAACAGGGAAAAACGCTGTTGTTGCACTTATCATAATTTATTCCGATAAAGTAATACTTGTAAATGTTACGGTAGGATGGGTCAGCTGCAATGGAAGCATTCTTTTTCTCAATGCTCTCAAACAAACC